>JBDUEM010000152.1:0-17474 GCA_040002435.1 Bryobacteraceae bacterium
GAAAGCGTGTATAGGGGAAACTCTATCCAGGGTTCGAATCCCTGTCTCTCCGCCATCCTTCTTTTTTGTTACGCCCACCGAAAGTTCTCCACCAGCAGTAGATTTGTCCACGTGATCAGTGGGTCCCACACCCGGACCGTGCCGTCGCCCATATGGCGAGATGTCAGAACTCGACCATCGCGAAACCAGTTGACGGCGGTTGTTGAAACACTCGAACACGGCCGCATCACCGGAGCCGACCTCCTTCGCCTGGGCCCGTCCTTGAGCAAGTACGGGCCATCTTCGACACCCAGCGAGGTTGGCATCGTTCTGATCGGCATCCCCGGTCTCGAAAAGTGCCGGGACGGCGGAAATTCTACGGTTGTTGGCGCAACGATGGACACCGGCGGGTGTAGCGCAGCGGCGGCAACTTCCGGCCGTTGAATCGGCTCCGCACACAGATGGAGAGGATTCTCGAAATCAATTCGCTACGGGCGACGAATTCACTGACTGAGATGAGGCTCGGCTCACTTAGAGATTGATCCCGGCAAACGATTTTCGAGCCAGTGCTCGAAGAGCGATGGCCAGCTATCAACAGGCAAGCCTCGGGGACGCATACCGAAACCGTGACCGCCTTTCTCGAAGACGTGTATTTCAACCGGCCGCCCCGCCCTGCCCCAGGCAGCAGCGGCTTCGAGATTACCGGAGACTGGCAGTACACGGTCATCCGTAGCGCAGGCAATGAAAAGGGGCGGTGCATCGGGGGGAACTGCGGCTGGCGCAGTTGTAGGGCCGTAGATTGAGCCCGCAAAGTCAGCCCTGCTGCGGGCATCCTGTTTTGTGGCAACAGCAACCGCAACACCAGCACCAGAGGAGAAGCCCATAATGCCGATTCGGTCCGGTTTGAGGTTCCACTCCGCGTATCTCTCGCGGACTATCTCCATTGCCTTAAACCCATCAGCGTGTGCTATGCGGGCGTGCACGAGCATAGCTTGATATGCTTTATCGAAATCGGTTCTGGCATCGCGAAAAACCCTGTTCATGGTTGCTCTGTACTCCGCCTCCGTCTTTCCTGTATCCGCGAGTCGGAATTTTAGCAGGAAAACAGTAATGCCCTTGCTGTTGAGCCACTCTGCGATCTCGATTCCTTCTTTCTGCCATGACAGAACATGGAAGGCTCCACCTGGGCCAACAATGATTCCAGTCCCATTCGGCGTGCTCGTGGGACGATATACGGTGATGGTTGGATCGACTACATTGCGGATCGATTCGCCGCCTGACGCCGGATCGTTGAAACGCACTTCTGTCCTGGTCCAAGTTTCCGACCCTGGGGCGACGCCTGACCAGAGGCGAATCTCTTGGCGGTCCGTTGCGGCGGTGAGTTTCGGCGCAAATGAGGCTGCTGCCATCGCGGTGATTGAACCTTCAAAAAATCGCCGTCGAGAGGATCGATTCGGAGGCAGGTGCTGAAGCATGGCAGGGAACAGTATATCGCGCGTTGCCGGGCCGTCTCAAGGTGCAAGCAGGTGTTAGACTCCACCGCCGTCAGCGCTGGTGGACGCACGGCAGCGCAGTGGCCGGACATGAAGCTACATCCGTGAGGCGCCGTTTAACAATTCCAGCTTCACGCGGGCGGTTCCCGCGCTCACGAATCCGAGTTGTTCCGCGGCCGAACGGCTGACGCTGATGATTCGGTCATCGTCCGGAGCAATTCGATCGGTGATTGTCACCTGGACCGTCCGGCCGTTCACCGTATTGGTGACCTGCACCCGGGATCCAAGCGGCAGCGAGGCGTGCGCGGCTCTCAGTTCCTGCTCACTTGCTTGCGGCTTCCCAGCGGCAACATCCATTGCTTTGACTCCGTAGAAGCAGGCGGTGCCCGTTTGCAGGCCGTTTACCATCTGTGCCGGCGGCACTTCGGAACGCCGTCCCGGGGATGTACCGTCGGCAACCCGGTTACGCGAAGACTCCGCCGCAGCGCTGGACGGAGGCGCGGGCTTCCTCTGACTCTGCGCCGGAGCGGTCGAGGATTTGTAATGCACCGGAGAAGGTTTGTCGCTATTCTCGGCCGCGGCGGCAGCGACGCAGAAAACAGCCCAGAAACAAGTTATTATTTTCATCTTCCTCCTCTTAATCCGGTTTTGGCGCCGAGACCAAAGACGTCGATGCCGGTACCGCTTCTATGAAGCTCTCCTCGAAGTCATCATGCGGGCAGACTTCCCTGGGTTGAGTTCCCGCCAGAAAATATTCCCGGCGCACATTTGTACAAAGGGGACCGGCCAACATTCCCGAAGTGCCGTCGATCATGGCGGACACAACTCCAGACGGTACCGGAAGCAGGTTCTGCCGGTACATGCCTCGCCGGGAAGCCCGTTTCATGAATTCCGCCCAGATGGGCAGCGCCGATTTCGCGCCCTCCAGATTGAGGTCGCGGTTGTCGTCAAAACCAACCCAGACTACGCATATCAGGTTCGAGATGTAGCCGGCAAACCATCCGTCTCTGGAGGTGCCCGTCTTGCCCGCCGCAGGAACCGTGAATCCTTTCGAACGGACGGCCGCCCCTGTTCCGGTGCGCATGACTTCGGTCAACATACTTTCCATCAGGAACGCTACGGAGGGGTTCAGCGCGGGGTGAGTCTCCGGCTGGGCGTGGTACTGCAGCTTGCCGGCGCCCGACCGCACCTCGGAGATGAAAGTGGGATGAACGTAGCTGCCGCCCGTGGCAAAAATGGTGTAGGCTCCCGCTACTTCCAGCGGCGTCGCTTCATAGGCTCCCAGGGCCAGGGCCGGGGTGGCGCGCATATTACTGTTAAACCCCGCCTCGTGCGCCATATTCAAAACCTGCCGATAACCTGCCTGTTCCGCGACGGAAACGGCGGCGGCGTTCATGGATTTAGCCAACGCATCGCGCAGCGTGACTTTTCCGTAGAAGTGGTCCCCGAAGTTGGATGGCTGATATTCCTGCCCTTCGAAAACAAACGTCGTCGGCTCGTCGAGCACGGTAGTGGACGGAGTCATTGGGTGGCCGCCCCGGCCGGAAGTCAAAGCTGCGGCGTAGACGAACGGCTTAAAGGCGGAACCAGGCTGGCGCAGGGCAGTTCCGTGGTTGAATTGGCTGTCGGAGAAATTGCGCCCGCCCACCAGGGCCTTGACTTCCCCGGTGTGCGGGTCGAGCGCGACTAAGGCAACCTGCGGGATGGCGCCATCCCGGGTGCGCTTCAGGCGGGCATCTACTTCCTTCATTCCGACTTGGACTGCCTCCACCGCATCGCGCTGCAGCACGGGGTCCAACGTCGTATACACGCGGCCCTTCTGCGGGGCGTCTTCGCGCGATTGCAAATCGTCCGCGGCCAATTCCACGAACCAGGGAGCGTCACTCGACCGCGCCACGGCCGGCACGATGCCGATCGGACTCGCCGCACCCTTCGCGCGGTCCGCTTCGCTGATCAAGCCGTTCTGCTGCATCAGGGATAGTACAAGATTTCGCCTGGCCACGGCCCGCTCGGGATGGCGCGTAGGATCAAAGTAGCTTGGTCTCTGCACCAGTCCGGCCAGCAGCGCGGCCTGTGGCAGAGTAATCTGCCGCAGGTCTTTCCCGAAGTACGTTTCCGCGGCCTGACCGAAGCCGTGAAGCCCCATGGTGTGACGCCGGCCCAGGTAGACCTGGTTGACGTAGGCTTGCAGAATCTCCCTTTTGGAGAGCTTAAGTTCCAGGGTCTCCCCGATCAAAAGCTCCTGGATCTTGCGCAGCCACGTCTTCTCCGGCTCGAGGTATAGATTTCTTGCCAGTTGCATGGTCAGGGTGGACCCGCCCTGCTGCCTTTTTCCGGTCCGGAGGTTTACGATGGCAGCCTTCATGAGGCGCAGCGGATCGAAACCAATGTGGTTGAAGAAGTGCTTGTCCTCGACCGAAAGGAGAGCATCGAGGAGGCTTTTTGGGATCTCTGAGAATTGAATCGGGCGGCGGCGCTGTAATTCGCCATCTTCGATTCGCGCGAGCATCTGCGGTTCCAGAGCGTAATCGTCGACTGGTGCGTCGCCGGGTCCGGCGACAATTCCGGCTATCTTCGCGCCTTCGAACCGGATGCGGGCCGGCACATTGCGGAAGAAGGAATCGTTCCCGGGATGAATGACGATGTCCGCACCTTCCAGGCGATACCATCCGACGGGGTTTGAAGTGCTGTCGGAGTAGCCTGCCAGCCGCAGATCACGGACCAGAATCTCGCGCGTGATGAGATCGCCCGGGGCAACCACCATGGCCGCCGAGTAGAGGATGGTTCCCTCTCCCAGACCGCCAGCGGCGAGTTTCGCATCGATGTCCTTGGAAAGACGGCGGTAACCCACTGCAAGTATTACCAATAAAAGCAGAAAGACCACTGCCGCGGCACTGGCGAGACGACGGTGTAACCAGAGTCGCGTGCGGAGTTTCTTCCAAAGTTCAGAGGCGTTCACTTTCATTAGACGTACTTAGGGCGTAAGGTGGGCGAAATACTTACATCGCGCGTAGTACCTTAGTAGACACCTTACCACTATTCAACCGGCGTCTTGCCGGCACCGGTTCAGGCAAGGGCCCGGCAACCAATGCGGCAAAAGTCGGGCATGCTAGAAGGGTGACAACCACAATCAGCGGAGGGGTGGCCGTCTACCTGGAAGGTGTGCGGCGCGTGTTTGATAACCAGCGCGCGGTAATCGCCGGTATGGACTTGCGGATCGAGGCGGGCGAATTCCTGGCCGTGCTGGGGCCTTCCGGCTGCGGAAAATCGACATTGCTGCGCATGATCGCGCGGCTTTCCGCGCCCAACGCCGGGCAGATCCGCCTGGAGCCGGACGCTGAGCGCTTCCAGACCGCCTTCGTATTCCAGGATGCGCACCTGTTACCCTGGCGCAACGTACTGGCTAACGCCGCCTTGCCGCTGGAATTGATGGGTGAGGCGAAAGCGAGGCGGGACGAAAAGGCCCGCGCCGCGCTGGAGCAAGTGGGCTTGCTGGATGCCCTGGAGCGCTATCCGGCCGAGCTATCGGGCGGCATGCGCATGCGGGTCTCGCTGGCGCGGGCGCTGGTGACGGAGCCGCGGCTGCTGCTGCTGGACGAGCCCTTCGCGGCGCTGGATGAAATCACGCGCTTCCATCTGGACGTGCAGCTTCGCGACCTATGGCAGCGGCGCGGTATGACGGTGATTTTCGTGACGCACTCCGTGTCCGAGGCCGCCTTTTTGGCGAACCGGGCCGTGGTGCTGGGAAGAAGGGGCGGCGACATCAAGCTGGACCGCAGACTGGAATTGCCCGCGGTCCGCAGCAATGACCTGCGCGGCGATCCGCGGCTGGGACAGGAGATGAAGATCTTACTGGGAGCGATTGAAGAATGAGGAAGACACTGCTGCCGCCGCTGATTCCTCTTGTGTTTTTTACGCTGACGGCTGAATTGCTGGTCCGGGAAGGCTTCGTGCGCGCCTACCTGGTGCCGGCGCCTTCCGCGGTTGTCCGCGCGATGATCGACAGCCGCGTGGAACTGGTGCAGGCTCTGTTGTCCACTTCCGCGGGGGCGCTGGCGGGCTTCGTGATGAGCGCGCTGCTGGGGATTGCGAGCGCGGTGATACTGTCCTCCTCGCGAGGCGTGCAGCGGGCGTTCTATCCTTACGCGATTTTCTTCCAGACCGTGCCGCTGATCGCAGTAGCTCCCCTGCTGGTGATCTGGTTCGGATTTGGCATCCGGACCGTCATTGCCTCGGCCTTTGTGGCGTCGGTGTTTCCGGTGATCGCCAACACCCTGAGCGGCATCCTTTCGACGGACCCGTCCCTGCGCGATTTGTTCAAGCTTTACGGCGCATCGCCGCTGGTCACTTTGTTCAAACTGCGCCTTCCGGCGGCACTGCCGCAGGTGTTCACGGGGCTTCGCGTCTCGGCCGGCCTGGCGGTCATCGGCGCCATCGTGGGCGAATTTATCGCCGGCGGAGGACTGGGTTCAGTAGTGGAAATCGCCCGCACCCAGCAGCGCATCGATAAGGTGTCGGCCGCGGTTCTGCTGGCCAGTCTGCTGGGGCTGGGTCTGTTCGGATTGATCAATCTGTTGAGCTACCTGATGCTGCGGCGCTGGCATGCTTCCGAACAGGCCGAGTGAAGATGGCCAGGCAACTTACCGCGGTGAGCGACAATCATGAAATGACTTCGCAAAGAATGGAGCGGCGATCCTTTCTGAAAACCTTGCCCGCGCTTGGGCTCTTGACCGCGTGCGGTAAGCCGGCAGGCACTAAGCTGGCACTGAACTGGAAGCCCGAGCCGGAATTCGGAGGCTTCTATGCGGCGCCTTATTCGAAGCACGGCCTGCAGGTGGAGATTCTTCCGGGAGGCACGGGGACGCCAACGGTGCAGATGGTTGGCGCCGGATCGGTGGATTTTGGAATTGTTTCCGCAGATGAGGTGATTCTTGCCAGAAGTAAAGGCAACGATGTGGTGGCGCTGTTCGCCGTCTATCAGGACAGTCCCACGGGAATTATGGCGCATGCTTCGCGAAACCTGACAGCGATTGGCGATGTGTTGAAAGACGGGACTCTGGCCATTGAAAGCGGGTTGCCATTTGCGCGCCTGATGAAACGGAAATTTGATTTCAGCCACGTGAAAGTTGTGCCCTCGCCCGGCGGAGACATCACTTCTTTCCTGCACGATGAGAAGTTTGCCCAGCAGTGCTTTTTGACGTCGGAGCCGATTGCCGCGCGGCGGAAGGGCGCCGCGGTGAAAGTGTTCGCGGTCTCCGACATTGGCTATAACCCGTATACGACCGTGCTGGCGGTAAGCGGAGATTCGCTACGCAAGCATCCCGAAACCGCAAAGGCTATGGTCGCGGCCGTGCGGGAAGGGTGGCGTGCGTACCTGGATGACCCCAAGCCGGTCAACCAGCAGATGAACCAGTTGAATCCAACCATGGACCTGGCGACGTTCACCGAAGTGGCGGAAGTGCAGAAGCCGTTTATTGAAACGGACGCGACGCGGAGCAGCGGGCTCGGCACTATGTCCCGGGAGCGTTGGGAAACACTCATCGGACAATTCAAAGAGCTTGGGGATATTTCACAGACTATCCCGGCCGAGGATTGTTTCCGCCTGGTGTAGAACTTTCCGCTATTCGCTGAGGAAACGCTCGATGCGGGTCGGGGCGTGATGGCGAGGACTCACGAGATCCGTCCCAATTTGTGTCAGCGTTTCTAGGGTGCTTTTGTTTGAGAATTACCGGTGGCTGCCTACACATATTTAGCATACCCGTGCTGAAGGAGGTTTCCGACCGTGATGGCTACAACGAGTTTCGCTGCGGCCTTTTCAGACATCGCGGGAGTGGAGCGGGTCTACCTGCGCCACGAGGGCGACTGTTTAGAGGTTGTCACAGTCGTCGCGCGAGACGATGATGATTCGATTTATCGCAAAGTCTATTCCCGCGAGAAGGAAATTATTCACAGGTTTCCGGGATTCCAGTTTGATTTCCGCGTGATTGCCCGCCGCGGAAGAACATTTGAAGAGGTTGTTGGTTTGGTACGTCCCTTCTGGGCAAGTCCTTACTGAAAGTCCGGCGGGTTCTCATTTTCACTCTTCACGTCACACCGCCTCGCGGCCGAAGAACGGTTCCATCGCGTATAGCATTTCCAGCCATAACCTTAGCCTATCCGTCAACGTCAGAGACTCATGGTCCACTTTGCTCCGGGCGGGAGCGGTACACTGGCAGATGACAGCATGGTCCCTTCCTTCAAAAAAGCAGTCAGTACAACTGCGCTCATTGGTCTGGCTTTCCTAACGGGATGCAAACAGAAGGCT
The DNA here is from genome assembly GCA_040002435.1 of Bryobacteraceae bacterium. GTDB lineage: Bacteria > Acidobacteriota > Terriglobia > Bryobacterales > Bryobacteraceae > JANXXV01. The sequence continues at coordinate 7,777 of JBDUEM010000152.1, forward strand.
GCGCCTGTCGCGGCCAACCAGGGTCCCCCCGCGGTCCCTGTCACCGTCGCCACTGCCACCCAGGAAACAATTCCGTTTGAGATTCGTGTAGTCGGCACGGCCGATGCTTCTGAAACGGTACAGGTGAAGTCACAGGTCGCCGGCCAGATACTGAAAATCCATTTCACTGAAGGGCAGAACGTCGCCAAGGACGCGCTGTTGTTTGAGATCGATTCGCGTTCCTACCGCGAGTCATTGCGCCAGGCGGAAGCCACCCTGGCTCGGGATACGGCGCAACTGCGGCAGACTCAAGCCGCCATGGCCCGTGACATTGCGCAGTCGAAAAACGCGGATGCGGAAGCGGCCCGTTACGACGATCTTTCCAAGTCCGGCGTGGTCTCCCGCTCGCAGTCGGAGCAGGTGCGAACCAACGCGGATGTGTATAAGGAATCCGTTCGCAGCTCCCAAGCGGCAATTGAAAGTGCCCGCGCCGCCATTCAGAGCGATCAGGCGGCGATTGAAAAAGCGAAGCTCGATATCGCGTATTGTGAAGTGCGCGCGCCCATTGCCGGCCGCACGGGGAACCGCCTGGTGGATGCCGGGAACCTGGTGGGCGCCAACGGTGCTTCCGCACTGGTCACCATCCATCAGCTTTCGCCGATGAACGTGATGTTCAATGTGCCGGAGCAGTATCTTGCGACGATCCGGCGGCTGAATGCGTCGCGGAATCTGCCGGTGCGCGTTTCGGTGAAGGACGATCCCACGCACTCTGCCACCGGGAAACTGATCGTCATCGATAATGCAGTGGACCCGACTACCGGCACCATTCGCCTGAAGGCGGCTTTCGACAACAAAGACGGAGTGCTCTGGCCCGGCCAGTTTGTCAACGTCGTGCTGCTGCTGGAATCGATCGCGAATGCTACCGTCATTCCCGGTGTGGCGGTGCAGGTCGGCCAGAAGAGTCAATTCGTTTATGTAGTCAAAAAGGGCGACACCGTGGAGCCGCGAACGGTAACAACGGGCCGCGACGTAGGCGGACGAATGATTATCGAGTCCGGCCTCGCTCCCGGTGAAGTCGTGGTTACGGACGGTCACCTTCGTCTCGCTCCTGGTTCGCGCGTGAAAATCCTTCCGTCGAATGCTGTGCCGGAGTTGAAGCTATGAACATTTCCCGCCTTTTCATAGACCGTCCGATCATGACGGTGCTCATCTCGTTCGCCATGCTGCTGTTCGGCGCTATCGCGTTCCGCGCCCTTCCCGTAGCCGCGCTGCCCAGTGTGGATTACCCCACCATCCAGGTGATGGCTGCTCTGCCCGGCGCCAACCCCGAGACGATGGCGTCCGCCGTGGCCACGCCCCTGGAGCGTGAATTCTCCACCATCGCCGGCATCGACTCCATGAGTTCGGTGAACATGCAGAGCTCCACTTCCATCACCATTCAGTTCTCTCTGGACCGCAATATCGATGCCGCCGCGCAGGATATTCAGGCGGCGATCGCCAAGGCTGCGGGCAGACTTCCACCGAACATGCCGCGCCCGCCGAGCTACCAGAAGGTGAACCCGGGCGACCGGCCTGTGCTGTTCATCACCATGAACTCGCCGACGCTGCCGCTCTATACGGTAAACGAATATGCCGAGACCCTGCTGGGGCAGCGTATTTCGATGGTGGAAGGCGTAGCGCGCGTGGATATTTTCGGCGCGCAGAAATATGCGGTGCGTGTCCAGCTGGACCCCGACGAACTGGCGCAGCGCAACATCGGCATCGATGAAGTGCAGACCGCCATCCAGGCCGGAAATACGAATCTCCCCACGGGGCGTCTGGATGGGGACCGCCAGGCATTTACGCTGCAATCGAACGGTGTGCTTCCCAACGCCGCCTCGTACCGTCCGCTTATCGTCGCCTATCGCAACGGGGCTCCGGTCCGTCTGCAACAGCTTGGCACGGTGATCGATGGCGTCGAGGATGAGAAATCGGGCGCATGGTACAACAACGTCCGCGGCGTGTTCATTGCCGTTCAGAAACAGCCCGGCACCAATACCGTGCAGGTGGTGGATGCGGTTCGCGCGCTCTTGCCGCAGTTCCGCCGCGAAGTGCCGCCGGCCATCCATTTCGAAATTTCCAACGATATGTCTGAATCCATTCGCGCCTCCATACGCGATGTGGAATTCACCCTGATTCTCACCATTTGCCTGGTTGTACTGGTAATTTTCCTGTTCCTGCGAAACATTTCGGCCACCCTGATTCCCGGGGCAGCAGTGCCGTTTTCCATCATTGGCACGTTTGCCGTGATGTATCTGCTGGGTTACAGCCTCAATAACCTTTCCCTGATGGCGCTCACCCTGTCGGTCGGCTTTGTGGTGGATGACGCCATCGTCATGCTGGAGAACATCGTGCGCCACATGGAAATGGGCGAGACGCGCATGGAGGCAGCTTACTCGGCATCGAAGGAGATTGGCTTCACTATCATCTCCATGACCATCTCGCTGGTTGCGGTCTTTATTCCGGTGCTGTTCCTGGGAGGCCTTGTCGGCCGGCTGCTGCATGAGTTTTCGGTCACCATCGTTGTGGCGATTCTCATCTCCGGCTTTGTATCCCTCACGCTGACGCCGATGCTCGGCAGCCGCTTCCTCAAAAACAGCCATGACAAGCGGCACGGGTTCCTCTATAACGCGCTGGAGGCGGGCTTCAACGGCATGGCAAAAGCGTATGAAGTCACCCTGCACGCTGCCATGCGCTTCCGGTTCGTGACGTTGATGACCGCGTTCGCTATGCTTGCCGGAACGATTTATCTGTTCATGAGTATGCCCACTGGTTTCATTCCCAGCTCGGACAGCGGATTTTTCATGACTACGGTGCGCGGACCACAGGACATCTCATTCGAGTCGATGGCAGCGCACCAACATGAAGTGGCGGAAATTGTTCGGGCCCACCCTGCCATTGCGGGTGTAGGAACATTTCTTTCCGCCGGGAATTCCGCCTTCTTTTTCAGCCGTATGAAACCGCGCACCGAGCGCAGCCTGTCGGTGGACGAGGTGATTCAGGATCTCCGCCCGAAGGTCTCCGCGGTGCCGGGGGTCCAGACTTTCATGCAAAATCCGCCGCCCATCAACATCGGCAGCACGCAGCGGGGAGCGGCGCTCTATCAGCTTACTTTGCAAAGCGTAAATCTGGAAGAAATCTATGAATGGGCGCCGAAGATCATGGACAAAATGATCGCGCTGCCCGGTTTCCAGGACGTCGCGAGCGACCTGCAGATCGCCAGCCCGCAGGTGATGATCGACATCGACCGTGACCGCGCGATCGCCCTCGGCGTCAACCCGCAGCAGATCCAGAACGCCCTATCCTCCGCCTTCAGCGGACGGATGGTATCCATCATCTACGCCGCCGCCAACGAATATTCCGTGATGTTGGAACTGCAGCCGGAGTTCCGCCGGAATCCTGACACTTTGTCGAAGATTCACGTCCGCTCTTCGCAGGGAACGCTGGTGCCTCTGGACACGCTGGTGCGCATGAAACGAAGTACGGGGCCGCTCAGCATCAGTCACTTCGGGCAGCTTCCGGCCGTATCCATTGGTTTCAACCTGAAACCCGGCGCGTCGTTGGGTGACGCCGCGCAGCAGGTAGAGGACGCTATCCTTGAGGCCCGCATGCCGGCGACCATCAGCGCTACGTTCCAGGGCGCGGTGAAAGAGTTCCAGCGTTCGTTCCAGAACCTGACGATTCTATTGCTGGTCGCGGTGCTGGTAATTTACATCGTGCTGGGTATTCTGTATGAGAGCTTCATTCATCCCATCACGATTCTGTCGGGATTGCCCTCGGCCGTCTTCGGCGCGCTGCTGACGCTGCAGATTTTCGGCAAGCAGCTTGATCTGTATGCTTTTGTCGGCATCATCATGCTGTTCGGCGTGGTGAAGAAGAATGCCATCATGATGATCGACTTTGCCATCGACGCGCAGAAGCAGGGGGTCGATTCGCGCGAAGCCATCTGGCAGGGCTGCCTGCTGCGGTTCCGTCCCATTATGATGACCACTGTGGCGGCGCTGTTTGGAACGCTTCCCATCGCGATGGGGTACGGCGAGGGCGCCGAAGCACGCCAGCCACTGGGACTCGCGGTTGTGGGCGGCCTTCTGGTCAGCCAGTTCCTCACGCTCTACATCACGCCGGTGATTTATCTTTACCTGGAACGGGTACAGGGTTGGACGCGGCGGCGGAAACGCCAGCCGGAAGCGGCGCCAGAAGCAGTCATAGCGTAACTAGTTTCTCCCCAGCGGGTCTACGTCTGTAGGAGAACCAATCATGGCAGATGTAAAGAAGTGCGAACATCCGAGCTGTAACTGCATGGCATCCAAGGACAGTGACTACTGCGGCGCAGCCTGTGAAGGCGCCGGTACCACAGACGGTACAAACGATATCTTGTGCCCGTGCGGTCACCCCGGCTGCGCCACTACGTAAGCGGGATTACTCAAACCGCAAGGCTTCGATGGGATCGAGATTCGCGGCCTTGCGTGCGGGATAATACCCGAAGAATACTCCGATCGCCATCGAGAAGACGGCGGACACAATCACGGACATCGGTGAAATAGCGCTTGGCCAGGCGGCAATCTTGGATACGAGCAGGGAGACACCGCACCCGAGCAGAATTCCGATTACCCCGCCGGCCAACCCAAGCGCGAGCGATTCAATCAGGAACTGATTCTGCACCGCGTTCGAGCGAGCGCCGACAGCCATACGGATGCCAATTTCCCGCGTGCGCTCGGTCACCGAAACCAGCATGATGTTCATGATTCCGATGCCGCCCACCAGGAGCGAAACACCCGCAATTCCACCCAGCAGCAGCGTCATTACCCGCGTGGTGGACTCCGCCGCGTCGGCCACATCAGTGAGATTGCGGACGTTGAAATCCGGGTCCTGCCCCGCTTGTTTCCTGTGCCGCTGCTGCAGAATATCGTTGATCTGCGCCTCGGCTTGCGTAGTAGCAGCAGGGTCTGCCGCAGAGACGTAGACCGTGGGCACATAGGTGGCAGACAGCAGCTTTTTCATCGCTGTCGTATAAGGGATCAGCACGGTGTCGTCCTGGTCCTGACCGAACGAGCTTTGCCCTTTGGCGGTCAACACGCCCACGATCCGGAACGGCAGGTTCCGTACTCTAATCATCTGGCCTACGGCCTCCGATCCGAGCATTAGCTGGTTCACCACGGTCTGCCCCACGACGGCCACTCGGGCGGCCGAACGGACGTCGGAATCAGTGAAGAAGGTTCCGGCCGAGATCGCGCGGTTGCGAATTGCAAGATACGTCGGGGCGACGCCTTCGGCGCGGGTGGTCCAGTTCTGGTTGCCCGCGACCAATGTTACGGAAGCCGTCACTCCGGGACTCACCGCGGATACGGAGGGAGCCTGCCCAAGAGCCGCCACATCTTCCAGCGTGATGGTAGACGCTGTTCCGCCGCCGGCGCGCACGCCGCCGGCGCCCCGCTGGCTGCCGGCGGAGACGATCAGCAAATTGGTTCCCATGCTGGAGATCTGATCCTGCACCTGAATCTGCGCGCCCTGCCCCAGGCTGACCATGGTGATCACGGAGGCCACGCCGATGATAATGCCGAGCATCGTCAACGCCGACCTTACCTTGTTGCGGGCGAGCGCACTGAAAGCCATTTTCATCACTGGGAGAATCATATAGTTTGCTCCAGAACTTCATCCACTACAGGTTTCAATTTCGCCAGATCCGCCGCTGCGTTCCGGCGGTCGCGAATCAAGTCGTCTCTGGTAATCAGGCCATCCTTGACCACGATCATGCGCTTGGCGTACTGCGCGATGTCCGGCTCGTGCGTTACCAGCACAATGGTCAGCCCGGCCTCCTCATTCAACTGCTGAAACACGCTCATGATCTCGACCGAGGTCCGGCTGTCGAGGTTTCCCGTCGGTTCGTCGGCCAGTAACAGAGAAGGTCCATTCACTAGCGCCCTGGCGATGGCGACGCGCTGCTGTTGTCCGCCGGAAAGCTCGTTCGGCGCATTGTCTTCGCGCGATGCGAGGCCCACTACCGCCAGCGCCAGCCGGCTACGCCGCGTTCGCTCCGCCGCATTCACGCCCGCGTAAATCAGCGGCAGTTCCACGTTCTCAATCGCCGTGGTGCGGCGCAGCAGGTTGTAACCCTGGAAGACGAAGCCGAGCTTGCGGTTGCGGATATCAGCCCGCTCGTCTTTGCCGAGCGTAGAGACATCCATGCCATCCAGCAGGTACTTGCCCGACGTTGGGCGGTCGAGGCAGCCCAGGGTATTCATCAGTGTGGATTTACCCGATCCCGACGATCCCATGATGGCTACGAATTCGCCCTTTCCTATGTCCAGTGACACACCGCGCAGCGCATGGACCCGCACCGCGCCCGTGTCGTAAATCTTATGAATGTTTTCGAGGTGGATCACTGACTCGGTCATCGAATTCTTCCTCCCTGCGGCCTGCCGGTGTTTCCACCGAACGGGCTCTTCGCGGCGGCTGCGGGGGCGCCTGCCTTGTTGGCCGTGAGCGCCGGGATGGCGATGCGATCGCCCTCCTTCAAGCCCCCAGAAACTATCTGCGTGGACATTCCGTCCGTCAGGCCGAGCCGTATCTTCACAGGCTCCAGCGTCTCGCCGTTCACGCGATAGACAGTCCCTGAACCTCCGCGCGACGGAGTAGCGGTAACACCTTCCGGCCGGAAACGCAGTGCCGTATTAGGCACGGCCAGGACGTCTTTCTGCTCGGCCACCGTAGCCGTTACGCTCGCCGTCATACCCGGCTTCAGCTTCAATTCGGCATTCGCTACATCAATCACCGCGGTATAGGTCACCACGTTCTGCACGGTCTGCGGAGACAACCGGATCTGCGAAACGCTACCGGTGAAGGTCTCCGTCGGATACGCGTCCACTGTGAAAGATACGTGGCTCTGGGGCTTCAACTGCCCTACGTCAGCTTCGTCGATGTCGGCCAGCACCTGCATACGAGTGAGATCGTTGGCGATCATGAACAATGTCGGCGCCTGCAAGCTGGAGGCTACCGTCTGTCCCACATCCACGCTGCGCGCTACCACCGTGCCGTCAATGGGAGCGGTGATGATGGTGTGCTGCAAGTTCACGGACGCCACGTCCACCGCGGCTTGGGCCTGCGTCACCTGTGCACGGGCCTGCAGTAGCTGCGAGTTCGCCGACTGCACCTGCGACTTTGCCTGATTCACCTGCGCCACGCCTTGCTGTAACTGGGCCATCGCCTGGGCTACCGCAGCTTGTGCTGTTTCCAGCGTTCTCCGCGCGGCGACACCGGCGTCCACCAGTCCTTGCGTCTGCGTGACGTTCAATTTCGCATCGTCGACAACGGACTGCAGCCGCGCCACGTTCGCTACCGCGGATTCCACAGCGGCCTGGGCATTCACAACACCCGACTGCGCGGTCTGCACACTAGCCTGCACGGCGGTCAAGTTGGCGGTGGACTGCGTCAATTGCGCCTGCATCTGGGCCGGGTCAAGCTTGGCGATTACCTGTCCCTTCTTCACTTCGCTGTTGAAGTCGGCATATATTTCCGAGATGGTTCCTGAGGCCTGCGTACCCACCTGTACGGTGGTTAACGCTTGTAAGCGTCCCGTCGCCGAAATGGTCTTGGCGAGGGTAGTCCGCTTTACCTGTGTAGTGCCGTAGGCGGGCGCGGGTGCTTTGCGCAGCAGCAGTACGGCGGCCACGATTGCGAGAAGTACAATAAATCCAGCCACATACATCCAAGTGCGGCGGGTTTGGGGCGTCTTCACAGGGGTGGCTAAACCCGTCCCTGCTTCTCCGAAAAGAGCCTTAGTCAGATCGCTGATTGGGGGTTGTTCAATTGTTTGTGGCATGGAAACCTCTCTTCACTCCCTTAGAGGTTTCCATGCACCCGGATGACCGTAATTGTTTGTAACGAAACGTCAGGTTTTGCTGCGAACGTTCTTTACCGCGGCGGACAGGGCATTACGGTAAATGGTGGAGTCGTTGCTCCAGGAAATGGCCGTGAATCCAGCAGCCAGCCATTCATCCAATTGCTCCACGGAAGTGGGGTTGATGCCTGCCACTTTCCCATGCTCCTTGCAAGCAGCGGTCACGGTGTGAATCGCGGCGAGGAAATCGGCGTGATGGAACTGCGCTGGAATACCCATGCACTGCGTGAGATCGAAGTGCCCGACCCACAGCACGTCTACGCCAGGAAGCGCGGCGATGGCCGCAGCATTTTTCACGCCCAGCGGGGACTCGATCATGCAGATGACCGTCGAGTTCGCGTTCGATTCGGCAAAGTAGGTAGCCGGATCGGGCGCCTTGAAATCGGTGTGCGAGGTGCCGAGGCCCACGCCGCGGTGCCCCAGGGGCGCGTACTTCACCGCGTTCACAACCTTCTGCGCCTGCTCCACGGTTTCCACATTGGCCACCATGGCGCCCAGCGCTCCCAGGTCCATGGTGCGCGCCAGGAAATGGTACAGCCCTTGGGGAACACGGACGAACGGGGCGACGGGTGTCGCCTTCATCCACGCGACCAGATCGGCAACGCGTTCGGTATCGAACGGAGAATGCTCCATGTCGATCAGTACGAAATCCAGTTCCGCGGCTTCCAGCAGTTTCGCCATGCCGCGCGTACCAAACTCCCACACCATGGTCCCCACCGGGACACGGCCGCTCTTGACTACTTCACGAAATCGGTTCGGCTTCACTTGTAGCGCTCCAGTTTGCTGACGAATTGGGGGGCGTTGACAACATCGCGGTTCACGATGCCGCCGGGGACTTCGCCGCGCATCACGGCGCGGACAGCCTGACAGGCTTCGGTACCGTTGTTGCGCATGATCAGCTCCGTCCACGCCAAGGCGTGCGGGGTGACGATCACGTTATCCAGTGCGAAGAGCGCGTCGTCCTCGGGCGGCGGCTCCGCGGGGTAGACATCGATTCCTGCGCCGGCAATCCAGTTCTCGCGCAGGGCCTGGACCAGGGCATCGTGATGCACGATGCCGCCCCGCGCCAGATTGACGAGGTAGGCGGTGGGCTTCATCATCCGCAGTTCCTTCTCCGCAACCAGGTCGATGGTGTCTTTGTTCTGCATGCAGTTGACGGTCAGGAAGTCGCTGGTCCGGCAGAGCGTTTCCATATCGACGAGCTCCACGCCGAGTTCAGTTACATCTTCCTGGCGGACCATCGGGTCGCAGGCTATAAAGCGGCTGAACCCGAGAGACTGCGCGATGCGGAACATCTCTTTTCCGATGTTGCCGCAGCCAACAGACCCCAGCACCTTGCCATCAATGTCGCCGCCGAGAGTGGTGAGCTGACGCCGCCATAAGCCTCCGCGGGCCATACGATCGAGCGCGAACAGGTTCTTCGCCAGGGCGAAGATCATGGTGAGATTGGCCTCGGCTACCGGCCGGCGTACGCCGTTGGGAGTGATGCAGAGCGCTACGCCCGCCTTGGTGAGCGCGGGCACGTCCATCATGTCGTACCCCACTCCCCAGCGCCCAATCACTGCCAGGCGGGGAGATCCCTTCAAACTATCGGCGGAAAATTTCATCGCCAGGGCCAGTACCGCGTCCAGATCCTGCAGGGCCTCGGGAGTAGCGGTATTGCCCGGTTGCGCAGGAATAGTGACCACTTCGCAGTCGGGTACGTCTCCGAACTGTGTGGAGATAACATTCTCAAAATGCCCTTTGGCATCGGTGTGAAAATCAGGTGTAAGTCCAATACGAA
>JBDUEM010000153.1:0-17441 GCA_040002435.1 Bryobacteraceae bacterium
TTTATTCGGCCACCAAGGCAGCGGTAGAAGCCATCGCAAAAACATTGTCGAAAGAATTGGGGCCGCGGAAGATCCGGGTGAATGCGATCAATCCCGGAATGATTGAGACTGAGGGCACGCATTCCGGCGGCATCATTGGCAGTAGTTTCGAGACTGCGGTTCAGTCGCAGACTCCGCTGGGCCGGATCGGGCAGACCGATGACATCGCGCCAACCGCGGTTTATCTGGCATCGACGGATTCGAAGTATATGACGGGCCAGGCACTGTTGACCTCGGGCGGATTGGGCTGAGCATTGCGCGGAACCTGGCGCGATTCGAAGTCGTACCTTAAGACATGATGATCCGGTTCCTGGTCTTTTCTTTCCTCTGCGTTAGCGGGAGTGTTGCCAAGGAGCCTGCTCCGCTTCGGCGGCTGGATGGATCCACCATATCAACTGCCGAGGCTGCCGCCTTCGCCCGAAAGACATTGGAGGCGGCTCATGTGACAGGGGCCCAAATCGTCATGCTGGATCGCGGGCGGATGGTCTGGAGTGAGGCTTTTGGCCTGCGGGTCCGCGAACAAAAGCTGCCCATGGACCGTGAAACCACCACGTGGGCGGCCTCCATTACCAAGGGCGTGTTCGCCACCTACGTGATGCAATTGGTCGAGCGCGGAGAGTTCGATCTGGATGTACCCATCGCCAGGCAACTCCCGCGGCCGCTCGACACCTACGACGCCTATCGCGACAAGGCGTCGGCGATTGTCCAAGAACCTGCGTGGCCGGCAGTGACGCCGCGAATGCTTCTGGCGCACACAGGGGGATTGCATAACTTTGCATTCCTGGAAACAGACAAGAAGATGCACCTGCGCTTTCAGCCAGGCACTCAGTTTCTCTACTCCGGCGAGGGATTCAATCTGGTGCAGTTTGTCATCGAAGAGCAGAAGCACCGGCCTCTGGATCGACTGATGGAAGAAGCGCTGTTCAAACCCCTGGCGATGACGCATACCGGCATCATCTACAAAAAGGAATTCGCGGCGAATGTCGCCGACCGCTACGGCGAGGACGAACGGTTCCTCTCCCATACGCAGCGCTTCCCCGCCCGCGGCGCGGGATCGATGACAACCAGTGCCGAGGATCTGGGGCGGTTCGCATCGGCGCTGTTTGCCGGCAAGATCCTGAAGCCGGCTACGCGGAAGAAGATGCTGGCTCCGTTCATTCAGTTGCGCTCCCTGCACCAGTTCGGCGGGCCGCCTGGCGAGCCGGAGGGAACCGAGGGGCCGGCGGTTGGTCTCGCGTACGGAGTGGGATGGGGCCTGCTGACGAAAACTCCCTTCGGACCGGCGTTCTTCAAGGAAGGTCACGGCGACGGCGCGCAGAACTATATGATCTGTTTCGAGCGCCGGCAGACGTGCATGATTCTGTTGACGAACAGCGACAACGGCGAGCGGGCGTTTCGTCCCATTCTGGAGAAGATCTTCGGTGACACCGTCACTCCCTGGGAGTGGGAAGGCTATTAGTGCCCCTGTTAAGATGGTGCGTTGAATCTCGCGGTCATCGGGTATGGAAATGTGGGTCGAGCCTTCGCGCGGCTGTTGGAACAGAAGAAATCCGCTTATCCCTTCCGCATCGTCGCGATTCAGACCGCCCGCCATGGAGCGTCGTTTAACGTCCGTGGCCTTCCGGTAGAGCCGCCGTTCGAATCGCCTTCTGTTTCCATCGACGAATTTCTCGATCGCTCCCAAGCCGAGGTTGTGCTGGAACTCACGACGCTTGACCCGGCCAGCGGCGAGCCCGCCATCACTCACATCCGAAAGTCCTTCGCGCGTGGGATGCATGTGGTCACCGCCAACAAGGGACCCATCTCGCACGCCTATGCTGATTTACGAAACGAAGCCAAACAGGCGGGTGTGAAATTCCGGTTTGAATCCACCTGCATGGACGGAACTCCCGTCTTCAATATGGTCCGCTGCAATTTGCCCGGTGTAAAAGTGCTGGGGTTTACAGGGGTTCTGAATTCGACTTCCAAGGTAGTGATTGCCGCCATGCGCCGCGGGCTGAGCATGGAAGACGGTATTGCCGAGGCGCGGAACCTGGGAATTACGGAAGCCGATGCAAGCTACGACATCGATGGCTGGGACTCGGCGGCGAAGGCCGCGGCGCTGGCCAATGTGTTGATGGACGCCGGGGTGACACCGCTCGATGTAGACCGTAAAGGCATTGGCCGGTTGACCGTGGCGAAGCTGCAGGAGATGGCTGCAAGCCGAAAGACAGTCTGCCTGGTGAGCCGGGGAACGCGGACCGCCGCAGGGGTGAAGCTTCGCGTCAGGGCGGAGGTGCTGAACGACACGGATCTGCTGGCGTCTGTGCAGGGCACTTCGAATTTGCTGCTGCTGCATACTGATCTGATGGGCACGGTGGGAACGGTTGTGCTGTCGCCCGGAATCGACCAGACCGCCTATGGCGTGTTTAGCGATTTAGTGGATATAGTTACTTCGATGTGAATTGGGCGTCCGGACTTACGAGTCCGCCGTCCATCGCGGGATTTAGAGGACAACATGAAATTTATTCGATTTCGATTGGATGGGGCGGTTCACGCCGGGGTTGTGATGGCGGACGGCGTAGTTCCCGTGGAGGAGATGAACGCAAAGCTGGGAACGGCCGTTCCTGACGATTTGCTGTCCATTATTCAGAGCGGGTTGGCGCCGTCGCTCGGCGGCTATTCGGGTGGGGGCGCCATCCCGTTCGACAAGGTCACTCCGTTATTGCCCTACGAAGTCCCGCCGAAAATCTGGTGCATCGGGCTGAATTACAAGTCGCACGCCGAAGACATCAACGCAGTGCAGCCGGAGGAACCGGGCAGCTTCATGAAGCCCGCTTCCTGCATGTTTCAACCGGAGGGCGACATTCAATTACCGCCGCCGGAAGTCACCAACGACGTGGACGCCGAAGGGGAACTGGGCGTGGTCATCGGCAAACAGTGCCGCTTCGTGCCGGACGGCCACATCAAAGACGTAATCTTCGGATATACCACCACGCTGGATTTGACCGCTCTGGATATTCTGCGGAAAAACCCGCGTTACCTGACGCGATCCAAGAGCATCGATACATTTTTCAGCTTCGGCCCGGTAATTGTAACGGCCGATGAGATTCCCGACGTGAACAATCTGGAAGTAATCACGGAGCACAACGACGGCATTTGTTCCCGCGACTTCGTGCGCAACATGAGAACGCAACCTTTTGAACTTGTGCGGTTTCATAGTGATCATATGACCCTGCATCCGGGAGACCTGATTTCGACAGGGTGCCCCAAGGGTGCGCGGATCAAAGCCGGGGACAGGGTGAGAGCGCGGATTGAAGGCGTGGGAACGCTGGGCGCGAAGGTAACCCAGGGAGCACGGACCGTCAGGTTCTAGTGGTAAAATCGTATTCAGATGCTGAGGCGGGCAATTCTCTGATATGAAACGATTTCTACTCTGGGATTATCCGCGCGCCGGTTGGCAGTACGACGTGATGGTGGTGCTGATTTTGGCATTTATCTTCGCCACGCCGCGTTCGATCTTCCGCGACCAGCCGAGGGCGAGCAACATCATTAGATTACCCGAAGAGAATGGGGCGAATGTGTTTTTCGTCGAACCTGAGCTGGTAAGTCCGGTTCCCGAGGCGGAAAGGAACTCCAAGGTGGAATCGATCTTGAGGTCCCGGTTCGGCAAGAGGGAAACGGTGATTCGATTGCTTCCTCTATTCGATGCGGAGCAGGAAGTTAAAGGTTATTTCGCTTACACCCGTCCCCAGTAGTACGGCCTCGAGGCTCTCTATGCGCATCCGAACCTTTGCAATCCTGTGGTGTTCCGCCCTTGTCCCCTGCTGCTTGACCGCGGCTACGTTACCGGAGGTGCTGGCCAAGATGGACTCGGCTGCGCCCAAATTCTCGGGAATGTCCGCGGATGTGGAAAAGTTAGAGTTTACGAAAGTAATCGCCGATAAATCAGTGGAGAGCGGAACCATTCTGATTCGCCGCGCCAAACCGAAAGAACTGCATGTCAAGATTGAATTCACTAAACCGGAGCAGCGTTTCGTGACTCTTCGCGGCACCAAGGCGGAACTTTACCTGCCTAAGATAGAGACCGTGCAGGAAATTGACTTGGGAAAACAGAGCGATATAGTGAGCAAGGTGGTGCTGGTCGGCTTCGGAATTACGGGCAAGGACCTGCAATCCAACTACGATGTGAAACTGTTGGGCGAAGAGACGGTCTCCGGACAGAAAACGTATCATTTGAGCCTCATTCCCAAAGCCTCCCAGTTGAAGGCGCAATTTAACAGACTGGAAGTGTGGCTGGCCGAAGATGGTACCCTGCCGGTGCAGCAGAAGGTCCTCTTGCCGTCAGGCGACTATAAAACGTTTACCTACTCGAATATTAAATACAACCCGGCGCTGAGTGAGGATGCTCTGGCGCTGAAATTACCTAAGAACGTGAAACGGGAATATCCTCAGCGTGACCGCAATTGAAATAAAACCTGTAGTCGCGGCGCCTGCCGCCAAGAAGACCAGATTGGCGTTTCTGGACTGGACGCGCGGACTGGCGGCGATCATCATGCTGCAGGGACACGTGTTTCACTCCTTTACACGAACAGATCTGCGCGATGGCGGCGCCTACGTGATTTCCCAGTTCATTGGCGGAATTGCCCCGGCGATTTTCCTGTTCCTCACCGGGGTAACGCTCGCATTTTTGATGGACGCACGCGAAAGAGCCGGGCTGCCGCCGGGACGGCGCTTGGCTGCTGCTTTTCAGCGGGCGGGATTTCTAGCGCTGCTGGCGGTGCTCTTCCGCTTTCAGTTGTGGCTATTTGGTCAACCCTACACTGCATGGACCGACCTGCTGAGAGTGGACATATTGAATTGCATGGCAGTGTCCATTCTGGCCGTTTCCTTCCTGGCAGTCTTTACCACGGCCGAGAGAGCCCGGAACGCAGTGGTGATCGGACTGGCCATCGCCGTAGCCTCCCCGGTGGTATCGATGATCGATCCGGCGTCAATTCCAGAGCACATCCGCATGTACATGGTGCCCGATAACCTGTATTTCAGCTTCTTCCCGTGGGGTGCTTTCGTGGCGTTCGGATTGAGCGCGGGCAGCATTCTGCGGCTGGTGACAGCCGACCAGATGCACCGGGTAATGCAGTGGTGTGCGATAACGGGGTTTGGCCTGATTATTACAGCGCAGTACTTTTCCAATCTGCCTTATTCGCTCTACTCCAATAGCGACTTTTGGTTGAATAGCCCGGGCTTGATTCTCATCAAGTTGGGGGTCATCCTGGTGCTGCTTTCGTTCACGTTTCTCTGGACGCACCATGGTGCCGGAGAGGGCTGGAGTTGGGTGCGGCAACTGGGCGTCACGTCGCTGCTGGTGTATTGGGTACACATTGAGCTTGTGTATGGGCGATGGTTTGGATACTGGAAAGAATCCTTGACTTACGGCCAATGCGCGCTGGCAGCGGGTGTGTTGACCGTAGCCATGCTGGCACTGTCTGCAGCCAGCACGCACTGGCAGTGGAGAGGTATCCGCAGCCTGTTCGACATGATCTCGGCTCCGGTGAAAGTTGCCAAGCCTGCCCGAGTATCGGGCGACTAAAGCCGACGTCGCGGGATTCTAACGGGGCGCGGGCTTTTCGGCTCCGGATTTCTTCATGTAGGGTCCATTTTTGCCGTTCGGTAAGGTTGTCTGGTCCGAGGTTCTGGCCTGGGACAACTGGTCCGGCGTCATCTCGCGCGCCGACCGGAGGTTGGCGTTCCGAAAGTCCGCGGCATATAAATTCGCCTGGTTGAAGCGGGATCCACAAAGGGTGGCCGCCGTGAAATCGATGCCCGCGGCGGTGGCGTCCCGGAAATCATTGTCGCGAAGTTCCGCGCGGATGAAACTGCTTCCGGAAATGTTGGCCCGGTAGAAACGGGCGTCCGGTAACTCCGCCCGGGTGAAGTCGCAGATCTGGATTCGCGCGCTGGAGAAGTTGACGCCGCCCCCGCTGGCGCCGGAGAAACTGCACGTACTCAGGCGCGAGTGATAAAACAGGGCTTCCTTCAACTCCGAATCGTTGAATTTGGAGCCGGAAATCGTTGCCTGATTGAAGTTGGCGCCGTGCAGAAGGGCGCCGGAAAAGTCACACTCGTACACTTGCGCTTCCAGGAGTTGCGCCTTTTGCATTTTGGCCTTACGGAAATTTGCCTGTTGCAGGGCCGCTTCGGAAAACGCGGCGCCGGCGAGGTCGGCTTCGTCGAACCGCACGCGGGCCATCCGGGCTCCGGTGAAATCCGCGCGCTGCAAGACAGCCTGGCGAAAATCCGCGCCATCTAGCGTCGCTCCATCAAAATTGGCGCCCGTGAGATCAGTCTGTACAAAACAAGCGTCCGGCAGGAGCGCCTTCCGGAAGTCGGCATTCGGCAGTTTCATGTCGCTCAGGACAAAACCGGAGAAATTTCCCCGTACACCTCCGGGACGCTGCGCGAGCCAATCGCCATGAGATAGCAAGATCTGGCGAAATTGCTTCTGCTGCACAGCCATCGCATGGAGCGTCTCAATCTTGAGTGAGCTTGTTTCAGTCGGCAACACTTTACCCATCCTCGTTGTTCATATCGGCTACGGCTTACGGAGTGTGAACGCCAAAGGTGGACAATGGATGGAAGTGAATACCGCACTCAAGGAATGGGCCAGCGTGATTGCCGCTCTCGGGACCGGCCGGCAAGTCATCCTGTTGAGAAAGGGTGGTATTGTCGAGGCCAAGCGAGGGTTTGAGCTGCTGCATCCGGACTTCCTGCTCTTCCCTACCTTCGAGCACCAGCACGCCGCGTCATTGGAGCCGGAGTTTCACAAACTGGCCGTCCCTCCGGAGGGGCCCGGGATATCCATCGAGTACCTGGCCCGCGTCACGGATATCTTCCCCACCCCGGCGCTGATCACGGCCGATCATATCTGGAACGACCGGTTTCTGACCATGCGGCGGGAATACCGGCCAGACCTGCCGCTCTATCTCATCCTGGTGCGGGTGTACCGACTCGCCGCGCCGTCTGTGATTCCGAACCGGCCGTCTTACGCGGGATGCAAATCGTGGGTGAACCTCACAGAGGAAATCGACATTGCCGGGGCAGCGCCTGTCCTGGACGACGAGTCTTACGAGAGGCGAAGGGACAGCATAACCACAACCAGCATGGATTCGGGAATAGAGAACCACTCGCGCCGCACCATCTCGACCGGCCGCTCCGGCGAAACTAACCTCCCGTAGAAGACTGCCAGTTTTTCGGCGCGGCCGAGGGCCGGGCCGAAGTCTAGCCGCTCCATAGATTGGACATATTCCGCGTACGAGATCGTGATATCCCACCCGGACTGGGGGCATCGTTGAAGTCGAAGGCGGCGAATCGCCCGTCGAAGCCCATTGTGGAGGCCGCGATGTCTCCGCCGGGCCCTGTAAGGTCGGCGTGCTGCGCCACTTCGCGTCCAGCCGGTAAAGACTCTCCCCGTGCCGGAAAAGTTAGTTAGTCCAATCGTGATGCTGGCGTTGGCCACGCAAGCGTCGCTTGCTCGCGGATACTTATTCGTTCGCCTGGGCTGCGGGCGCCACCTTCCTCCGGACCGTCGCGTTCATCGAAAATTGCCGGCCACGGTCGAGCGGAGCCAACATATGGCTCCGGACCGTATACGTTACGCCCTGCTGCCACATGGAAAAACCGCAAGGCACCTCACCGTCGCTTCCGGGCTCCAGTTAGCTCATCGCGTGACTGCCTCCTAGGATAGGTTATTTGATCCACTTTTGCCTTCTTCCGCATCCATAGCGATATGCCAAAAATGAAAGTCGCCCAAGTCCCCGCGCCCGGCGCCGCTTTTGAAATTGTCGAGCGCGAAATTCCTGAACCCGGCCCAAGACAGGTACTGATCAAGGTCCAAGCCTGCGGCGTTTGCCACAGCGATGTCATGGTGAAAGAAGGGCTTTGGCCAGGACTAACCTATCCCAAGGTTCCCGGCCACGAAGTGGCTGGGATCATTGACGCCATAGGAAGCGATTCAGCTCCCTGGAAAGTAGGACAGCGTGCCGGTGTTGGCTGGCATGGGGGCCAATGCGGCCATTGCAACTCCTGCCGGCGGGGAAATTTTATTACCTGCGAGAACGTCCGGGTCACCGCGATCCATTTCGACGGCGGTTATGCCGAATACATGATTGCGCCCATTGACAGTGTGGCGCTCATTCCCGACACTCTGTCCGACGTGGAAGCGGCTCCGTTGATGTGCGCCGGAATCACCACCTTCAACGCGCTGCGCAACAGCGGCGCGCGCGGCGGCGACGTAGCGGCCATTCAAGCCATCGGTGGGCTTGGGCACCTGGGTGTGCAGTTCGCCGCCAAATTGGGATTTCATACAGTTGCCATCTCACGCGGCAGCGACAAGGCGGAACTGGCCCGTTCGCTCGGTGCGCAGGTCTACATTGACACGGATGTCCAGGACGCCGCCGCGGAACTGAAGAAACTGGGAGGAGCAAAAGTAATACTGGCGACCGCTCCCAGTGGAAAGTCGATGAGCGGCCTGATCGGCGGGCTGGGTCCGGACGGAAAGTTGATCGCAATTGGGGCCGGCTCCGACCCAATTGAAGTCGCGCCGCTGCAGATAATTCTCGGACGGTTGTCGATCCAAGGCTGGGCATCGGGAATTCCCACTGATTCTGAAGACACCATGCGCTTCTCTGTTCTTACCGGGGTCCATCCCATGATCGAAACCTATCCGCTTGCCCAGGCAGGGGAGGCCTACCAGCGAATGATCGAAAACAAGGCCCGCTTCCGCGTGGTCCTCACCATGACGTCGTAGGCGGCCAGTAGGAATACAATGTGGTTGGACACCTATGCGCTTTCTAGTAGTGGAAGATGAGAAACGGATTGCCGATTTTCTGTCGCGCGGATTAGAGAGCGCCGGATATGCCATCGACGTCGCAGCCGATGGCACTCACGCGATTGATATGGTCCATGCCACGGACTACGACCTGGTGATTCTGGACATGATGCTGCCGGATATCGATGGTCTGCAGGTGCTCGAAAAGATCCGAAACCGCAAGGCGAGCCCGCCGGTACTGATCCTCAGCGCACGCGGCGGAGTGGACGACCGGGTGAAAGGCCTGGAGTTGGGTGCTGACGATTACCTGGTGAAGCCTTTCGCATTTGTCGAGCTTCTGGCGCGTGTCCGCGTGTTGTTGCGCCGCGGCCAGCCAACACCGGAACGGCTGAGCGTGGGCGATCTGGTGTTGGATTGCATTCGCCGCAAGGTGATCCGGGGCGTCGAAAACATCGAGCTTGCTCCGAAGGAGTTCAGCATCCTCGAATACATGATGCGCAATCGTGGCCGCCCGCTCAGCCGGACCATGATTGTCGAACACGTCTGGGATATGGACTATGACGGTCTGACGAACATCGTCGACGTTTACATCCGGCATTTGCGGAGCAAGATCGATGATAAGTGGCCGGTGAAGCTGATCCACACCGTACGCGGCATCGGATATATGCTCGATCTTGCGGATAGAGATGTGGCCGCCGCCGAGCGGTAGCAAAGCTGATGAAACTCTGGCTGCAAAGAATCGCCAACGCACACTTTTTGAAAGGTCTGCGCTTCCGTCTGGCGGCCAGTTATGTACTGTTCTTCGCGCTACTCCTGAGTTTCCTGGGGGTCTTCTTTAAGCAAACGCTGAAAGGGATTTACGACGATCAGGTGCGGGAGCTCCTTACCGAGGAATGGGGAGCGGTGAAGGGTTACCTGAGGATCGACAAAGGCAAGATCGATTGGTATTACGATACGGAAGACCCTGAGGAAGCTTTCATCGTCGACCGGCTCAAGCAGGTCTATCTTCTTACGGATTCCAGTGGCAAGCCGCTGGAGTGGTCCGACAAATACAAAGACGAAATCGGCTTCGATTCCCCGTCCGATATCCGCGCGGCCCTGAAGAGCCAAAAGCAGAACTGGACCATGAAAAGCAGCAAACAGGGCGTGCCGTACATGGTCCGGTCGGGGCCCTTTGTGGACGACAACCACAAGACGTTCTATGTTGCGCTGGGCCGGTCGCTGGCAGAGAGCGACACCATTGTGGAGCGTTTTACTTGGCGCTACTTTGTGATGCTGCCGCTGATGATCATCAGCAGCAGCTTCCTTGGCTGGTACATGGCGCGGCGCGCCTTAATTCCGGTGGACGACGTGGCACGGACGGCGCAACGAATTACCGGCGCGAATCTCACCGCGCAAATTCCTTCGCGCGGCGCAGACGACGAACTCGACCGGCTGATCGACTCGTTTAATCGCATGATTGAACGATTAAATAGCTCCTTCACGCAGACACGCCAATTTTCCACGGATGTTTCCCATGAACTGCGGACACCACTGACCGCCATTCGAGGTCAGCTGGAAGTGGCGCTGCTGACGGCGAAGACGATCGACGATTACAAGGACGCAATGGTGGACGCATTGCAGGATGTTGAACGCCTTTCGCAGACCATCCGGGCGCTGCTGCTGCTCTCGCAGGCCGAGTCCGGACAGTTAGCGATTCAATGGCAGGTCCTGGACCTGACGCCGATTGCAGCCGATATTGTCGATCAATTCCAGATTCCCGCCGAAGGAGCTCACCTCACGCTGACGTCAGACCTTCCCGCAGAATGCCTGATTGAAGGCGACCGGATTCAGTTGGAGCGCCTGCTTTCCAATCTGTTGTCAAACGCCATGAAATACACGCCTGCCGGGGGCTCCGTGCATGTCGGCATCATTTGCACCAGCGAGCAGGCGACCATTGTTGTGGAAGACACTGGATTGGGAATTAAGCAGGATCATCTGCCGCACATTTTCGATCGCTTCTATCGCGTGCCCACAGCGGATCAGGGGCCTGACAAAGGCTTAGGGCTGGGATTGAGCTTCGTGGCCTGGATCGTGAAGGCGCACCGGGGCACAATCGATGTACAGAGCCAGATAGGCAAAGGAACCAGGTTTACTATCACCCTGCCCGCCGCGATCCCTCCCCCCGCTCCCGACTGGCACCAGGGCGTCGCCGATCCCGCCGAGATGAATTCATGAGGCGTTCCGCGGGCTAGTTACTGTAAAATACAATCTAGCGGATCCCATGAGCCTTGAAATCGAGCAGTCCGAACGCGAAGGAATTACGATTCTGAATCTGAACGGGCGCTTGATTGTGGGCGAACCGGTGACTACCCTGCGCGCCAGAATCACGCGGCTGTCGGCAGCGGGCGCAAACAACGTGGTGCTGAACCTGTCGAAGGTGGATTACATCGACAGCACCGGACTTGGCGGCATGGTGATCGGGTTCACGATGCTGAAAAAAGCCGGCGGGGCACTGAAGCTGGCCGGAATGAATCGCAGGAATCTGGAATTATTGGTACTGACTAAACTGTCGGGGATCTTCGAGACCTATGAAGACGAGCAGACGGCGGT
Source organism: Bryobacteraceae bacterium (assembly GCA_040002435.1). Taxonomy (GTDB): domain Bacteria; phylum Acidobacteriota; class Terriglobia; order Bryobacterales; family Bryobacteraceae; genus JANXXV01. The sequence goes on from JBDUEM010000153.1 coordinate 11,438, forward strand.
CAACAGCTTCTTTCCAGGCCGTGAAATCAAGAAATTCGACATTCTCAGCTTCGTTCAGGGGCAGGAAGGCGAAAATGAAACTTAAGGGACTTTCGATTTGCGCCTCGTTGTCATTGGCGGGGTAGCAGCAGGTCTAAGCGCTGCAGCGCGCGCCCGCCGGCTGGACCGGTCGCTGGAGATTGTGGTGCTGGAGAAGGGCCCAACCATCTCCTACAGCGCCTGTGGATTGCCCTACTTTCTGTCCGGTGAAGTGAAGCGGCAGGAGGATCTGATTGTCCACACGCCCGAATACTTTCAGACCGAACGGAATATTCTCGTACGGACCGGCGCCGAGGCGGCCGCGATCGAACACGGCAAGCGCGAAGTGGCGCTGGCGTCCGGGGAGCGGATCAAGTACGACAAGTTGGTAATTGCCACGGGTGCGCGGCCGGACTTGAGCAAGATTCAGGGCTGGGAAGCACCGCATGTTTTCGCACTGCACACCTACGAAGATGCCGGGCGGATTGCGCGGTTTCTCGAAGAAAAGAGACCGAAGACCGCAGCCGTGATCGGCGCCGGATATATCGGCCTGGAAACGGCCGAGGCCTTGCGGGCAAATGGACTTCGTGTTCGCGTAGTGGATTACCGCGCCGATGTGTTGGGAAGGGACGACGCTGCGCTTACCCAACTGGTGCGCCATCACATGGAAATCTTCGGGGTTCGGTTGGAATGCGGCGTGCGGGTTGCCGATGCGGGTGCGCTGCCGGAGGAAATGGTTGTGGTGGCGACGGGCCTCAAGCCAAACACCGAACTGGCTGTAGCGGCCGGCGTCAAAACGGGGCGTACGGGAGCCATCGAAGTAACCGACCGGATGGAGACGAATTTAGGCAAAGTCTATGCGGCCGGCGATTGCACGGAGTCGGTCCATCGGGTAAGCGGCCGGGCGGTCCTCGTGCCGCTCGGAACTACGGCGAACAAGATGGGCAGGGTGGCCGGGGCGAACGCAGTCGGAGTGCGCGAGCGGTTTGCCGGCATCGTGGGGACTTCCATCGTGCGCGTCTGCGGACTGGGGATTGGACTAACTGGGTTTTCCGTCGCGCAGGCTAAGCGGGAAGGCTTCGATGCAGTCTCCGCCGCAATCGAGAACAAGGATCGGGCGTCCTATTTTGATGGACGTCTCACGCGGGTAGAATTGGTGGCGGATCGCCGGACGCACCGCCTGCTTGGCGCAGCGATCACAGGCGAACAAGGCGTAGCGGGGCGTGTGAACGTGGCCGCCACGGCGCTGGCAGCGGCTATGACGGTGGACGATCTGCTGGACCTCGATTTGGCTTACGCTCCGCCATATGCGCCGGTCTGGGACCCGCTGCTGGTGGCGGGGCAGCAATTGATGCGGGTGTTGAATGCTTGAAGCCGGGCAAAAGGCGCCTGCGGTTGAATCCATCACTTTGCCGGAGACCAAAGTGCTGCTGGTCTTTTTCAAGGTCAGTTGTCCCACTTGTCAGTTGACGCTGCCTTTCCTGGAACGTTTGCATCGCAGTGGCCGCCTGCCCATTTTCGGAATTTCACAGGATGGCCCCAAGGCGACCGGGGACTTCACGAAAGCCTTCGGCCTGACGTTTCCAACGGTGATGGACAGTGCAGCGGACCGCTATCCGGCAAGCAACGCCTTCGAAATTACGAATGTGCCGTCCCTTTTTCTGGTGGGTCAGAATCGCACCATCGAGTGGTCGGCAGAGGGATTCTCCCGAAGAGAGTTGGAAGATCTGGGCTCGTCTGTCGATGCAGCCGTATTCCGGGCCGGTGAGCGTGTTCCGGAATTCAAACCTGGTTGAAGCTCGAAGAATTAGCTTCCGGGCGGAGGCTTAGGTTAATCTAAGAGAAGAAAATGTCATCCAAAATCGGCGAGATCATCGGTTCAGCGGCTGCGATTGCGAAGGGCATGGGCGTCACCTTCAAGGAGATGCTCCAGCCAACAATCACGGAAGATTACCCCGACGCTCCGGCGATCTTTCAAGAGCGGTTTCGTGGCGTGCATGAATTGCAGCGCGATGAAAATGGAATGGAAAAGTGCGTGGCGTGTTTCTTGTGCGCCGCAGCCTGTCCGTCGGATTGCATCTACATTGAAGCCGCCGAGAATACCGACAGCAAGCGGATCAGCGGCGGGGAACGCTACGCCGAGGTCTATAACATCGACTACAACCGTTGTATTTTCTGCGGCTACTGCGTTGAGGCGTGCCCGACCGATGCCATCACGCACGGGCATGGGTTTGAGATTGCCAGCTACAACACCTCCACGCTGGTTTACCGCAAAGAGCAGATGCTGGTTCCCATTCCAGTGGGGGCAAAGGCTCCAGTGATTGCCGAGCCCGCTGCTTCGGGCGGGCATTAATCGCTGTTGCCGAACCTCGTAGCGCTATACTCACACCTATGCACAGAATGCTTGTGGCCGTAATCCTGGCCTCAGTTGCCAGCGCGCAGACCACCGGATCCGCACAGACTGCCGTGATGGCGTCGGTTCAGCAGTTTGTGGAAGGTTTCAATAAGGGCGACATAAAGAAGGCAGTTGCCGCTTGCGCCGATCAGACATCGATTCTTGATGAATTCCCGCCGCACGAATGGCACGGTACCGGCGCCTGCGGAAAGTGGCTGAACGACTTCGATGCCGACGCAAAGAAGAATGGCATTACGGATGGCGTGGTCACACTTGGCAAACCGACGCATGTGGATGTCACTGGAAACCGCGCGTATGTAGTGGTTCCGGCGAATTACACTTTCAAACAAAAGGGCAAACCTGTCAGCGAGGTAGGCTCCATCATTACCCTGACCCTGCAAATGAGCAAAGGCAGTTGGCGAATCGATGGCTGGTCATGGGCAAAACACTAGACGCAGCGCTTTAACGCGACGCTTCGCACTGTGAAGATCGTTTAAGGCGCCCTATCGCCCTCCCGTTAACGGATGGCGGAAACGCCCTTTTCCCCAATCGTCAAGCGGCGGCCGGTAGGCTGTAATATGGTCCTGCCATTCTGCATGCCATTCATTCATGGCACAATAATTGAGAGGCGTAGATGAAGAACTTCCACTTACCCCTGCCCGAGGAAATGTACGCGGGTCTCCGAGCGGAAGCTGAACGTACGGGGATGAGTGCCACGACACTTGCGCGCGAAGCAGTGGCGGAATTGCTGCGGCAGCGCGCGAAAAAGGCAAGACACGATGCAATCCAAGCCTACGCCACGGAAATGGCGGGAACTCAACTCGATCTCGACGCCGATTTGGAGTCTGCAGGGATTGAACACCTTCTGAAGTCGCCGGAGGCAGCAAGATGAAGAGGGGTGAGGTTTACTGGGCCGATCTTGTTCCCCGATCCGGGTCGGAACAGACGGGCCGGCGCCCGGTCATTCTGGTTTCCCACGACGGTTTCAATCAAACGCCCGAATGGAAGTCCATCATCGTGGTACCGATTTCCACCTCGCCTGCGCAGGGTAATCGGGGACCGACGGTGGTCGAACTGTCGGCCGGGATTGGCGGCCTGTCAAGAACCAGTTTTGCCATCTGTCATCAGGTGACCACTCTGGACCGTGCCAAGTTGACCAAACGAATCGGCAATCTCCCTTCGGGGTCGGTCGCTGAAATTGAGGATGGGCTGAAGGCTGCGCTGGATTTCGATTAAAGCTTCTGTCTGCGCGTCGCGTTCCCCGACGCCGTGCCCGCCATGTCCCACTTTCCTTCAGATTCGCGAACCAATTTGCTATCTTAGTGTTTGGGTCAATCCCCATTCACTATCCTTCCTTGTTAGAGGTTCGAAATGTCAGGCCATTCTAAGTGGGCAACCATCAAGCACAAAAAGGCTGCCTTGGACGCCAAGCGCGGAAAGAGTTTCACGCGCATCATCAAAGAAATCATGATCGCCGCCAGGAATGGAGGCGATGTCGATATGAATCCCCGCCTTCGCACCGCGGTACTAGCGGCGAAAGCGGTCAGTATGCCGGCCGACAATATCAAGAAAGCCATCATGCGCGGCACCGGTGAGTTGGAAGGTGGACAGATCGAGGAGATCATGTACGAAGGTTACGGCCCCGGTGGAGCTGCCATCGTAGTCAACGCTGCTACCGATAACCGGAACCGTACCGTCAGCGAAATCCGTCACATGTTTTCCAAACAAGGCGGAAATATGGGCGCTGAGGGCAGCGTTGCCTGGATGTTCGAGCGCAAAGGCCAGATCATGATCGACAAAGAGCACTCTGCCGAAGACGATCTGATGAACCTGGTTCTCGAAGCCGGCGCGGATGACCTGCGGGACGACGGCGAGCAGTGGGAAATCCTTTCGGCCCCGGAAGCCCATATGGGCGTGGTGGGGGCGATCGAGAACGCAAAGATTCCGATGGCTTCTTCCGGCATTGCCATGATTCCAAAGAATCTGGTGCTGGTCACGGGCAAGAATGCGGCGGCGATGCTGCGGCTGACCGAAAACCTGGAAGAGCACGACGATGTGCAGAGTGTGTTCTCAAACATGGATATTGATGAGAAGGAGATGGAAGCCCTCGCATAATGCGAGTCCTGGGTATTGACTGCGGCACCGAGCGAACCGGTTACGGCATGATCGACAGCGACGGTCTGTCGCATCGACTGGTGATAGCCGGAGTGATCCGCACCAGTGCCAGGGATCCACTTTCGACGCGGCTGCTGGAGATCGGAGCCGGGTTGCGGAAGATCATTTGCGAGTTCCATCCCGACGGCGGTGCGATTGAAGAAGTGTTCCACGCGGTCAACGTTAAAACCGCGCTGAAGTTATGCCATGTTAGAGGTGTCGCCATGATGGTGATTGCCGAGGCCGGCATTTCGCTTGGTGAGTATTCCCCGCTCGCAATTAAAACCAGCGTAGTAGGGTACGGGCGGGCGGAGAAACAACAGGTGCAACTGATGGTTTGTTCTCTGCTGAAACTAGATCGACAGATTGAATCCGAGGATGCCTCCGATGCCATTGCTGTCGCGATTTGCCATGCGACGCATCTCTCGTCCATCGCGCGGATCGGAGCCGTTGCCAGATGAAATTTTGGATCGCTTTCTCGTTTGCGGCCGTGCTGGCGGCGGCGGATTTACCCACAGTGACGTATTCCAAATCGTTCCCCGGCAGCGTTCCGGCCTACGTTGAGATTACGATCTCTTCCGACGGAAAAGCGATTTATAAAGAGATGCCGAACGATCCCAATCCCATCCTGTATCAGATGCCGGAAGAGGATACCAAAGCGATCTTTGAACTCTGCGACAAGTTGGAGCACTTTAAACGGCCGCTGGACGCCAACCTGAAAGTGGCTTTCATGGGTAAGAAGACGTTCAAGTTTGAGAATGGCGCGGAGAAAAGCGAGACGACATTCAATTACTCGCAGGACGAAGACGCGAAGCTGCTGCTGGACCGGTTTGAAAAGGTGTCCGAGACGCAGTCCCTCTACTTCGATTTGGAACGTACGATCCGGTTCGATAAGCTGGGCGTGCAGAAATCGCTCTTGCAGATTGAAGCGGCACTCGACCGCAAGCGTCTCATCGGCGGAGAAAGATTTCTTCCCTTGCTTGATCGTGTCGCCAAGAACGAGACGTATATGCACATGGCGCGGGAACGCGCCGCCGCCCTGGCTGATTACTTCCGCAAGGACAAAGCAAAGGTCGAATGAGATTTCTGCGTATCGCCGCGTGGGGGTTGCTGCTGGCGGCTCTCAGTTTCGCGCAGCGGAAAGCGGACCATCCAACTCTGCCGCCCTCCGATGCGGAACAGAAGGATCTGCGCGATGCCCTCGCGGAAGCCGGCAATAGCGCAGTAGACTTCGCGCGGGTATTGGAACAGCACCTGGCGAAATATCCGGATACGGCGCAACGGCCGGAGTTGGAACTCGCCCTGGTGAAAGCCGCAATCGAAGCCAAGGATGACCGCCGCGTTCTGATCTGGGGCGAAAAGGTCCTGGCGCGCAACATGGACGATCCGCGCATTCTGGAGCGCGTAGCCCGCATCCTGCTGAACAGCGACGACAAA
>JBDUEM010000154.1:0-17439 GCA_040002435.1 Bryobacteraceae bacterium
AACTTTCCCTGCGACGCGTATGGACTCGCAGACGTTCTCAATGGCTTTGTCTGCGCCGGGCCGCCCGAGAATGGCGTCGCGGAAATCGTGGAGCATGAGATTTCCCACCTTCAGGCCGAACTTTTCTACCCGATCTTTAATGTTCCGGACATCCGCTTCCTTCCAGGGCGGTTCGAACGGAGCTGCGCTGGCCCTCACCACCTGGCCTTCCTTGGTGTAGGTGGGACCTCCTGGGCCACTGGTCGTCACCCATTCCACGCCAAGATAGGCGATGAAATTAAGCGCATCATCGGATAGTCCCGCGGCAGGCATTGTCAGCTTAATGCCGCCTTTCAGTTCTTCGGCAAAGCCGCGGGGAATGCCCAGAGCGGCCGCCGCCAGGAGGGCGCGCCGTGATATTGGCCGTGATATTGGAGGCAGCATCGCAAAAGATTATCACGATTCGTTCGGGGCGGCTTGATCGTGATACGCTGACTGCATCGTGAAATTATCGACCTTGCTTTTGTTGTCGGCCGCGGCCGTCCTCCCCTCCTTCGCCCAGGTGGTTCCGTTCTCCTCCGGCGTGGCTATGGGACACCTCCATTTGAATGTCCATGACATGGATGCCGAGAAACAATTCTGGGTGAAGCAGATGGGGGCGACGCCGGTAATGCTGGGCAATAACGAGGTGATGAAGATTCCGGGCGTGCTGGTGTTCCTCAAGAAAGCCGAGCCGACCGGGGGCTCCATTGAGTCCACCGTGCAGCACATCGGCTTCAAAGTCCGCGATCTAAAGGCCTACCGCAAGACGATGGTGGACGCCGGACTTGCCGTCGAAGACAACGTCAATGGCGTACAGTTTTTTGTGATGGATCCGGACAAGATCAAGATCGAGATAAGCGAAGACAAAACCCTCGCCGTGCCGATCGCCAACCACCACATTCACTTCTATACGAAGAATGTAGACGAGACCAAGAGCTGGTACGTGCAGACATTTGGCGCGGTTGGCGGTACTCGCGGCAAGTTTCAGGCGGCCGATCTTCCCGGCGTCAACCTGACGTTCTCACTCGCCGAAGCGCCGGGTACGGCCCTTCCCACAAAGGGGCGCTCGGTGGACCACATCGGTTTCGAAGTCAAGAATCTGGAAGCCTTCTGCAAGAAAATGGAGGGGAACGGCGTGAAATTTGACGTCGCCTACCGCAAGATTCCGGCGCTTGGGATTGCCGTCGCCTTCTTTACCGATCCTTTTGGAACCTACGTGGAACTGACCGAAGGGTTGGACAAGATTTAATCGAGCGATAATAGAGGAAGTGTCCAACCGGGTAAAAGACCTCGAACAGAGGCTCGAGCGCACCGAACAGCAGTTGCGCCTTTTTCAAAAGATCAGCCGCTTCATGGTCCGGGAAATGAGTCTGCAGGAAGTACTGCAGGGAATCGTTTCTCTCGTGGTGGAATTCATGGAGTGCGATTCGTGTCTGGTCTATCTACTGGACAATGATCGCTTAGTGCTTTGCGCCACGAACTCTCCGCATCAGGCCGGCCTTGGGAAGATCAGCCTCAAGCTGGATGAAGGACTCACGGGCTGGGTCGCGCGCGAACGCCGGCTGCTGGCTATTTCGCGGGAAGCCTACAACGATTCGCGGTTCAAGTACTTCAGCGATCTGCCCGAAGATTCGTTTGAAGCCTTCCTATCGGCGCCGGTCATCTCGCGCAACAAAGTGGTTGGCGTCATCAACGTCCAGCACCGCGCGATTCATTCGCACACGGGAATCGAGATGGAACTGCTCACCACGGTGGGAGAACAAGTAGGATGTTTGCTCATGCTCGCTCGCCTTGCGGCGGCGGGAGTCGAGCCGGCCAATAACGCGGAACTGGTTTTCAACGCCGGTGCAAAGCGGATTTGAACGTGCCGCGGCTATGCCAATTGCTGCTGTTTTGTTATCTATGCGGAGTGGCCTCCGCCGCGGAGAAATGGACTGTACAGTTTTTCCACGATAAAGACCGTTCGCAACTCACCATCAACGATCTGCAGTTCGCCTCCGCTACTCGCGGTGTTGCGGTCGGATACCTGATGGAGAAGCGGAATCTGGTTCCCACCGCAGTTGTCACCAGTGACGGCGGGAAGACCTGGAGCTTCGTCAAGACGAACGAAGTGGGCATTTCGGTCTTCTTCCTCGACGATCAATCGGGGTGGATGGTGACGAACGGTGGCGTCTGGTTCACCGAGGAAGCAGGCAGAACCTGGAAGCGGATTTATAAGCGCAGGGGACTGCTGAAGGTTTATTTCGTGTCCGCTGAACACGGTTGGGCTCTTGGTGAAGAGAAGACGATCCTCGAGACTACCGATGCCGGCAAGTCATGGAAGAAGGTGCCGGCCGCCGAAGAAGTGAAGTTGAACTCCGACTACACTTCCTTCACCTGGATGGATTTCAGCAACAAAAAGGAGGGAATCATCGTCGGCCGTTCCCGCCCGCCGCGCCACCTGCGGCAGGATATTCCGATGTGGATGGACCCGGATCCGTCCAAGATGCGTGAACTTCCGGCGGTCTCGGTGTTCCTCGAAACCAAAGACGCCGGACAGACGTGGTCGCCGCAGATGGCGTCGATCTTCGGATACATCACGCGCTTCCGGCTCGGTTCGAAAAATCAGGGACTGGCACTGATCGCATTTGATAACCTCTTCGATTTTCCGTCTGAGGTCCTGCGCCTGGACATGAACACCGGGAAGAATTACACAGCGATCCGGAGGAAGGATCGCGCTATCACCGACGTTGCTTTGATCGATGGCGGTCCCGGCTTTGCGGCGGGGTTTCAGCCGAGCGGTCTTCTGGCCTATTCGCCGGTGCCTGGTCCGGTGAAGGTATTGCGCAGTGATGACTTGAAGACCTGGACGGAAATGAAAGTCGACTATCGGGCGGTGGCAAGACGGGTGACGCTGGCCGCGGTGGATGCCACCCATATCTGGATGGCAACCGACACGGGCATGATTCTTAAGCTGACAAACTAGCTCTCGAGCGTAGCATCCATCGTCACTTTCGCGGTCAACAGCCGCGAGATGGGACAGCCGGCTTTGGCATTTTTGGCCGCCGTTTCAAAGGCTTCGCGATCCACGCCGGGGATTTTTGCCTTGAGATCCAGGTGGCTCTCAGTGACGGTCCATCCGGTCTCCACATTCTCCAGAGATACGGTGGCAGTGACATTGATGCTATCCGCCACCATCTTGGCCTCGCCCAGTTGCATGGAGAGGGCCATCGCAAAACAGCCCGCATGGGCCGCGGCGATGAGCTCCTCGGGATTGGTGCCGATCCCCTGATCGAAGCGGGTTCCGAACGAGTATTGCGTCTTGGCAAGGACACCGCTCTGGGTGGAAATCGCCCCCTTGCCGTCTTTCAGTCCACCGTGCCATTCCGCGGTTGCTGTTCTTTTCATAATGCCTCCAGATTTTCTTTACTAGAATTACACTAAACTATTGATATGACACGACGCGAACTGTTAGCTTTGGCCGCCAGCGCGACATTGCTTCGCGCCAAGGAAGCGCCCGCGCCTCCGGTCTCCATCGCGCGCTGCGCCTCCTATGAAGAGGACCTCCCCAAAATCCTGGGAACGATGTTCGACCAACTCGGGGGACTTTCCGGCCGGGTCGCTAATAAGACCGTGACCATCAAGTTGAATTTGACTGGGAGCCCCGCCCTAAAGTTTCAGGGAAAGGCGCTTGGCGTCACACACTACACCCATCCTAAGACAGTCGGTGCGATGGTGTACGTTTTGGGCCGCGCCAGAGCGAAGCGAATCCGGCTGGTGGAGAGTGCCTGGGCTTCGTCAGGACCTTTGGAAGAGTACTTGCTCGATTCGGGATGGAATGTCCGGACTTTGCAAAGTGCCGCGCCGAAGGTGGAGTTTGAGAACACCAACGCGCTGGGAAAGGGCAAGAGATATTCGCGGTTCAAGGTGCCGTCCGGCGGCTATATTTTCCCGGCGTATGAACTGAACCAGGCTTTTGAAGATACAGACGTATTGGTTTCGATGGCCAAGCTGAAAAATCATGCGACTTGCGGCGTCACACTGTCGATGAAGAACTGCTTCGGCAATACTCCGGCGTCGATCTACGGTGACGATGCGGGCGTCGATGAGCCGAACGAGAATCCCGCATCGGGCCGCGTGAACACCTGCCATCTCGGCAAGAGACAGCCATCGAAGGCGGCGCTGCCGGAGATCAATCGGGCTTCGAGCCGCGAACCGGGATACAGAATGCCGCGCATCACCGCCGATCTGAACGCCGCGCGGCCCATCGACATTGCCTTTATCGATGGTGTGGATTCTGTGGCGGGCGGGGAAGGCCCATGGATCAAAGGGCTGCGGCTGGTGCATCCGGGCGTGTTGATTCTGGGGACCAATGGAGTTACAACGGACACGGTGGGCACCGCGGTAATGGGTTACGATCCCCGCGCCGATAAAGGTACTGCGCCGTTCCGTGACTGTGACAACACGCTGAAGCTGGCTGAGGCGATTGGCGTAGGATCGGCCGACCTCGGCCGAATTGATGTTCGCGGTATTCCAATTGCACAGGCGCAATTCGCATTCGAGTCCCGCTAGAGACTGTCCGCTATGTTGATGCTGCTACCCCCAATGCTGACGACACCTCTGCTGCCTTCGCAGCCGCGGCTGACGTGGATTGGGGTGATCGACATCCTGATCGTCGCCATTGTCATCTATCAGTTTCTGATGCTGGTGCGTGGCCGCCGGTCGGCGCACATTCTGGTGGGCGTGTTGATGGTGGTGGTAGCGTACCTGGCCTCCATCTATCTGGGTCTGGAACTGCTGCGGGACCTTCTGGTCAGCATGGCGCCCTATGCGCCGATTGCGCTGATTGTGATGTTCCAATCAGAGCTGCGGCGGCTGCTGGCGCGGATCGGGCGCAGACGAATTTTGACACTCGGCGGACGGCTGCAGCGCCGGGAGTTTGCAGAGGAGATCGTGCTGGCGCTGGCGCAGCTTTCGTTGACCAAGACCGGCGCGCTGGTTGTAGTGGAGCGGGACATCGGGCTGCGCACCTTCATTGAGAGCGGCGTTGCACTTGATGCCGTGCTCTCGCGCGATCTGCTGCTCTCCATCTTTCAGAATGGCAGCGCGCTGCACGATGGCGCCGTGATTGTGAAAGGCGACCGTGTGGCCGCGGCGGCCTGTTTCCTGCCGTTGAGCGTAAAGCCGGTCGCGGCACGCAAGTTGGGAACCCGGCACCGGGCTGCCATCGGCGTCACGGAGGAGACAGACTGCCTGGCGCTGGTGGTCTCCGAAGAGACAGGCCGGATGTCATGCGCGGCCTCCGGAGAGATTGACCTGGATCTGTCCCAAGAGGCAATGGCGCAACGCATCGCCAACCACCTAGCAAGGCGAACGCCTCCTACCTTCCGGGAGGGCCTGGTAATTCCGGCGGCCGAAGACCAGATGGCGGGCGACTGATGGTGCTACGCTTCCTGACGACAAACCTGGGCTGGAAGTTGTTTTCGCTGCTGCTCTCGGTTCTGCTGTGGTTTGCCTTCGTTGCCGAATCGGAGACCGCGGCTTCGATCGCCGTTCCTGTGGAGTTCCGGAACATGCCGCGCGATCTGGAGATCACCACGGAGGTAGCGGACAAGCTTTACCTGAACGTAAGAGGACCCTCGGCGCGGATGCGGCCGAGCGACCTGGCGCAGGCATCCGTGGTGCTGAATCTCGGGCTCGTGGACCGGCCCGGGGAGCGTACGTTCACTCTCGACCAGACCACGGTGAACCTCCCGCTCGGTATCTCATTGACGCGGGTGGTGCCGTCCCAAATCCGGCTGCGGTTTGAGAAACGACTGCGGCGACTGGTGCCGGTGGAGGCCCGGTTTGAAGGACCGCCGCCGCAGGGATATCGAGTGGCTACGATGGACATCACGCCGCCGAAACTATCCATTGCCGGTCCGGAAAGCAGAGTGGACCTGGTTTCCTCTGTTGCCACCGATCCGATTGATCTCACCGGTACTGTCGGCAGCAGTGAATTCCGTGTGTCGGCATATGTTTCGGACGCACAGGTCCGTTTTGAAGGTTCCCCCGCCGTGGTGGTTCGTGTAATTCTTGAGAAGATACCCGCTAAACAGGATTAACTTTATTTTGATGGCCAGAAAACTTTTTGGTACGGACGGCATTCGCGGCGTCGCCGGCGAATTTCCGCTCGATCCGCTGACTGCCCATGCCTTTGGAAATGCATTGGGGCATTGGGCTCGAGAGCACGACTCCGATCCGGAGGTGGTGATCGGGATGGATACCCGGGAATCGGGTCCGTGGCTTGCCGCGCAGGTGGCGGGCGGCCTGGCGCAACGCGGGATCAAGGCCCGGTTCGCCGGACTGATTACCACGCCGGGTGTCGCCTACCTCACTCGGACGCAGCACTTTGTGGCCGGCGTGATGATCTCGGCATCGCACAATCCTTATCACGACAACGGGCTGAAAGCCTTCGACCATTCCGGATTTAAGCTGCCGGACGATCAGGAACTGCTGATTGAGAAAGAAATCTTTGCGCTACGCGAGGCGGGCGTCGAGCCCGTTGCAGCACAACTGGTGGTGGACGAATCCCTGGACAAAGCTTATGTGGACTTCCTGGCGTCCACCGTTTCCTGTTCGTTCGCGGGCCGCAGGGTGGTGTTGGACTGCGCCAACGGAGCAGCATCCCACCTGGCAACAGAACTGTTCGAGCGGCTGGGCGCGACCGTGATTGCGGTGGGCTGCGAACCGAATGGGCGCAACATCAACCTGAACACCGGCGCGCTGCACATTGAGAATCTGCGGTCCGAGGTGCTGAAGCAGAAGGCCGATATCGGAGTGGCGTTCGATGGGGACGCCGACCGGGCGATCCTGGTCTCGCATTCCGGCAAGATCATTGACGGCGATTCGGTGCTGCTGGTGCTGGCCAACTCGATGCATGGCAGCGGGCGGCTTGCCGCGTCCGACGGCAGCCCACTGGTGGTAGCGACGGTGATGTCGAATCTGGGGCTGGAGCGCGCCCTGCGCGAAGGCGGTATCGAACTGGTGCGGACGCCGGTGGGCGATAAGTATGTTCTCGAAGAAATGGTCCGGCGTGGAGCGCTGATCGGCGGCGAGCAGTCGGGTCATGTTATTTTCCGTGAGTTTGCCACCACCGGCGACGGCATGCTGACCGCCCTGCGGGTGATGGAGATCGTGCAAAAGACCGGCCGGGACCTGGACGACCTGACCAGTGGATTCCAGATCTATCCGCAGCTTCTGGTGAACGTGAAGGTGAAGGACCGTAAACCGCTATCCGAGCTGCCTGCCGTGCAGGAAGAGATCCGGCTGGCGGAAGAGAGCTTCGGAGATACCGGCCGTGTGCTGGTGCGTTTCTCCGGAACCGAGCCGCTGGCCCGGGTGATGGTGGAAGGGCCGGAGCTGAGCAAGGTGGAGCATTTCGCCGACCGGATTGCGGGGGCTATCCGGATGGAGCTGGGCGGATAGAGTAAGCTACTACTTCTTGAGCTTGAGGGCAGCGTCCGGACTGGCGGCGCAGCGAAAGCCGACGCTTGAGAAGACAGCAGGGTCGAGTTCGGGCTTCTCTCCGCGGCGCGTTGCGGTTGTAGCCTGGTCCACGGTGGAATTGAAGCCGCCCCCGCGCACCACCTTCTTCCCGTCTCCGAATTCGCTGGAAGACCACTCCTCTACGTTTCCTTCCATGTCGAGAACGCCGAAGGGGCTTTCATCGTAGGGGAACGAGCCGACGGGAGCCGCGTTTGCGTGGCCGTCCTCGGCACCCTTTAGATTAGCGGCGGTGCTTTGGGTCCAATTACCCCAAGGATAGACGCGGCCTTCGGGACCACGGGCCGCTTTCTCCCATTCTTCTTCCGTGGGAAGACGCTTGCCGGCCCAGGCCGCGAATTCGCGGGCGTCGGTCCACGAGACGTTGACGACGGGGTATTCCGGTTTGTCAAAGTATTTCTTGTCCCAAGGCGGATTCCTGGGCAGCGCCCGCTTGGTGGCTTCACAGAACGCGCGATAGGCACCGTTGGTGACTTCGGTACGATCGAGATAAAACGCAGGAAGCTTGAGAGTCTTGTCCGCGGTGCCGGTAACGAATTCTCCATCCGGGATCAGCATCATGGGGCCGGTAGAAGTCTCTACCGTTTTAGGCAAATCGTCGCGGACCGGTTGGACCGGGGTTGCCACCGGCGGCTGCCGTGGGTTACTGACGGACTGCGTGTTCGAGGCTACGGGGTCGGGCGTGGATGAGGGAGAGCGCTTGAACCAAAAAAAGCCAACCACCACCACTGCAATCAGCACGAGCAGTCCCACGCCGGCGGCGATGGCAGCCTTTGGGATGGGCGCTCCCGCCGGTACAGGCTGTGGCGGCGTCTGCTTGCGCTGTTCTTGCGGCGGCGGGGGCGAAGGCGGTTGGGAGAAGATGGCGCCGCGGGCGGGCTGCGGCTGCGGACCTCTGCGGAGAGCTTTCGCGACGGCCGACAGGCTCTGGAATCGCTGCTCCGGGCGTTTCTCAATCATCATGGAAACAGCGTCGGAAATTTCGGCCGGGAAATCAGGAATCAGGGCCACCAGCGGGCGTGCCTTCACGTCGAGCGCGGCGTGCCATTCCAGCCACGAGAGTTCGACGCCCTGCTTGAGGAGCTCTTCGAATTCGACGCGGAACGCCTTTCCGCCCAACAGAAGCTCGTAAAAGATGAAGCCCAGCGAGTAAATGTCCGACGTTGCGCCCTTCGACATGTCGGGCGAGGCGTACTTGGGATAACGAATGGCGACAGAGCCGTCTACGAACGACGCATTGGTGATCTCAATGTCCACGTCGCCCTGGTCAGAAACCTTCAGAGAGTTTGGCGCAAGGTCGGCGTGCGTGCGACCACTCTGGTGGAGATTGAGGAGAACGCTGACGGCCTTGGTGATCAGCGGGAACACCCTGTCGAGGTCGGCCGGCCCTTCGGTAATGATATCGGCGAACGTGCGCTGGGGCTTTGGCTGATCTGCGCGCTGGGTGGCAGCCACCAACTCTTCGACGCTCTGGAAGCGGTTTGCCGCCTCGGGCTCCATGCATTTGCGGATGGCCGAGATTATTTCGGGCGGTATGCCGGTTACGTCCGGTGGAAAGGCCGGGGGCTTCGCGGTGCAGCGGTCGGCCCAACTCATGGCGGCAAGGGGCCGGGTGCCCGTAAGCATCTCAAAAAACATGGCGCCGCAGGAATAGATGTCTGAGGCATTGGTGAGCGGCTGGCCCATGATCTGTTCGGGCGACATGTAGGCTGGAGTGCCGACGGCGATGCCCATGGTGGGGCGGCTGGACACGCTGCGGGCGAGGCCGAAGTCCATCAACTTCAGGGTGCCGTCCTTATCCGCCATGATGTTCTGCGGCTTGATGTCGCGGTGGATGACGCCGCGGGAATGGACGTAGGCGAGACCATCGCAGAGCTGGTCGAAAATGACCAGGAACTGCGTGGCGTTGAGGCGTTTGCGCTGGGTAAGGAGAGCGGCGAGCGTGCGGCCCTCGATGTACTCCATGGAAATATAGAACTGGCCGCGATGTTCGCCGAGGTCGTGAATGCGGACTACGTTGCGGTGGGCAAGTTTGCGGGCCACCGACAGCTCACGCTTGAAGTAGTCGAGCATCTTGGGATTTTCGGCGGCCGCCGCGTCGATGATCTTGAGGGCGATCATCTCCTTGGGCAGCCGGTCCCACACTTTGTAAACCGCGCTGGTGCCGCCCGTACCGAGTTGCGCCACGACTTCGTAGCGGTCTGCAAAGACATCCCCGGTCTGCAGCGGACCGGTGCTAGTGGCGGGGCTTTGGTCGTCGTGAGGCAAAGGAATCTCTGGAATACGAATTTTACTACGTGTTGGGGCGGGAATGTTATTCGTGCTTTGTTTTCGCGAATTTCGAGGGGGTTTGTTTGTGTAAAAAGGCGCGTTTATGAGCGACTCCATGGCTTGGCGGAAGAGCCGTTCGTGACGGGCGCGGTAACGAGTGAATGTGCCGAGGCGGCGGGCTGCCTGCTCAAAGTCCGGATTGACATACTGCCGCGCCTCCCAATCGTCCAACTGTTTCAGGGTCCAGAAGGCTGTGCCGAGTTGAGTAAGAATGGCGCGATCGGCGGCGGTCTGCGGCGGAAAATCGCGCGCAAAGCGCCGGATAGTTCGCGCGATTTCTCTCTTCTGCGCGGTGGAATGGAGCTGGACCCTGGCGCGAAAACCGTGCTTGCGGGCGTTTTGCGACACGTTCCGCTTGCCCTCCGCCGAGATGGGGCCGAGCGCCCGGGCAGCGGCGGCCATTTCAGGCGGCCCGCTTCAACTGACGTTCGGCCGCAGGCGGGCGGCGGCTCTGCACCTTCAACAGCATGGAATAGTATTTGAGGAAACCGGTGTCAGACGCCGCGGCTGCGCGGGTGATGGTGAGCTGCGCTCCGTGACGGCCGCAGTCCATGTCGAAGCCGACACCGAGACGGCGGGTGTCGAACTCGAAGTTTACGCCGGGGTCATTGAGGTCGTTGACTTCGGCGAAATGGCGGATCTGTGAGCTTTCGAGCGAACGCTCCATGTGCGATTCGACGACGCCGGTTTCGACGCGGGTTTTGCGGAGGGCGGCCCAGAAGTGCCGCGCCATCATCTGGACGAGGGCATCTTCGGCTGCGTTGAGGGGTTTGCAGTCGCGGCGGAAATCGGCGAGGAGCAGGTCGAAGCCCTGCGCGCTTTCCGCGAGGAGGGCGGCTATGGCTGGGTTCATCTCTTCGCGGAGGTCGTCCGTCGGGGTTGCGGGGAGGGCTTCGTTGTTTATGGTGACTAGTTTGTCGTCGGTCATAGAGGTTCCTTGTCGTGGGGATTGCGCGACATCTTTTCGCCTCGATGTTAGCTGGAGGGTGGTTCGGCTGGGTTGACGATTGAGAGGTAAGTGCTTTTGGAATCAGGCGGATAAAATATTTCGTGGAGCTGTGACTGAGGTTTTCACGAGACTGATGCCTGCCGGTAAACCAGCCGCTATCAGCCGCTATCAGCCGCCGGCGGCCTGCTCGAGGCCCCGAAGCAGCAATCATTTGTCCAACGTCAGAACTTCACGCGGCTTTCCAGATTCGCCTCAATCTCCGCGCGGGTGCGCCAGGCGGTGCGCAATTCCTTTTTCACCAGGAACGGCAGTTGATCGGTTTGATGTGCCGAACCTGGCTGCGAGGAGTTCCCATAGGACAACAGGACTTTCGCCTTCAAAGGTGAGCTGAACTCAACGGCGGCCACGTAGGTCTCGCCGTGTGTCTGCGATCGCGTTCCATTGTGCAGGGGGCCGAACGTGATCACGCGGAAGATTCCCAGATTCCCGTAGCCGCCGTTGGCCGGCAGGTCCGCTCCCGCGTACTGGAAGCGCATCACGTTCCCCCAGGGGACGTCCAGCGCTCCGAATTCCTTCTCCACTTCGGTGGCCGCCGCGTCGAGTTGTTGCGCGGCCTTTTGCGGGTCCTTCAATCCTCGCGGGGTGGTGAGCGGTGAATCCAACGCATACGGCACGGAGAATCCCGCCTGTGAGGCCATTGCCGGTCCTCCCATGAATCGCGTTGCCCAGGCGTGAAACAGTACCGCGCCGCGGCTGTCCGTATCGGCGTGCCGATCCCAGTCCTTCAACACAGCCGCCGCTTTTTTCGCTTGTTCTGTCCCATACTTCCCGGCTGCATCGCAAAGTTCCGGCAGAATCCGGTCCGCCAGCTCGGCCCGGGTGGAGTGCTTGTATTCCAGGAGTTTTTCAAACGTGAACTTCTTGTCTTCCGTCAGCATTCGCAGGGAGCGCCCGGCGCGAAATGACAGTGTTTTCGCAGCGATGTAGGGCGGATAGTTCGCGGGATCCAGCGTGTTGGGCCAGGCCGCGTTCCACGGCGGATCGTTGGTGTTCTGCACGAAGCCATTCGGCGGATCGATCACTTTGGGCAGTTCCTCATAGCTGAGGTAGCTGTTCCACAGTGTCTCCGAGGTATCACCCGGTACAATGCCAGCCCAGTATGCTAGATCGCCCTTGCCGCGGCGCGGCAGCGTGCCGTTGTAGAGATACTCGATGTGGCCGTCGCGGTCCGCGTAAAGGATGTTGAACACCGGCACCTGCAGCCGCTTCACGGCCTTCTCAAAGCCTGCGAAATCGTGGGCTGTGGCCATCTGCCAGTACTGTTCCAGCAGGAATGGACGGTCGAGGGCGGCGACGCGCATGGCAATCGGTGACCCACCGTCCTGCTTGATGATGGGACCGTGGACCGTGCGGACAATCGAAACCGTCTGCGTCTCGAAAGAACCGTCCGGGCGGCGAATCTTTACCTCGTGCGAGTCCTTTTCAAAAGGCAACACCTTGCCGTCGAACAGGTATCCGTCGTCCTGCGTCCTGATGCGATAGAGGTCCACCGCGTCGAGCGCATTCACTGTTTGGTTGAAGCCGAGGTAATCGCTAAACATGAAGCGCAATACCGGAAAGCCTACCTGGCTTGCGCCGTACAGATCGATCCCGGGAGCGGTGAGGTGAATCTCGTAATAGGTGGACCAGTCGCCCCACGGGAGGTGCGGATTCCCAAGCAGCATCGACTTCCCGCTGGCGGTATGCGACGGAGCGATCGCCCATCCGTTGGAGCCGACGGCTTCAGGCGTCTCCAGTAAACTGCCCGCCGTCACCACGGGCGCGGTGAGGGCCAGCCGCGGCGAACCCATGTAAGTGAAGTGCACGATGCGGTGTGCATGCTCCATGGGATCGAGAGCGGTAACGGGAAGGACACGTTTGGCCTGTTCGGAGAGAGCGTCGGGATGTCGCGCCGCGTAGTCGTTGATGCCTTTTGCGAAGGCTTCCAGATACCCGCGAAACTCCGGCGTCTGTTTCGCCAGCATCTCGGCGGCGCGCTGGGGAACGCTGTTGGTCCACACCCACCTGTCGCCGGCGAGACCGGCAGGTCCGAAGTATTCGGCGGCGCGTCCGCGCGCTTCCCCGTACAGTTTCAGCAGCAGGTTGCCGTGGCTTTGCGCCTGCGCCCAGCCATAGCAGTAGAAGAGATCCGCCGTGGACCTGGCATACACGTGCGCTACCCCGAACTTGTCCCACAGAATCTCGGTTCCCTTGTGCGGGGACTCAGCGTCTACTGTGGAGCACGCTAGGAAGAATAGAAAGAAACGGTTGGCCGTCAATTTTGCCCTCGCTGGAGTTGCGGGCAACCTGGCCCGGGGGCCGGCCTGGCCCCGGTAGTAATTAATATAGTCCTAAACCGTAGTGGTGCGCGATACACTAGTTTTTCCGGTCACGCACAAGATGCCTCTCATTCGAAAATCCCAACTCAATAAAATGCAGGAGACGGTTGACGAGAGATTTGTGGAAAGGACCATGCTGCGCGTGAAGGATGCCCACACGTTGGACGCTGAAGGGCTGGACGACGCTATCCTGAAGGAGAGAGTCAAGGTCGGCATCTTCCGCGCCAGGTCCCACAAGCTTACCTGGGAGTCATCGATCACCGGTTTCGTTTATCTCATGTTCACCGTGGCGCCGGACTTTGCGGAACGCCCCGCGTTTCGAAAGATTCTGGACGATGTGACCATAACCGACGAAAACGGACGCATGGAAGCTCTTTTCGAGCGTGTCCATGACGAGGAATGGGAAAATGCCCGCTTCCAGGGGGACCGTACAGACTGGCGTCCCGCTCCTGCTGAGGAGCAACTGTAGTGGCCGGTTTTGCTCAAGAATTCGCGTCATTCGTCAACACGGTAAAAGAAGGCTTCCTCGATCTGGTATCGAAAATTCCCGGCTGCCCTCCGTCGCTGAAGCAGCCCTGCCCGTACACATTCGCGAATCCGGAAGACACCGAGTTGGACGATTTTGCAACGGTCACGGTAAAGGAACCGGAAGTCATTCCCGAACCCACCCCGATTCCGAGGCCGCGGACACGTCCGCTGATCAAGGTATTACCGGAAGGCCTGCGCTTCGTCACAGTGACGCTGCCTCAGGGCGAGGCCGAGGTGCAGAAAATCACCATCACCAGTGTAGGGACGGAGCCTCTGAAAATTGGCGGATACACGGATTCCTCCGCCGGTGACTTTGATTTGAAGATCCGGGAACTGTACAAGACAGAACTGAATCCGGGCGAATCCACCACGGTGACTTATGCCTTCCGCCCCACTATGCGCGGCGACAAGAGTGCCATCTTCACCGTGTCGTCCAATGCCGAGAACCCGGAAGCCGGAAGAGCTACCTTAAGCGGGCTGGCCAAGGAGAAGGTAGCCCCTGTGGCGGTGCTGGCCGCCAAGGCGATCGCCCTGAAGGGCGCGCGCACCACGCTCACCCTTTCGGCGGACATAGGCGACTTCGCAGGCAAGGGCGTGCTGACGCTGATGGGAGCCTCCAAGGACAAGGTGAAGCTCTACGAAACTGGCGTGGAGGTTGTTTTGGAAGGCGGGAAGGCGCAGTTCGAGCTGCCGGCGACCATCACCCTGGAAGTGGAGGCTGTAGACGCCAGCGCCAGTGTCGATGACGTAGTGTTCCAGTGGGAACTCAAGGAAGGCGGCCAGTACTTCGTGATCCAGCCGGCTGTCACCGAGAAGCTGACGGTTGTGAAGGCGACCCTCGACATCCATAAGAAATCGGGAGCCGCATTGGGCGCGACGGAAAAGATGGCACCGGGCCGCGTGATTCACTTGCAGAACGCAGAGAAAGAGCGCAGCAGGGCAAAGATCGTGGTCACTTGTCTGCCGTCCGGCTTCAAGGGCCAATTGAATCTGTCCGCGGTGAAAGACATCATCGAGCTATACGATGCGCCTAAGGACGGGAAGAAAATCGACCTTCCGTACACGATGGAGGTAGGTGCTGGAAAGACGCCCGTGACACTTTACGTGCAGGGATCCACGATCAGCAGCGGCGCCGGAGACACCGGGCTGAAACTACAGATTGTGGACCCGGCAGCTGACGCGGATGAAGTGAAGATCACTGTGGTGGAGACGCGTCTGGATCTTTTCGAGAAGCGTGTGGCGAAGGATGTGGACCTGGTTGCTCTCCTCGATCCGGTGAAGAGCAAGACGGGACGCCCCGTCTACAAACAAAATCCGAAGTCTTTCATTTGCGATCGCGCCAAGATGCGCCTCACCCTCGAGCCTCACGATGCGCAATGCACGGTGATCCTGAAAGCGGACGCGGAAAAGGTGACCGTGTTCCCGGAAAAGGCCACTTTGCACGTGGTCCCGATAACCAAAGCGGCGTACGACGAAGTGGTTGATCTGGAGCGGCATTCCTCGGCTGAGACGAAGGAGACTCTTCCGAAGAGCCTGGCGCCGGGCAAGATACCGAAAGACGTCGGACTGGTGTTCTGGGCCGAAGGTAAGGACCTCACGGCCAAGCAATTGTTTCAGGTGGATATAGAAGAAGTGGATGACAAGTGCGATTCGGTCTCCCTGCAGGTGGAACTGCCCAGGTTGAACATCGAAGTCGTCCGTTCCGACACGCCGAAGAGGGATTTGAGCAAAGAAGTTACGGTGAAGCTGAAGGAGGGGACCACCGCCTATTCGTTCGATACGAACTTGAAAGGCCTCGCCCAGAAGGACGTCGAAGCCGATGAATATGCCATCTCGCTGGAACTCCGGGGCGAAGAAAAGGGTGTCAAACCGGAAGAAGAATGGCGGATTACCAGAACCGATCCGGACGATTCGCAGACCCGCGTGCTGGTGAAGGAGCCGCGGACCGTAAAGTTCCAGCTCGATCCGCCGTATCTGAAAGTCCAGTTCATCGCGTACAACATCACCACCGGCGTTTACATGGGAACCGACATTCCTACGCCGTTCAACATTCCAGCAACCTCGACTACTCTGGAGCGCCCGGCCACGATCGAGGAACAGCGGGAGAAGGCCGCGCTTCACGATATGGAAGCGCGCTGCAAGATTATGGATCATGCCATTCTGCAGGCAAAGGCCAACGGTAAGGTGAAAACCGCGGACAAACGGGTGCTGAAGGTTTTCATGGCGCCGGAGTTTTACTTTCGAGGCAACGAGGGCGCCTATCCGATCGATACAATTCACAACATCATGGGGCTCTTGAAAGAGCCCGGTAAAGGCGACTATGCGGATTGGATATTCGTGTTTGGCTCCGCCCTGGGGTATCTCGAGAGCTCCGAAAAAGGTCCTGAGATAGCGGCAACTGTTACCCAGGTAATAGAAGACTTGTACATAATGCTGCAGTGGAAAACAGCGGATCCAGTCAACGCGGCGGCGGTCGGTTGGAGGCTCAATTACACGAACGCGGCTGCGACGGACACATCCGTCTCTCTTGTGGCGGTCGATCCCCCGGATATCGACGGCGCGGATTCCTACGTGTGGGTGAAAACGAGCCGCTTGCCCAGGTTGGACATGGCCCAGAAGACGACACTCAGCAAGGGATTGGTTAAGGGTGAGGTGACTGTCGTTCATAGGTATAGGAAAGATACGCTGGGTGTCCAGAGTTCTACCCCAATAGAGAAGGGTTTCATAGTCGAACAGGGTTCCGTTAAGGGAGTCGTGGCCGATTCAACACTGATAGGTCCCGATTTCTACGATGTGAAGGTGCAAATTCCACGGACAAAGAGATGGGCAACCGGTCCCATCAAGTTTACGAAAGCGGGCGAGACGGAAGTCTTTAATGTCGCCCTGGTGAAAAAAGGTGGCACGGGAACGCCGGTAAAATCAGACGGAAGCGGGCAGAAAGAGTTGCTGATCTATAAGGAGACCGTCTCCTCGGTTGATTTCGCGGGGAAGGATTACGCAAAAGGCGACTTCTACACGGAAACGCGTCGCATGGCCAGGATGCACGGCGACGAGGATCGCAGGCTGCTGCCCACTGAGGGCGCAACCGGCAAGCTAGAGAAAAACCCAAATCCCCAGAAGGTGGGGGGTGTCTCGGAGGTGAACAAGAGCGGGTTAGGCGGTGGAATGGTGTTCACGATGGACGGAATTACGTTCGGTGTGGAGGTTTGCCTCGATCATGGCGAATCGAGGCTGAAGAATTACTACGACCCAAGCAAGGGCGGTGCGCCGCCATCGAGTGAACCAAACGTGCAGATTCATCTGATTCC
Organism: Bryobacteraceae bacterium; assembly: GCA_040002435.1. GTDB lineage: Bacteria > Acidobacteriota > Terriglobia > Bryobacterales > Bryobacteraceae > JANXXV01. The sequence goes on from JBDUEM010000154.1 coordinate 17,040, forward strand.
GTCTTGCGGCATGAGTATCCAGAATCCCTGTGTGGTCAAGGACGGTCTGGTGTTCAACGTCGACGCCTACGCAGTGGCCGCCGAAAACGCGACCAGGGGCACACTCGGGTCGGTAGATACGGCGCCGATCCTTGCCGGCCCCTCTACGGCGGCCTATTTTCCTTCGCCGGGAAATATTGTGGTGTGGGATCCTGAGGACCGGCCCAAAGAAACAACCATGTAATTGCCTGGCGGACATTTCGATTTCCTCTCGCTGTAAGGGGTGCAGTGCAGCGGGAGGAAATCATGAAGAGCGGCGCCCTTTTCGTGTTGCTGTTGAGCCTGGCTTCCAAAGCCGGATCCCAGACCGTAGTCACAGTGCAAATCCTGGACGCGGGGAGTTTCAAGCCCCCGGTCCTGT
>JBDUEM010000155.1:0-17399 GCA_040002435.1 Bryobacteraceae bacterium
AGTTTGACATCGGCGACTTCAGTACGGAGTTGGACGATGCCGTGAAGTTGCTGGCACTGAACATTCAATCTGCGACTTTCCAGAAGCAATTGTTTCAGAGGCTGGCGGCAAAGTACCTGTGCGATGTGCGGCAGGAAGTAAAGGACCGGATCGCGCAGGAGATTGAGGCTGCGAGTTAAGGAGGAGTATGGACGAAGCAAAAGACATCAACATCAAGGAAGTGGTGCGCGGAGCTATTCAGGAATTCATCAGCCTGGAACAATCCAAGGCCGAGCCTGCGTATAAGGCTGAGCTGGTGGAGGAACGCAAGCGGCGGGAACACCTGGAGAACCGGGTGAACGAGCTGGTGGAAGAGAACCGCCGCAGCCGCCAAATTGCCGATGAAGCCGAGCGTGGCGTCTCAATCCGCACCGAATTACAGCGGCTGGGAGTGGCCAAGATCGATTTAGCATTCAAGGCCGTAAGAGACGACATCGTTCGAGCGGAAGACGGCCGCCTGGTTGGGAAGAGCAGCCAGGGCGACCTTGCCATCCGGGAGTATCTCACACAGTTTGTGAATGAGAATCCGGAACTGCTTCCGGCGCGGATCGCTGGTGGATCCGGCGCAAGTTCCGCAAGCAAGCCGGCGCCAGTGAGCACTGGCGGGGGCTTTGACCTGGACAAGATCAAGCCTGGGATGAGCTCCGATGACCTGGAGCGTGTCCGGCAAGAAATCTCACGAATCGCCGCACATTCGATTCGGAGTCTGTAGTGGTTCGGACCTCAGAGCGGTTCGACAGCAGTCAACAAATCAATTCAGGATTAGGAGAAATTTAGATGCCAATTATTACATCAGCGAATTTAGCTAATGCGATTGTGAAGCTTGTCGCGGTGGATGCACTCCCCGCACTGATGGGCAACCTGGTTATGGGTAACCTGGTGAATCGCGACTTCGAGCCGACCCTGGCCCAGGCGGGCGACACGGTAAACGTGCCGATTCCCCCGACCCTGGTGGCGAACAACATTGCGGAAGGGGGTTCGGTTGTCACCCAGAACCCGAGTCTGGGCAATGCCGCGATCGTTCTGAACACGCATGCAGAAGCGACGTTCCAGATTCCGGACGTGACTAAAGTTCTGGCGGTGCCGGACCTGCTGCGGCTCTATATGCAGCCGGCAGTGGTTGCGCTGGCTGAGAAGATTGAAGCCGATCTGCTTGCCCTCTATTCGCAGTTTACGGCGAATGCCGCAGTCGGAGCCGCCGGTTCGGCGATTACTGAAGCAACGGTAGATTCCGCGGAGACCGCGCTGTTCAATGCAAAGGTTCCGGCGACGAATCCGAAGTACCTGGTGGTAGACGGCGCCACATACTCGCAACTGCGACAGATTGTACGTTTCAGCGAATACTCGTCGGCGGGCGAGGCGGGTCTGCGCGCCCTGGTGGACGGCGCGGTCGGCAAGATCAAAGACTTTTACGTGTTCCGGTCGCAGTTTGTTCAGAAGACCGGAAGCGGCCCGGCCACCACTCAAAACCTGGCGTTCACCAAGACCGCGATTGGCCTGGTGACTCGCCGTCTGCCGCAGCCTTTGCTGGGCACGGGCGCCATCGCGGAGTACGCCGAGGCCGGCAACTTTGGCGTTCGCGTGCTGATGAGCTATGCGCCCAATACCCTGGCGCAGCAGTTCACCGTGGATGTGCTGTACGGCGCGGCCGTGTTGCGCAATAACCACGGCGTGCAAGTGCGCAGCTAGTAGCAGCGCGACCAGAGGCAGCGCGCGGACGAGGGCGTCCGGCGTCCTTTGGTTTGGTGGTTAGCTTCGCGGAAGCAAGATCTTTAGCGGAAAGACGGGACAGCTCAGGCTGTTCTTTTTTTTGCCTAGGGAGATTGCTTCCGCCTTCATTCAAACGGAATTACAGGAGGCAGCGATGGACGTACGAATTTACTTTCAAAAAGTTCGGCAGATTGAAGCCGCAATTCTCAAACCGCACACCGTGGTGATGAGCCTTGACACGCCAGATGGAGGGAAAGCCGGCGCGATGACCGAAGTGACGCGGATCACGGCGGCACGCCTGGTTGCCGAGAACAAGGCGCGACTGGCGACGGAAGAAGAGAACAACGAGTTCTATGGCATCAAGCCGCCGGCGCGGACGCCGAAGAACTGACCACATTGCGAGGAGATGAATGAGGCTATGGCGTTATTCACGGACGGCAACATTTGCACCACGGAAGATTTGAGGCAGTATGAGAGCTCGATTCTGGACGTCGCAAGCACCGAAGGCATCGAACTTGGCGCGAAGCTGAAGCTGGCGCAGCGGGAGATCGGCGTTGCCATCACCGCATTTCTGCTGGAACACGAAACGGGCAGCAGGTATGCCAGAGATCTGAGCAGCGTTGTGGTCACCGATGCCCTGCAGCAATGGCTCTCCCTACAGTCTCTCGCCCTGATTTATCGAGACGTTTACAACGTCCAAAACAATGACCGCTATTTGGGCAAATGGAAAGAATACGAGCGGCTGGCGGATTCCGCCAGTGTCCTGTTCTTTCAGGTGGGCGTGGGTATTACGCTCGACCCGGTAGCGCAGTCAGGTTTGCCGGACTGCGGCAGCGCCGGCGGAGGAACTTTGCCGCTGGGCACCTACTACGTAAGCACAGCCTGGCAAAGCGCGCTGGGAAACATTGGCGGACCGAGCGAGGCTTTGCCCGTGACGACAAACCCGGGGACGCTGCTGACGGTGAGGGCCGTGCGGCCGCCGGTGAACGCCGTTGGCTGGTTTGTCTACGCCGGTCAATCCGAGGATGAGATTCGGAGGCAGAACGCCACAGCTCTCGCCATCGGGGATACGTGGACGCTGCCGGTGAGCGGACTTGGCGCCGGGCTTGATGGGACGGCCGGGCAGGCACCGGACTTCTACGTGACGCGCAACAGCGCGCTGCGGAGGGGATGACTTCATGGCACAGACAGGCAGCTTGAGCACGAGGGAACTGGCACGCATCCCGAAAGGCGAGGCGGGCATCAGTTTCAGCATCGCGCAGATCTCCGAGCGGGAGAATTTTGCGCTCCCACTGATTGATGACGGTCAGATTGTGACGCGCAATGTTGCCGCGGAACTTGCCGAGAAGACCGCTTCCGTGAAGTATCCGCTGCTGCACGTTTATTGCGACAAGGTAGTGAACAGTTTGCGGGAGAAGTTCCGGACCTTCTCAGGAACGGCAAACATGAACGTAGAGATACGGGTATCCCACGACCACATTGAAGAGCTGGAAACACGGCTGCAGCTGTACGTGGACGCGGTGACCGAGGTTCTGGACCGGAACCGCGGCGAATGGACGCGCGGAATGTACTACAGCGGCGGGTACGGGGTGCAATTCGGCGCGGTAAAGAAAGGCGGCAAGCACTTCCTACAGATTGCAAAAGTTCAATTCGAGTTAAATATCAGCTCCGAGTGAGCAAAGGAACAGGGATTCGCGATGTCATGTTACATATCTTCGAATAACAACCGCTTCTATGTGGAGACGGAAACAAGCTACGGGCAGGCGCCGCTGATTGGCGACGATAACCGAATTCCCGCGATCAAGCTCGCGGCCAAGCAGGTTGCCGAACGTTCCGACAGGAAGGATAAGACAGGCGGCCGCACGTTTGTGGGCTTGCCGGCAGGAACGCGGAAGCGGACCAGCTTCGAGCTGAAGACCTACCTGACAGGTTGGGACGATCAGTCGCAACAGCCAGGCTATGGCCCGTTGTTTCAAGCAGGCATGGGAATGGCACCGGCACTTTTCGCGGGCGGCACCATCGGATCGGCGATCAACCCCACGCGATTTCAATTTGCCTCGGCGCATGGCCTGACGGCGGGGCAAGCAGTGGTGTTCGGCGGAGAAATGAGATTTGTTGTGGCCGTGGTAAGCGACCTCATCATCGATGTGAATGTGGCGTTTACCATTCAGCCGAGCGCGGGATCGCCCATGGGGCCGGCGATTACGTACCGCCTGGCAAATGATTTGCCCAGCGTCAGCGTCTTCGATTACTGGGATCCGGCCGATGCGGTGCAGAGGGTGCTGACAGGAGCGGCTGTTAACAAGCTGGCCGTCAAAGTGAATGGCGACTTTCATGAGTTTGCCTTCAGCGGTCCGGCGCGTGACTTAGTGGACAGTGGAAGCTTTCAATCCGGACAGGCCGGATTGGCGGAGTATCCGCTGGAGCCGGTGCTTTCCCCATTTAATTACGCAGTGATTCCTGGACACTTGGGCCAGGCGTGGCTGGGCAGTACACCGCAGCGGTTCTATTCCCTAACGGATGCGGAGCTGGTGTTGGACAACAACATAGATACGCGAAACCGGGAGTTTGGGACGGACGGCCCGACTTGCATCAGTGCCGGCCGGCGCACCGTTTCGTTGGACATGAGCCTGTATCAGCATGACGACAGCGCCACGATCGGGCTGTACCAGGCGGCGAAGCAGCGCTCTCCCATCAGCACCATGTTTCAGCTTGGACAGCAGGCCGGGCAGTTGTTCGGCATGTATCTGAAGAGCGTTGTGCCGGAAGTTCCGGAGTACGACGACAGCGAGAGCCGCGTCCAGTGGAGATTTCACAACTGCCGGGCTCAAGGCACCGCCGACGATGAAGTGGTTCTGGCGTTTGGTTAGAAAGTACGCCTGCGAGTGCTGCCACATCGAAAGGGGAGACTGATGACCTACGAGAGCAAAATCACATACGCAGCGACCTGCTGCGAGGGAGTTCACTACACGATCCGCCGAATGTCGTTCGGCCGCCGGGTTGAGTTAACGCGATTGGTGCGTGAACTGGGGGCACGGATGGAGTTCCGAGAAGCGGGTGACGAACTGACAGACAAGCTGGAAGCCCGCTTGCTGTCGGCGGAGATTGACCGCCTTTACCTGGAATGGGGACTGGTGAGTGTGTCGGGATTGGAGTTGGACGGTTCTCCCGCATCGCCCGGAGCGCTGATTGGGGCAGGTCCAGAAGATCTGTGCCGTGAAATTCTTGCCGCAATCAAAGGTGAGTGCGGCCTATCGGACGAAGAACGAAAAAACTAATCGTCGCCTTCCATTTTCAGTACTCCAACCAGGCCGGCTGGAGGTGCGACGCGTGCAGAAAGGGCGGCCTGGAACCCAAGCGGCGCTGTGGATGGCTGCCGGGCGGCGGCGTGACGGCCGGCGCCCCACCTGTCTGGTCCCGGGGCCGCTGTTCGCTGAGCACGTGCCCCAAGTCTTACATCACGGGCGAGAGCCTATCCATGCTGGAACAGTTCTACGCGTGGAAGCTATTCGCCAATGAAGATCCGAAGCGGCTTCCAGCACGAACGGTGGACGCGTTTTTTGTCTTGGAAAAGGAACTGCTGGAGGAGAAGGCGAATGGCGAGATCTGAGTTGGACAAGTTAGTTGCCGCGACGGCGGGCAAGGGGGCGGCGGACAACGGTCGAAGCAGCTTCACGCGGCTGATGGCGGAGGTGTTGAAGCTGAGCCGAACGCCGCAGAAGGCAACCGTAACGGCGCCGGCACCTCCGGCGCTGCCTAAGAGCCGGACGGTACAACCGGAAGTTACTACCGCTGCGAAGTTGCTGAAGGCCGCGCCCGTTGCACCGACGGTGGAGAAAGTGCTTCTTAGCGGGAACACCGACCTGGGACGGCTTGCGGCTCAGGTCACCCAACTACGCCGGTCCATTACGCCGGAGGTGGCCCCGGTTGCGGTGAGGACCAGGTCGAGTGCCGCGAGCAACAGCGCAGGCAGCACTGGATCGAGCGGAATCGTCAAAATCATTTCTCAAGTTCTGGGAGGCTCCGGGTTGGGTTCGATCGTCTCCGGAATTGCAGGGTTGTTCGCGGGCGGGCCGCCGGATGCACCCGATCCGCTGTACCGTTTCAGCCTGCCTCAGGCTGTTTCCGTAGAGGCAGGCGTTACCCGCAGCGGACAGTTTGTCCCGGTCAACTATTCGCAGGGCGGGCAGGCACGGCCGAATGAGGCGCCGCAGGCGCCGCCCCAACCAATGACTGTAGATACGCGCTGGTTTCTGGACCACAGCGAAGATATCGCGAGCGCGGTAAAGGAAGCGATGCTGCATTCGCACTCAATTAACGATGTGGTGGTGGACCTCTAGCCATGAACGAATTTCCAACTCTGAAGACAGGCGCGGTATTGCAGTATCCCGCGGGCAAGCGCCTGGAGTCCGCCACGCGGGTGATTCGATTTCTGGACGGCAGCGAGCAGCGGTTTCGTGACTTCGCCGCGCCCGTGCAGTTCTGGGCGATACGGATCGACTTACTAACCGAGCAGGAGATGCGCCAGGTACAGGACTTCCATGAAGCAAAGCAGGGGCAGTACGGCAGCTTTTCTTTTGTAGATCCATGGGACGGGGCTGAGTATGCGAACTGCAGCTTTGCTACTGACGCGCTGGTCCTGGAATACCAGGAAGAAGCGCGCGGAAAGATGTCCTTAGTTATTCGGAATAACGAGGCTTAAAATGCTCTATTACCCGCAACTCTCCACCGGCACGCTGGCGCAATATCCGTTGCGCAAGACGCTGCTGAAGCGAACCATTGTCAACGATTGCCTGGATAGCCGGTCCGTGAAGCTGGCGGATGTATTTGCCGCCCAGGTGGCGTGGCAGCTTGACTACGCCGGCGTGACGCAGGCGGAGTGGGACCAACTCAAGTGGCTCTTTCTGGCAGCGGAAGGTCGACTGGAGACCTTCGTATTCCTGGATCCGACAGACAATCTGCTGCGGTTCAGCGAGAACCTCAGTTCCACAGTCTGGCAGAAGGACGGTTTGCTCCAGCTTAGCGGCAGCGTCGCGGATCCCATGGGAACAACGCGGGCGACGCGGCTGGTGAATGCCGCGCTGGTAAACCAAAGCATCGCGCAGACTATCGAAGCCCCTGGTTGGTTCAGCTATTGCTTCAGTGTTTTCGTGCGTGCCGCAACGCCTGGTCCAGTGACGTTGACGCGGCGGAGCGCCGATGGAGCCGATTCGAGGACAGAGATTGTGGGACCGGCATGGCGGCGTTTGCAGAGTTCCGGGTCCATAGACGGAACGGCGCCGCAGGTCGCCTTCGAAATGGCTGTTCCAACCGGAGCTATCGTCGATGTCTTCGGGTTCCAGGCGGAGGCGCAGCCATTGCCATCGGCCTATAAGAAGACGGCCAGCCAGAGCGGTGTGTATCCCAGCACCCGGTTTCGCGAAGACACCATAACGCCCGTCGCCGCGGGACCGAACGACTACGCAGTCCAAATCCAGTTGATCAGTAAGGCAGGGAGTTGAGATGGCAAGCATATACGACATCAAACAACGCGAGGTGCCGGATACACCGGTATTGCTATTCGAATGCCTTCTGTCGAATGGATCGGTGGAGCGGTGGAGCACGCACCAGGTGCAGATTGACGGCGATCTTTATAAAGCACGGATTCTGCGCCATAACCTGTTCGACATCCGATCCATGTCCGATGATGGTGTGGACGGCCTCTCCAAGGTGTCCATCACGCTGGCGAATGCGGACTCTTACTTCTCACAGATTGAACGTGAGATTGGGATGAAGGGCGCAAAGGTGAAGGTGTCGTTTCTGTTCGTGGACCTGAAGACGGGGCTGGCCACCTCAGATCAGCGCGTTGTGTTTCGAGGGCTGAGCAATCCGCCCGATGAGATCAGCGAAGCCACGGCGCGGTTGACCTTCGTTAGCCGGTTGAGCCTGCAGCGAACTTTGCTGCCGGAGGTGAGGATTCAGCGCCGCTGTCCGTGGGTATTCCCCTCCACTTCGGCACAGCGCATCGAAGGTCTCCATGGTGCAAATAGGGCGAAATATTCACCGTTTTTCCGCTGCGGATATTCGCCCGACGTCAGCGATGGGGTTGGGAACACGGACGGGGCAGCGCCATTTACTACCTGTGACTACACGCGCACGCAGTGCGAGGAACGGGGAATGTTTTCGACGGACGCCTCCAGCCGGGTCACGCGGCGGTTCGGGGGAATCGAATTTGTACCGTCGAGCATTCTGGTAAAAACATACGGAGAGAAATCGCAGCATCTCAGCAGTGCCGTTGAGAACGAGGCGAAGTATAACGATTTCGTACCAATGGTGTACGGAACGGCCTGGTACCGACCTCCGGTAGTGGTGGCACGCAACGACGGAAATCTGACGCACCTGGAAGTGCTGCTGGGGATGGGAGAGATCAACTCCGTTCTCAAGGTGGTTGCCAACAGCGTGGAGATTCCGATCGGTCAGGCGGGGCGCAACCTGACCGCGACCGGTTGGTACAACCTGGTGAATATCGGAAATCGAACGGGTAACTTCAATCTCGATTTCTCAGAGTCAACGGGCGCGGCCGCTGGAGACCCGTACGGCAGTATGGCCGTACTGTCGGTTGTTTTGCCGAACCGGTTGAGTGACGGGTCGAGCCTGCCGCGGATCGAAGTGCTGGTCGAAGGGATGAAGCTTTCCACCTTCGATACGGATCGCGTGTTTGTGGAGGACACGTTTACCAACAACCCGGCTTGGGTGCTGCTGGATGTGCTGCGGCGGTGCGGATGGGACCTGGACGAGATCGACCTGGCGAGCTTCGCGCGGACCGCGGCTTACTGTGAAGAAACGATCACTACGCAGGATCTTTACGGCAACGAGAAGCTGGTCTCGCGGTTTCAATGCAACCTTGTGCTTTCGAAACGGCGGAGCGCGGCCGATTTGATTCGCGGGGTGCGGAATGGTTCGGGACTGTATCTTACCTACGGATTGGATGGACTGCTGCAGCTGAATGCGGAGAATGCCATTGGCCTACAGCACGTGGATAAACCGGCGGGCTCCAATAGCGTTGCCACTTTAAACGGGGGATGGCCCGCCTTCGAATTTGGCGATGGCACCACTGCCTTCTCAGACATCCTGCGGAAGGACAGTGGAGAGGCGAGTGTTCGGCTATGGTCCCGCAGCACGGCCGACACACCGAACCGCTTCACCACCGAATTCCAGGATGAATTCAACGAATATCAGCAGGACAGCTTGTCGCTGGTGGACTTCGATGATGCGATTACCGCCGGGCAGGAGGTGAGTGCCAGTCTGAGTGCGCTGGGGCTGCCCAACTTCAATCAAGCGGGCCGCATCATCCGGCTGCAACTGGACAAGGCAATCCGAGGGAATACTTACATTGAGTTCGAAACTGGCGTGCGGGCCATCGGTTTGAAGGCCGGTGACCTGATTACGGTCACCTACGCCAAGGAGGGATTGGACCGGCAGATGTTTCGAGTGGTCCGCATATCTCCCGGCTTGAATTACCGGACATCAGTCATCACCGCGCAGTTTCATGACGACGCCTGGTACGTGGGGACCGGCGACGGCGACCTTGGCGTGATTGGAGGCGGCCGCCAACCTGGTTACGATCTGGGACTGCCGCGGCCTCTGGTGGGCACCACGGTAGATGCGAACGGTGATACACAGTTTGGCGTTGTCGAACAGGGAGATCAAACCTCCGATGGAAGTTACACCGTATCGGTGGAGGTTTCGTTCTCCACGCCCGGCGTGCCTGCAGTTGGCGGCCCGGGCATTCCGTTGTTGAGCCTGGCTGCGACATCGGCGGCTACCGGGGGTACGCTGCTTGGCGGCAGCATTTACTATTACGCCGTCAGCGCGGTCGATGCAGTGACCGGGAATGGCGCTGAGAGCCAGGTGTCATTCGTGGTGCGGGCGGCCACGCCGGCCGGTGCGGATACGTGTACCGTCACTTTGCGGGAGCTGAGCTTCTCGCCTTCCACCACCGGATTTCATGTTTATCGGGGAACGAATCCCACTCAATTGCTGCGAATTGCCGAGAATGTGGACCTGGGGCCGACTTTCACTGATACGGGCGGCGCGTCGACACTGGCTGCTCCGGTGGATAGGAACTTCCACCACGCGGATTTCTACTGGCGGATGGAGTTGCAGCCCGAGGCTCCCGTAACGACACACGGCGTCAATTCTATTGGAAACGAGACGCTGCACATGCTGGTGAACGATTATCGCGGCAAGATTGTCCGCGTTACGCACGGCAAGGGCATTGGACAGGAACGGTTGGTGCTGACCAACACAGCTACGGAGCTGACGGTGAGCGCGAATTGGGATGTGGAACCGGACGCCACCAGCCTGTTCGTTGTGAGTGAGGCCGGCTGGCAGTTCGGTGGATTGGGACAGAGCAGCCCGGTGGTGTTTGAGATTCCCAACAGGCAGCACGCGTTTATTCAGATCTCTGGACGAGCGGCGAATGTGCATGACCGCGAAAGCGCGTATGAGCTTTCCCCGCTGACGCGCTACGAAATTGGCGGAGCCGGCACCGCGGGCGGCGATGCTGACGTTGCGGGCCCGCCGGTCTTCGGGCTTTCTTCCTCCGGCGAAGGATTTGTGGAAGTAGCAGGTGTCGGCTTCGAAGACTTGGCCAATACCAGCACGATTACCGCGGCGAGTCTGACCATTCACTATTTCGACGAGCTAAGCGGCCCCCCAATGGCGGCTCTCGTCGCGGGGCTGGATGCATCGGAGACAACCTTCGATCTTACTCACGTCACAGGTGCAACGGTGGGCGGATTGATCCAGGTTGGCAACGAAATCATGTTGGTAACCGCCCTTGAGCCGAGCGGGCTGAGTTGCGTGGTCACACGCGGCTCTTATGACACGACGGCTGTTCCGCATTCCACCGGCGATCTGGTTTACACCCTGCAGAAGAAAGTATTCGTAATGCCGTTTGTGCATAACTTCTTCGGAACCGAAGCGAGCGGCAGCTACAGCAATCCCATTCCGCTGCAGGATGTACGAATTGCTGCAGCCGAGATGTATGTTACGAACTCACGAGGCAACAGTCCGGTAACCATTAACTCCTACACAGCGACGGTACTGGCGGGCATTCGAACGCTGGCAGGCGGCCAGCTATCGCTGCAGATTGCCGGGTACCTGGCCATTCAAGCCGACGCTGTGCCGCCCCTGGTGATGGACAACAGTTACAGCGTTCGCGACATTTTCGCGACCGTGGGGCAGGCTCCAACGCTGGACGATGTGGTGCTGCATTTGAAGGTGGACTCCGAGATCTATTGTGTGTTGACGATTGTGAAAGATCATCTCTCGTCAGATCCCATTGGAGGCTTCCTCCTGAAGCCATTGGCGGCCGGAGCGAAGCTGGGCCTCGACGTATATTCCGTTGGCCAGACAAACGACAGTACCCCTGGCAGCGATCTGACAGTCACGGTGAGGCTGTAGGATGGCAATCCTTCAAAAGCTCCGGCCGGACAGGGACTTGCAGGTTTACTTTGAGCGTCCGTCCGCCATTGCCGCGTTGAGCGGTGCAAGCGAAAACGGATTTGCGGTGTCCGGGACCTGGCGGCAGCAGTTTGACTGGGCGGTGGTGGAGTGGAATCGAGATAACGTGTTCGAGCATCCGGCATTTCGCAATCTACCAGACGGGGATCTCTCCGGTTTGACGCTGACGTATGACGACGAACGAACCAATTGCATCGGTTTGGACGCAGATCTTTTCGCCACGGTGGATTGGCCGAGTCTGCGCATATGGGCATCTGACGGTGGCATCGAAAAGCTTTATAAGGTCCCTATTAAGAAACACGCGACGGCGGTGGAAGGCAGTTACACTTGTGCTTCCGCCGAGTTTTATTTGGAAGGAACTGCGACGCAGGATGACTATATCGGCTTGGCATTCCTCTCACAGCATGTAGGCCATCAACTGTATTTTGACGACACTATCGAATCGACTATCAATGAACTGATCGCCGCTCTTACTGGAACGAATTGGGGAGTGGAAGCCGTCAAAATCGGAACCAACGGGATCCGGCTGATTTACAGAGGTTTCGATGAAAACGGCCACACGCAGAGCGAGGCGAATAGCACCACGGGCGTGAACGGCAATCGGATTGGCGTCTACACTCTGAATTCAGGAAGCGGCAACATGTCGTGGAATGTTGCTTCGCAAAATATGAGCGGCGGCACTTCACCCACAAAGTGGCGGATCACGTTGCCCTTTATCGAACTACGGGGCAATGTGGAGGGTGAGGCAGTAGACCCCGACTATCCTGACGGCCCTTTGGTGCCGGCCACAGCCGTGCGGCGCATGCGTTGGACGTGGGCCGCCGCGATGCAGGCGGGTGCTTACGAGCGCAGCGAATTCGAAGTGGCCATTACGAACTGGACCGTTGAAGGCACAAATCTTACTTATCGTGTCGCTGGGCCAGGAAGCCGCCGAATCGACGACGCCGATTTGCAGGCAATCAGCTACGCCGGTGTCTGGACGCCGCAACGGCCCTTTAACTTTTCAGAGGGCACCATTCGCTATACCACTGCGGTAGGAGCGTCGCTCACTTGCAGTTATCACGTTCCGCAGGACCACGAGTTATTCCTGGGGACGCGCTGGGTGGATAGCGGATGCCTGATCAGCGTGGTAGTCGATGGGTCCACTTCGCTTGCGTTCGACCTGAGAATACCGGCGGAAGATATTCTGTGCCGGATCTCTCTGGGCATACTGGGCCCGGGCGATCACAACGTCACGGTGACGCACGAAGGTCCGGAGGGAAAGCAGTTTTATTTTGACTTTCTGGAAATTGCGATTCCCTCCGAGACCCTGCCGGTCTTTCCCGCACAGCCGAAGCTTACGCTTGCAACCGATTGGGATACGGATCACAGCATCGCCCTGCCGCCGGAGAGGACTGCGTGGATGATTCATTCGCTGGGCTTTGAAGGACGAGTGAACCATTACGTGGGCGCGCAATGGTTCTACGAACTTGTTTGCACGGGGAATGTGTATGCGACGGGCGCAGTCGCTTTTGTAGGTACACCGGAACCCAGTGCGATCACGAAGCTGTGGATTGGGCGACTGGATCAGCCATCATTGGCTCCGACGCTATTGGAGCACTTGAACCTGGTTGGCGACACCGCCGAGTCTGTCGCCAGGGCGTTCGAGTTTCAGCTGAACAACGGCTATACAGCGGTTTGGGCGCTTGCCGACGGGAACGTGCTGACCATACAATCACGGCGCATGGGAGAGGACGGCAATCAAATCAGCCTGAGTGCGGAGGGGGCCGCAGATTTTACCGCGACAGCCTCTGCCGGAGCGCTGACGTATGGGGTAGAAGGCACCTGGCACACCGATCTGGAGGCGACCTCCAAGCTGAACCGGGCTGTTCGAGACTGGACCCGGAGCTTTTTCACGGCGGTGCAGGGCTACGGGATGGATGGTGTTGCGGCCTTCAGCACTGAGTTGCGGCACGGAGACGATTCGCAGGCGGCCGGTATCGCTCAACGCTATCCGAATCTGGATCCAGTCATTCTTGATACTCCCGCGATTCAAACAAATTTTTCTCCTACCAGTTTGGCGTTCTGGAAGTATGTCCATCTGGAAATGGCAACTGTCATGCAAGAAGCCGGCATGCAGCCGTATGTGCAATTCGGCGAAGTGCAATGGTGGTACTTTCCGAAAGCCTCGGGCCTGCCCTATTACGATGCCTATACCAAAGCCCGTTTCCTTGCGGAGTTCGGTCATGACATCAGCGTGATCACCGAAAGCACCGTGCTGCCCTCGGCGTATCCAGAGGAAGCAGACCTTTTGCCCCGGTTGATTGGCGAATTCACCTCAGCCATCATGAGCTTTGTGCGCGCCACTGTTCCAAACTGCCGGTTCGAAGTACTCTACCCGCCGGATGTCAACGAGACACCGTTCAATCGGGCCATCAACTTTCCCGCTGGCGATTGGACCCCGGCGGCGCTGGACTGCCTCAAAACCGAGAGTTTCACCTACACTTATGCCCGCGATCTCGACAAGTCCCGCGCGTCGATGACGTTTGGCAAAGTATTTGGTTTTCCTCCCAGTAAGCGCAGCCACCTGGTAGGCATCAGCGACCCCATCGCCGCCTGGGTGAAAGAAGCAGGCATGGCGCAGGGTGAGGGCATGGAATCGGTAGTGCTATTCGCACTCGATCAGTTCTGTCTCCTGGGATATGCGACGCCGGTTGGCGGGGGCACGGGGCGCAGCGTCTCTATGGCATAAGTGAGCGGCGGGGCGCTATAGTTGGGGAGTCAACTGTGGTCCTCGTTCAAAACGTATCGAAGCTCTACCGGCTCTATAATCGCCCTTCCGATCGCCTCTTTGAATTACTGCCGTTCCGCAAAGCGCCTTTGCACACCAATTTCTGGGCGTTGAAGAACGTCAGCTTCGTGGTGGAACCGGGAGAGATTTTGGGCCTGGTTGGCCCGAATGGGTCGGGCAAGAGCACACTACTGCAAGTGGTGAGCGGTATCCTCCGCCCCACCACTGGCCGCGTTTCCGTGGAAGGCCGCGTGGCTGCCCTGCTGGAATTGGGCGCCGGTTTCAATCCTGACTTTTCGGGAAGGGAAAATGTGTTCCTGAACAGCGAGATCATGGGCCTCTCGCGCAAACACACGGAGCGGATCTTCCCTGCCATTGAAAAGTTTGCTGACATTGGAGACTTTATTGACCGGCCGGTGAAGGAATACTCCAGCGGGATGTATGTCCGCCTGGCCTTTGCGACGGCGATCCACGTGGAGCCAGACATCCTGATTGTGGATGAGGCGCTCGCCGTGGGAGACGCGATTTTCGCGAACCGGTGCCTGCAGAAACTGGAGGAGTTGAAGGAGCGTAAGGTCACCATCCTTTTTGTTTCCCATGATCTTGGTTTGGTGAAGCGGCTGTGCCACCGCGCCATCCTCATGACGAAGGGGGAGGTGCTCTGCGAAGGCAAGCCGACGGAGGTGGTCAATCGCTACGTCGGCCTGGTTCACCAAAAAGATGGAGCGCCGGAGGTGGTGGAGGCGCTGATTGGGAACTTCCGCCATGGCGACGCCGCGAGCCGGGTCACCGCCGTGGAGGTCTTGAACAGCGACGGGGACGTCACTACCACTCTTCGCAGCGGTGAAATGGTCCGCGTGCGGATCGAGGCGCGCTTTGACAACGATGTACAAAATCCGATTGTGGGAATGCTCATCCGGAACCGGCTTGGCATAGAGATCTTCGGCACAAACACACGCATCGAAGGAGTTGACCTTGGTGCCTTCCGGGCGGGAGATGTACTCGAAGTTGAGTTCGAATTTCTCTGCATGCTGACGCGCCAGGAGTATACGGTGACGGTTGCGACCCAGCATCGTGATGGCTCAAGCCAGGACTGGCTGGATGATGTTTTGCAGTTCACTGTGGTGGATGATAAAGACAAGGCCGGCGTTGCGAATTTGAAGACGGATGTGCGCTGGCGCGTCAATCCTGCGGCAAACGAGAAGGCACTACTTTCGAAATGAAACTGGACGAAATTCAAGCTGCACTGCGTGAAGAAAAGTTGGACGGCTGGTTGTTTTTCGATCACCACGTCCGTGACATGCTCGCCTACAGGGTGCTTGGCCTGGATCCCGCCGGCCATTACACCCGGCGATGGTATTACTACATTCCGGCCGAAGGCGAACCGGTAGGGCTGCTGCACCGGGTGGAGCCTCATTCGCTCGCCGCGCTGCCGGGGAAGAAGCGGTACTATTCGCGCTGGACCGAACACGCGGCGGAACTGCAGAGCATGCTGCATAAGGCGGAACGCGTCGCCATGCAATACTCGCCGAACTGCGCGGTGCCGTACGTCTCCATGGTGGACGCCGGCACGGTGGAACTCATCCGGGGCTTTGGCGTGGATGTGGTGAGCTCCGCCAATCTAATCCAACTGTTTGAAGCGCGATGGACGGAGGCTCAGCTGGAATCGCACCTGGAGGCAGGACGCCGCATGGATGTCCACCGCCGCGCTGCCTTCGATCGGATTGCGGATCATTTGCGGATGGGCGATCGAGTGACGGAGTTGGACATTCAACGGTTCCTGCGGCATACATTTTCCGGCTCTGGCCTGGTGACCGATCATGGGCCGATTGTCGCCGTGAACGCGAATGCGTCGGATCCGCATTATGGACCAACGGAGAAGCAGCACAGCGAGATTCGCCAAGGCGATGTAGTGCTTATCGACATGTGGGCGAAGTTGGACGAGCCGGATAGCACTTACTACGACATCACGTGGACCGGCTTCTGTGGTCCTGAACCGCGTCCGGAAGTCGTGAAGGTATTCGAGATTGTGCGCGATGCGCGGGACAGCGCGATTGCCTGCGCGAAGAAGGCCGCCGTACAAGCACTCTGCGGATTCGATGTGGATGACGCTGCCCGCGGCCACATTACTTCCGCCGGGTTTGGACAATACTTTGTTCACCGCACCGGTCATTCCATTGGAACCGAGGTCCATGGCACCGGAGCGAATATGGATAACTTCGAAACCCACGATGACCGGCGCATCATCCCGGGATGCTGCTTCTCCGTTGAGCCAGGCATCTATTTGCCCGAGTTTGGTATCCGGTCCGAAGTCAATGTCTACATGTCCGAGACGGACGCCGTGGTCACCGGCGAGGCGCAGCGCGATCTCGTGCTGATCGTCTGACTTGTAGTACGATCTCCAACATGAGAAATTCAGTGGCCGCGGCGGTAGCCGTTTGCTTTGTCGGGAGTTTGTCCGGAGGCGAGTGGCACACGTTTGGCGGCAATCCGCAGCGCACGGGTTGGGCCAAGGACGAGACGAAGATTACCAAAGAAAACGTTCGCGGGATGAAATTGCAGTGGAAGGCGAAGCTGGACAATGAGTTTAAGGACTTGAACTCACTGACCGTACCCGTGGTGGCGATCAATCTTCCCACGTTAAAGGGCTTCAAGGATATCGTCATCGTGGCCGGGGCATCTGACAATGTGTTTGGTTTGGACGCCGATGACGGGAAAGTTCTCTGGAGCAAGAGAATGCAGATTGAGGGCACGCCGAAGAATCCGGCGGGCGGCTGGCTGTGTCCGAATGCGTTAAACGCGACTCCAGTGATCGATAAGAAAGCGCGCACGGTTTACGTGCTGGCAAGCGACGGAAAACTGCACTCCTTCAATTTCATCAACGGCGAAGATATCGCGCCTCCCGTGCAGTTCACTCCGCCCTTCGCCAAAACATGGAGCCTGAATCTGGTGAACGGCACCCTTTACACCACCATTTCTCAGGGATGCAATGGTGTCCGCTCGTCCGTATACGCGATGGATCTGAACGACCCAAAGCGGCCGGTGTCGATGTTTCAATCCAGTCCTTCGGGCGGCGCGGGTATCTGGGGCCGCGCCGGCGCGCCTATCACTTCGGCCGGCACAATTGTTGCTGAAACAGGCGACGGCGCTTACGATGCGGCCGCCGGTAAATTCCCCGATACGTTTCTTGGCCTCTCTTCGAAGGATCTGAAGCTGGTGGATTACTATACGCCCGCCAATCGCGCGTGGATCACGAAGAAAGATCTGGACATGGGCAACATGAGCGCCGTCGTGTTTCCATTCAAGCAATGGGAACTGGTGGCGGGGGCGGGAAAGGAAGGCGTGATTTTCCTGTTGGATGCGAAATCGCTGG
>JBDUEM010000156.1:0-17330 GCA_040002435.1 Bryobacteraceae bacterium
GCCAGCGCCAAAGCCGCTTGCATTGGAGGAGCGCCGGCCGCAACGGCTGCCGTCAGGAAACCGGGATAGAGCGCAGTGGCGTGTGCCGTCATACTCGCAAAAGCGTAGTGGACGTAAAGATACAGCAGCACCAGGGCGCAGAGCGCAGCCTCCCACGGCCATCCGTCTAACCGTGCGAAGGTGGCGCTGGACAAAATCTTAACGGTGCCGGACTCGTTCAATACATCCGACATCATCAACAGTGGTGCGAACCACATCAGCGCGTCCCACGCGCGGCTTTCCCCGAGCAGGTCGGCCCATGCGAAGACCTTCAGGATCAGCAAGGCGGAAATCCCACTCAGCGCGACAAACGCATTCGGAACGCCGAGCCACGGGGAAAAGACCCAGCCTCCCATGACGCCGAGAAGCACCACAACCAGCCACCGTTCGTTGCGGCTCAGGCGGCCCATCAGATCCAGTTCCCGCGACGCAAGGGCGCGCGCGGCGGACACATCGCTGCTCTCCGGCGGATGCAATCGAAAAATGACGTACGGCACGATTGTCAATGACAGAAAACCTGGCACTACTGTTGCCAACGCCCATCGGCCCCAACTTAGATCCACATGAGCAATCTTGGCCGCAAAGTCGGCAATCAGGGGATTGGCCGCCATGCTCGTGAGAAACAGCGCCGAAGCAATGTAGTTGGTATGAAAGCCCACCAGGGTGATGAAGGCGCCCGACCGGCCGGTGGGCCCCGGCTCCGAACCGAGCGCCTTGGCGAGACCCTGCGTGATGGGATAAATAATCGCTCCACCCCGCCCCGTGTCAGAAGGAATGAACGGGGCCAGAATCACATTCGAAGCCACAATGGAATAGGCAAGCGAGAGGGCGCTGCGCCCGAACTGCCGCACAAACATGTACGCAATGCGCATTCCGATTCCCGTTTGCGTTACGGCGCGGGAAAACAGAAATGCGCTGACAA
Organism: Bryobacteraceae bacterium; assembly: GCA_040002435.1. Lineage (GTDB taxonomy): Bacteria > Acidobacteriota > Terriglobia > Bryobacterales > Bryobacteraceae > JANXXV01. The sequence continues at coordinate 962 of JBDUEM010000156.1, forward strand.
TCAGCCATGTGGTTTGATTGCTGAAGCCGGATAGAACTTTCGCCGGCGCCACGGTTCCGGTAAGCGCCAGCAGTGTCATCCCCGTAAGAACGCTTACACCCATCGGGACAGGCTGCGCCACCAGCGAAACAATGGTTGCCAGAAAAATCGAAAGCAGGTGGCGTTGCGCCGGATTCAACCCAGGCACGGGAAGAAAGTAAAGCGCTACGCCGGGCAAAAGAACAGCGCTCCACCGGCGCATATTACGGTTTCGGATAAACCATCGTAAACGGATCGGGCAGTGGAATCCGCTCGATATTTCCGAACTTGGTCAACTGGTATTGCGGTTTATCGGGATTGCCTTTCAAGATTGCGTCCACATTGCCCACCGCGAGAATTACCAGTTTATCCGGCTGAAGATACTTCTGCGCTATTCGCTGAATTTCCTCCGGGGTCAACGCTCGCAGCCGGTCGCGATACTTCTGCCAGTAATCCTCCGGCAGCTTCTCGTAATCGTCTTCGGCGAATTGCGCCGCCTTCTGCCGCGCAGTCGCAAACCGCCGCGACAGAACTTCAATAGTCGAATTGATCTCCGTCGCCAGCTCATCCGGTTTTACCTTTTCCGCGCGCATACGTTCGATCTCTTCGAGGACGATGGAGATGGCTTGCGCCACGGTGGGACTTTTTGACTGGAATCCCGCCGAGAACACACCGTTGTAATAGGTGCCGCTGTGGAAAGCCGATCCTGCCGAATAGGCGAGGCCCTCATCGGACCGGACGCGCGACATGATTCTCGATGTAAAACCCGCTCCGCCCAGTATTCCGTTCATCGCCTCAATAGCCAGGTGATCCGGGTTGCTGATGGTCGTTCCCAGGTGGCCCATCCTTACGCGTCCCTGATTTACTTCTTTCTTGTCCACCAGGTATATGCCAGGTTTCGGAACGAACGCGGGCTTCGGCACTGCACTCACCAGCGGCGCGCGATTCGTCCAATTTGACATCGCTTTATCCAGTTTCGCCAGGATGTCCTTGGTCTTGAAGTCTCCGGACACCGCAAATGTGAAATTGGCCGGATAAAAATACTTGTCATGAAAAGCAATCAGGTCTTCGCGAGTAATGGATTCGATACTCGCTTTTGTGGCGGGCGCCGTGGTGAAGAACTCTCCGCGAATCAGACGTGCGAATTCTCTCCCCTCGATTTCGGCTGTATTGTCGTTGCGGCGCTGCATTCCCTGCAGCGCCTGGCTCTTGGCGAGCTTTAACCGGTCTTCCGCGAATCCCGGATTCTGCAGCATGTCGAAGAACAACGCCAGGCAGGAATCCAGCGTTCTGGCCAGACAGTTCACTTGCGCCTGACCCTCTGTGTCCCCAATTCCAACGCCGATCTGCGCGGCCAGGAACGCGGCCTCTTCGTCGAAGACAGCCGGAGGCTTGGATTTCGTCCCGCCCGCCCGCATTTGCGATCCCACCAGCGATGACAATCCCGCTTTGGTGAACGGCTCGAGGTATTTTCCCGTGCGCACCAGTACGCTGATATTAATCAGCGGCAATTCGTGATCTTCCACAAGGTAGGCGGTACCGCCCGTGGCCAGCTTGTGCCGGTAATCGGCGGCGCGCGGCGGATCGTATTTCAGCGCCGGATACTTCAATTCCCGCGGATGGCTTGGGATCTCCGCCGCATGGACGGTGCTCAGGACAAACACCAAAAGAAGAAGACGTTTCACTAGTTCGCTCCCTTGCGATAGAGGATCAGAACGTTGCGGTTCTCCGGCTTCAAGTATTTCTTGGCAACGCGCTGGATGTCGGCTGGAGTCACCGCCTGCAATAGAGGAGGATCGGTATTCAGTGACCGCCAACTCCGGCTGGCGTCATTGAGAAGAATATTCAGCAGCAGGCTGAAGTCGGATTGCGCGCGCCGGAAATTGGCCGCGGCAAGGTTATTCTTTACCTTTTCCAACTCGTGATCGGGCACCAGTTCCGTCTCTAGTTTTTCCAATTCTTTGTAAATACCCTTCTCTACGTCTTCCGGCGTCTTCCCTGGTTTCGCGGTTCCTCGAAACTCAACGAAGCCTTCGTACTTGCGGCTATCCTGCCGCGCGAAGGCCATGTTCGCCACTTGCTGTTCCAGCACCAGCGACTTAAACAGGCGTCCGGTGCGATCATTCATCAATGAGGCCAGTACCGTGAGCGCCGGTTCATCTACATGGCCATCGGCCACGGAATGATAGCGAATCACCGCTTCCGGCGTCGTTTCTGCCGATGCCGACATTCGCTGTTCGCCCATTTGCGGAGTCTCGGTAGTGACCACTGCCGGGGGCGGAACGGTACCGCGCTTCAGCCGTCCAAAATATTTCTTGGCCAATTCCATTGCAACGGCAGGATCGAAATCGCCCACCAGGGTCGCGGTCAAATTATTCGGAGCATAATATGTGCCGAAATAAGCATTCGCTTCTTCCCGGCTGATGGCGTCGATATCGGTCGGCCAACCCACTACGGGCCACCCGTACGGCGAGGACTTCCAGAAGAGGGCATTGAACTGTTCCGTATACCGTCCGGTGGGCGTGCTGTCTGTGCGCATGCGCCGCTCCTCCATTACCACATCGCGCTCGGTATAAAATTCGCGAAAGACCGGATTCAGCAGACGGTCGGACTCCATCCAGAACCAGAGTTCCAGTCTGTTGGTGGGGAGGTTGATGAAGTAGACCGTATAGTCTTCACTCGTCCCCGCGTTCATGCCCGAAGCGCCTTGGCTGGTATAAATCCGGTCGAACTCGTTTTTGACAATCAGTTCGGATTGCCGTTTCGTCACAATTTCAAACTTGTCCAGAAGTTCCTGATGACGCGCCGTCCGCACTTTCGGATCCTTTACGTCGGAAATCTCGCCCAACCGCAGCCGCCGCGCCAGTTCCGTTTCCTCCTTGCGAATTTCGCCTTTTAGCTGGTCCAACTCCAGGTTTAGCTTGGCGTCTTCGGCGGCGTTGCGGGTTCCAATCGTGTTGGTCCCCTTGAACATCATGTGTTCGAACAAATGGGAAATTCCGGTAATGCCCGGCCGTTCGTTCACCGATCCGACTCGCGCCACCCAGCCGGCCGCAATGTTGGCAGATCCTTTTCTGGGAAGCAGCAATATCCGCATCCCGTTATCGAGCGTGTGCTCCTGCACGGGCAATTGCTGTGCAACCGCGGCCGCCGCAAGAAAGGGCAATACTATCAATCTGAAAAGGCGCAATGATCTTCTCCGGAAGGAAAGAAGCTATTGTATCTTAACGATGAAGACGTTCGGCGGGCCAGAAGGTGAGGACATAGCTGAAGGCGATGCTCCTCGAAGGCGATACTACTCGGCGCGATTAAACGAACTGCCCGGGGTGTCGAGCGTACGCTCTAATGCCCATGCCAGCCGAAGCATGGCTGCTTGCACCTGTTCCACCCGATGAATTACCTGGTCGTCGCCGGCATATCGGGTCCGAATCGTCTCCGCCATATGGTCGAATTCCGATTTGGTGCGTGCAATATCGCTTTCCAAAACGTGCCCCAAGGGCTCCAAAAGTTCATTTGAGTGCATAAAACTCCTTCCTTGAAAGACATTCTAAGAAGGTCACGGCCGGGTGGCCTTAGGAAATATATCTTTGATTTAATAGTAACGCCCCTTGCGGTGGTGTCAAGTACCTAAGGGGAATCAATTAGTAAAAATACAGTCGGATTACCCTGAGGGGGTGGATTAGTGCCCGTAGCCGCGAAAACTTACCGGGACTTCCCGTCCGTGCGCGTTGGCAGTTGCTGCCTTCTCACGCTTCCGCTGTGCCTTCGCCGACTCCTTCTGCGAGTGCTTCCGTACACAGCCATCGCTCCAGTGCGGCACACGGTTGGAGGTGAATGCAAAAGAGGCGGGCGTCTGCAGGAGACTGACAGCTAACAGCCCTGCAATCATCACGACCCTTCGGCTCTGCGACCTGCTCATAGAGGCAATCCCTTCCGGAGCAGAGGCGGCTCCGGTAACGTGATTTACCCGCTGCAGGTTCTTCGGACGACGGACCGAATTTCCTTCGAGACCGGGCTGTCAGAATCGTACCAAAATAAAAACCCGTTGTCACCCCTGTTTGGGGGGATGGCTACCCCGCTGCTACCTTAGGTAGATTATCCCCAGATGATAGTCGCTCACCTCACCGGATTCCGCGATGGTGAAATTTGAAGTGATGGTGCCACAGGCACCCTCGAATTGACCCTGACCGCCGTCCACTTTCCAAGTGACCGTTCCCTGCCTCAGAGAGGGATCGGGACTCTGTCCCATCCAGCCATCCACGATGCTCACGAAGTTGAGGGAATGTCCCGCTTTGCCAAACGAAATGGTGCCGCGTTCGGTGAAGGTGGTCGCGGTCAATAGTTGCACATCCGATTCGAACGCGGCGTCAATTACCGCGGCCGGATCGAAGCCGCCGGTGAGCCCCCCGTGGTTTATTACCGTAGTGATGCTGCAACTGGCAGCCTTGAGTGACACGTGCAGCGTCTGGGGGTCACTCTCTGAGGGAGCGGCATGCCCCTTGAACAGCATGGTGTAGATGAGTTGTTGCATTCGTGCTCCTTGTAGTTTTGGAATCGCCTGATACTATCATTGTTCTAAAGGCTAAATTGACGATTCATAATTGCGCCCTCGTGCGATTTATTGCTGGTATTTTCTTGACGGCTTTACTCGCGCAGACTCAAGGCGCAGTAGACCAATATAACGTTACCTGGCATTCTGCAGGCAAGGATTCCAGCGGCTCCATGCCGCTGGGAAATGGCGATGTGGGACTGAATGTATGGGGGGAAGAAGGTGGGGACCTTCTGTTCTACATCAGCAAAACCGACGCCTGGAGCGAATCGGCGCGGTTGCTGAAAGTCGGGCGGGTACGCCTCCGTATTTCCCCCAATCCTTTCTTGCCGGGCGAGCCATTCCTGCAGACCTTGAAGTTGAGTACTGGAGAGATTCTAGTCGATGCGGGGAAACCCGGCGCGCAAACCAGACTGCGTATTTGGGTAGACGCCAACCAACCGGTAGTGCATGTCGAAAGTAATTCCGATCAACCTTCGGAAATGCTGCTAATCTACGAGCGCTGGCGGGACCAGCAGAGACGTTTGGAGGGACAGGAATTATCCAGCGCCTACGGTTTGGGGAAAGCCTCGGAGCCCGTTACGGTGTACGGCGATTCCATCCAGCAGGACGTGGAGAACCGCGTTGTCTGGTATCACCGGAATATTCGTTCGGTCTGGCCCACTCTTCAGAAACTGCAGGGCGTGCAGGACACGGCAGCCTCGGATCCTCTGCTTTACCGAACCTTCGGCGCCGCAATGGAAGGTGATGGGTTTTCGAAAATAAACCAGATCACCCTGCGCAGCACGACGCCCCAGAAGCAGCAGCGCGTCTCGATCTACACGCTGACGATGACGGCCGACCCGATTGACCAGTGGCTTCGGGAAATGGACCAGGTGATTGCTCGCGCGGCTGCGACGAATATCAGCGAAAAGCGCGCGGCTCATGAGAAATGGTGGGAGGGTTTCTGGAATCGCAGTTGGATTCAGGTGAGCGGAGGCCGGGAGCAGAAGGCCTTGAGTTCCGGCTACGCGCTGCAGAGATTTGTCAATGCGTGCGGCGGCCGCGGCGCGCAACCCATAAAATTCAATGGATCCATCTTCACTGTGGACGCACAGGAGAAAGAGCATTCCTACGATGCCGACTACCGCCATCTTGGCGCCCCATACCGGTTCCAAAATACCCGCTTGATTTACTGGCCTATGCTGGCCGCGGGCGACTACGATCTAATGGAGCCGTTCTTCCGCATGTACACCGCGCACCGGCCGATCGCGGAACGCCGCACGCAAACCTACTTCCATCACGACGGGCTCTTTTTTCCCGAAACAATGTATTTCTTTGGAGCGGATGTCGACCGCAATTACGGCCGGAAACAAAATCATTTCAGCAGTGGGTTGGAACTCGTCACTATGCTGCTGGAATATTACCAGCACACGCAGGACAAGCGCTTCCTGCGAGATGACATCCTGCCGCTGGCGGAGTCTGTCATCACCTTCTACGACAAACACTATGAACGGGGCGTCGACGGTAAGATCAGATTCCGGCCTTCACAAGCGCTGGACACGTGGCACGACGCGTTGAATCCGTTACCCGATATAGCGGGCCTGCGGTGGGTGCTGGGCGAGGTGATGAACCAAAAGCTGCCGCTGAGCAAATCGGCATCCTCGGCTGCCAAAAGACTGCAACAGCAGCTTCCGGCGCTTCCGCTCAGGAAGGTGAACAACATCGCCGTACTGCAACCGGCGGAACAGGTCTTTGGTGAGATCAAGAATTCCGAAAATCCGGAGTTATATGCCGTGTTTCCGTATCGCCTCTATGGCGTAAACAAGGCGGACCTCGAAGTGGGGCGTGCCACTTTTCAGGTTCGCAAATTCACCTCCACCGGCGGCTGGGCGCAAGATGCCATCCAGGCCGCGTTTCTTGGTTTTACGGACATGGCTCGGACGTTAACGGCAGATAACTTCCTGGCGCCCACCAACGGCAGCCGGTTCCCGGTGTTCTGGCGAAACGACGGCAGTTGGACGCCCGACCAGGACCACGGGAATGTGGCCTCCATGGCGCTACAGGCCATGTTGATGCAGACCGACGGCGCCAAGATCGTGCTCTTCCCCTCGTGGCCCAAAGAGTGGGACGTGGAGTTCAAACTGCACGCGCCCTTCAACACGACGGTGGAGGGCGTTTTCAAGGCGGGCAAGGTGGAGCACTTGACCGTTATTCCGGACAAGCGAAGCGCTGACGTCATCCAGATGAAGCCGGAGTAAGCTGAAACATGACCCGACGAAACCTAATGGCCGCGGCTCTGCTGGCACCACAAGCCTCCACATCGGCGAAGCTGCTGAAGCCGGCGGTCCTGAAACCGGGCGACACGGTGGGCTTGATCACTCCATCGACGTTTGTCAGCGATCCGGATCGCATTGCAGCGGCCATACTAACCATCGAGTATTTCGGATTGAAAATGAAGATGGGCCGGAATGTCCGTAAGCAGACCGGCTACGTCGGCGGCACCATTGCGCAGCGCGTATCGGACCTGCACGATATGTTCCGCGATCCGGAGGTGAAGGCAGTTTTCACCATCCGCGGCGGTTATGGTTCAGGACAACTGCTGGACGACATCGACTATGAACTGATCCGCAAAAATCCCAAGATCTTCCTGGGTTTCAGCGACATCACGGCAATGCATCTGGCCATCCATAAGAAGACCGGCCTGGTCACCTTCCACGGACCGGTCACGCTGTCGAGGTTCACAGGGTACACGCAGGAACATTTCAGGAAGGCGATGTTCGACCCCAAGCCAATCGGCTCCGTCACAAATCCGCCTCCTAGCGACCCGCTCCGTCCTGCACACACGCTGCGCACGGTGCGTCCCGGAAAGGCGCGTGGTCCTTTGATCGGCGGCAATCTGTCGTTGATCGCCTCGCTGATGGGGACTCCGTACGAGATTGACACGCGCGGGAAAATTTTCTTTATCGAAGATGTGGGCGAGCAGCCCTACAGCATCGACCGGATGCTGACGCAGCTTCGACTGGCGGGGAAGCTGAAGAGCGCCGCAGGCATCATTTTTGGTGAATGCGAAGACTGCCGGCGAAGCGATTACAAGCCATCGTTCGACGCTACGTTTTCCCTGGGGGAAGTGGTGGACAACATATTGGGCGAGTTGAAAATACCCGTGCTCTCGGGGTTGACCATCGGCCATACCGACGATCAGCTAACGTTGCCGCTGGGCGTAATGGCTACACTCGACGCCGACAAAGGTGAATTGGTAATAGAGGAGTCCGCTGTATCATGATGGGTCGTATGAAAGTTCTTGTGATGGCTTTGTTCGTAGTTTCTACTGCAGCGTTGGCGCAACCTGTCACCGAGTTGCTTTGGCCGCAGGGTGCTCCCGGGGCGTTAGGCGACGACGAGAAAGACAAGCCGTCGCTCACTTCGTACCTCGCGATCCCTGCCAAGGCCGTCGGGACGGCAGTGATCGTATGCCCCGGCGGTGGATACGGCGGTCTGGCGATGGATCATGAAGGGAAGCAGATTGCCGAATGGCTGAACAATCTGGGTATCTCCGCGTTCGTGCTGAAGTACCGCCTGGGGCCTAAATACCATCATCCGATTGAATTGCACGATGCCCAACGGGCCCTACGCATGGTGCGGGCACGCGCGGCGGAAATCCACGTGAGACCGGATCACATTGGGATCTGGGGCTTCTCGGCGGGCGGACATTTGGCTTCCACCGTAGGCACTCATTTCGATGCCGGCGATCCCAATGCCACGGACGCGGTGGACCGGATGAGTTCGCGTCCCGATTTCATGGTATTGGCCTATCCGGTGATCAGCTTCACCGACTTTGTTCATACTGGATCGCGTCGAAATCTGCTCGGAGATAACCCGGACCCCAAGCTGGTGGAGTTGCTCTCGAACGAAAAACAGGTGACGGAACAGACGCCGCCGACTTTTCTCTTTCACACCGATAGCGATACCGGTGTGCCCGCTGAGAATAGTGTGATGTTCTACCTCGCGCTGCGGCGAGCGAAAGTACCGGCGGAGATGCACATCTACGAGCCCGGTAAGCATGGAGTCGGCCTGGCGCCGCTGGATCCAACGCTATCGAGCTGGAGTGGACGCCTGGCGGAATGGTTTCGCGTGCGTGGCCTGCTCCGCTAATTTTCCAGCGAGTTACGGTTTTTCGGTTACTTCGATGATGACCCGACCGCCGACTACGGTCAGGCGCACCTTCGCGTCACGGATTTCGGCGGGAGGAATGGTCGTGAGGTCGCGATCAATTAAGACGAAATCCGCCAGCTTTCCCGCCTGGAGGGTTCCCTTACGGCTCTCAGTGAACTGTCCGTAGGCAGCATCGGCGGTGTAAGCCCGCAGAGCTTCCTCCACTTTGATCTTCTGCTCGGGAACCCATCCGCCAGGATTCTTGTCATCCAGTGTCTTGCGGGTCACGGCGGCATAGATTCCTTCCAGAGGAGTAGGTGGGGCGACGAACCAATCGCTGCCAAAGACGACTTTCGCGCCCGCATCCAGAAGGGAGCGGAAAGCATAAGTTGTCTTGATTCGTTCCGGACCGATGACCTTTTCAGCCCACCGTCCGTCATCGATAGCATGATACGGCTGCATGCTGGCTATCACGTTTAATTTGGCGAACCGTGCGATATCAGGCGGCGCGATGTGCTGGGCGTGTTCCATCCTGAACCGGGCATTGGCCGGGTGCTGTTCATTTTGCACCCGCTCGAAGATATCCAATTGCGTCCGGATGGCACGGTCGCCTATAGCATGTACCATCACCTGCAAACCCGCTTTGGTGGCGCCGGACGTCCAGGAGTAGAGCTCTTCGGGCTTGCTGACCATCAGGCCGGAATCCTTGGGTGCGTCAGTGAAGGGCTCAAGGAACGCCGCTGTGTGGGATCCCAGAGATCCGTCTACGAACGCCTTCAAGCCGCCCACCGAAAGGTAGTCATTGCCGCGGCCGGCCGCCGCCACTCTCTGGCCCAGACGCTCCCATGTGCTCAGCGGCACGGCGGCGTAGATGCGAATTTTGAGCCTTCCTGCCTTGTCCGCCCGATCAAAGACTTCGAGATCAGACCAGCCGCCCATGTGAACCACCGATGTGACGCCGCGTTCAGCAACATACTTCATCGCTTCCTCCAGAGCGCGGGCGCTTTGCGCTGGAGTTGGAGGCGGGACGATCTTCTCCACCAGGGCCATGGCGTTGTCTTTGAAGATGCCGGTAGGCTCTCCGGCAGAATCGCGGATAATAGTGCCGCCAGGTGGGGACTGGGTGGACCTGGATACTTTTGCCGCCTCGAGCGCTTTCGTGTTCGCCAGGCACATGTGGCCGTCCAGGCGATTGATCCATACGGGGTTGTCGCGGGTTACGCTGTCAATCCATTCCCGCGTTGGCAGTTCCCCGCCCCAGTTCTGATGGTCCCAGTCGCCTGCGGTGATCCACACACCTGGAGGACTTGTGGCTGCGAAGGCCTTGATGCGGGCAACGAATTCCTCTTTCGTTCTTGCATTCCGAAGCTGGACGCTTGCGAGGGCGAAACCGCCATCCAGAAAATGCACGTGAGAGTCGATAAACCCCGGGACCAACATTTGCCCGTGTGCGTCGATGGTCCGGGTTCGCTTGCCCGTTCTGCCACTGATCTCCTGGTTAGAACCGACCGCGGTGATGGTGTCACCGGTAACGAGGATAGCCTCGGCCCGCGGCTGGGACGGGTTGCCGGTCCAGACGCGGGCGTTTACTACGGCTAACGTGGGGTCTTGTGCGCCGGCTGGCATCATCAGCGACAGAAATACGAGTACCAGCCGGAATTGCATCTACTTGATCTTCGAGAAGTCGGCCGGGTCCATGAAGACCGAGACTACGTGGTCAACAATTTTTCCACTTACTTCCGATTCCTTTTGGGCCTTCTGCCAGGCAGGGTCCGCGCGGAAGCCTTCCCAGCTCTTCTTGGCAGCATCGCGGCTGGGGTAGGCAAGTATATAGACGAGCGTGTTCTTTGACAGCGGCGCGTCCTGGGGCACCCAGTAGCCGATGTTCGTCATGCCGTGCTTTTCAAACAGCTTTGTTGTATGGTCCCGAAAACGGGTGAGCAAGGCGTCCAGCCTGCCGTCTACGGTAGTGTAAGTGCGCATTTCAAATACGCGATTTTCAGCAGCCATGGTCATTGTCATCAAAAGGGAAGCTAGCAGCAGTTTTTTTAACATTGTGTTTGTCCTATCGGAGGAATGCCTCCGGAAGTCCTCCGTCTACTGGAATTACGTGGCCCGAAGTCTTAGCGCTTTGATCGCTGGCTAGCCAGTATATGGCATTCGCACAATCGGCGGGCGTGATCGGTAGAGCGGTAAGCGTGCGCTTGGCGTAAAAATTCGCCAGCTTGGTTCGCAGCTCGTCCGTTGTTTCGGTTTCCTCAAACGCAATCTTGTATTTGGTCAAAGATGGAATCAGGCGGTCTCTGGGGAACATCGTACTTCCTTCCACCACGGTGGCCGGCGAGATTCCGTTCACGCGGACCAGCGGCGCCATGCCCACGGCCAGTTCGCGGATGAGATGATTTACCGCGCCCTTACTCACGTCATACGCTTCGCTGCCGCGCTTGGGAACTACGGCGTTCGCGGAGCTGGTAAGCACGATGATGGCCGGCAGATTCTGATCCTTAAACAGTTTGCTCGCTTCGTCGGCGAGCAGATAATTTCCAGTCACATTGATGTCGAACGTCAGCTTCCATTGTTCGTCCGGCAATACTCCGGCGGCATCGGGCGCAATGAATACCGCGGCGGTGTTGATCACTCCATCCACACCACCGAACTGCAGCGCCGTCTTCTTGAATGAGGCCGCGATGCTGGCACGGTCCTGCAAGTCGAGCGCGCAGCTTGCCACCGCTTCCGTGCCCGCGATCTTGGCGGCGAGTTCGGCTGTTTCCTTCGCGGACGCTTCATTGCGGTCAGCGATCATGAGATGCGCGCCGCCTTGCGCCAGCTTAAGCGCAGTGGAGCGTCCGATGCCGCTGCCGCCTCCCACCACAAGAAAGATCTTGCGGCTCAGCTCCTTCTCCGGCGGCATGCGCTGCAGCTTCGCTTCTTCCAGGGCCCAGTATTCGATGCGGAACGCTTCACTCGGAGGCAGTGCCACGTAGTTATTGTGGCTGGTGAAGCGGTGGGAATCTTCGGGCGTCTTGGCCTGGGGAAGATGCGGCACTTCTTCCGAATCAGCGAGAGCTGTTGCACCGGCCATCACGTTCTTGGCATTTACGTAGAATTCGCCGGTGATGCGGGCCTCCGTCTTGTTCTTGCCGAAAGTAAACATGCCCAGGCCCGCGATCAGGACCACGGAAGGGTTGGGATCGCGCAACGCCGGCGAACCGGGTTCGGCGCAAGCATTGTAGTACTCCGCGTATTCGGCCCGGTAGCGTTCGGCAGTGCCGGCAATCTTGGCCCTCAAATCCTGAACGGTCTCATCGGTCGCGTGCCAGTCCACGAACATCGGACGGATGCGTGTGCGAATGAAGTGATCAGGACAGCTGGTGCCCAGATGCGCGAGCGCTTTCGCATCGAGGGAGTTCACAAAGTCGATCATTTCGGGCGAGCCATCGTAGTGCGCGATCGTGCGCCGCTTGGTAGCCAGTTGTCCCCGGAGATACGGCAGGACGGCCGCGGCTACGTCTGTTGGTTCGGCATGCGCTGGCAGCTGTGTACCGCCAAAGAGCTTTTTGCCTTTATGATGTCCGGTTACAAAGTCGCCCAGCTCATCAATGATGGTGATGCTGTTCACATACGATTCACGTTGCGTATCGCCCCACGTAAATAGCCCGTGGCTGCCGAGGATGATGCCATCGGCGGTGGGATTCTCGGTCACCGCGCGGTTCAACATCATGCCGAGTTCAAAGCCCGGACGCTGCCAGGGGAGCCAAACGATGTTGTGTTTGTACCGCTTGTTGAATTCGGCGAGCTTGGCTTTCCCATTCGCGCTGGCTGCCAATGCGATCGCCCAGTCCGGATGTAAATGGTCGACATGCGCGAAGGGCAGGAAAGCGTGGAGTGGTGTATCGATGGACGCCGGCGCCTTGCTTTCGCCAAACGCGCAGATCGGATAGTAGGCCACCATCTCGTCTTCGTTCTGTTCGCCCCTATAGACTGATTTCAGCTGGTTGAGGCGATCGAGATAGAGCAGGGCAAAGCCGGATTTCTTGATGCTGCCCAGATCGCCGCCACTGCCTTTCACGGCCAGCACTTTCACGGTGTTGCCGGTAAACGGGTCGCGTAAGTCGAGCTTCGAACTCGTGTTGCCGCCGCCGAAATTGGTGATGCGCAGGTCAGCGCCTAGCAGATTGGACCGGTAACGCAAGAGATCCAGTGTGTCGGCAGCAAGAGATTGAGCTACTTGGTCATCCCATAAATCTTTTAGGTATTTCATCAATGTGATGGTACTAAATGCCGCGCGGGGTGCTGTGGTTTGGTTTGGCGGACCTCCCGGAGAGCCGAAGGCCGAACGGAATCCAGAGCCGCGGCTCAGATTGCGGCAAGTGCTGCATGCTAAGCTCTAAAAGCTGTCTGGGTTGAGGTCTGTGAGATCGACATCGGCCCCATCTAATATTTCATGCCCTTTTCGCCGATAGTATGAAGATGAGCAGCACAAGCGGAATGCCTGGCGACCAGGATGAACCGCACATTCTCACCACGAATCAGAAAGCCCTGAAGATCAACCTCGATCTTTCCCGGTACGGTACGTTCGCCGAGATCGGCGCCGGCCAGGAAGTGGTCCGGTGGTTTTTTAAGGTGGGAGCCGCAGCCGGTACGATCGCCAAGTCCGTGTCCGCCTATGACATGGCAATTAGCGACGCAATTTACGGACCGGGCAAGCGCTACGTTTCGCGTGAACGGCTGCAGGCCATGCTCGATTGTGAGCACGCCATCAATCTCGAGAAACTGGGGCCGGCTCGCGGAGACAGCAGTTCCTTCTTCACCTTTGCCGATACGGTCTCGGCCCGCAATTTCCGCGGCACGAACGAATGCCACGGCTGGATGGGCGTCAAGTATCAGGCTCACCCCCATGCGGCGGACAGCCAGATCATTATTCACGTCCGGATGCTCGACCGGCAGAACGATCTCCAGCAAGACGCCCTGGGAATCGTGGGGGTAAATCTCTTATACGCGGCTTTTTACTTCCGTATGAAGCCTCATAAAATGCTGGAGTCGCTTCTCGATAACCTGAGTACGGAACGCGTCGAGATCGACATGATTGAATTTTCCGGCAATGATTTTCGCCATGTCGACAACCGCGCGGTGAGTCTGAAGCTGGTGCAACTCGGCCTGACGGGCGCCGCGATGTTCGGCCCCTCGGGTGAGGTGTTGCAGCCGTCCGAGGTTTTGCGAAAGCGGCCCGTGTTGGTGGAACGCGGCAGTTTTCGTCCGGTCACGAAAGTGAACCTCGATATGGTCAACTGCGCTCACAGCCAGTTCGCAGCGGATGTCGGTGCCGCCCCCGGTCACGTTGTGGAACTGATGGAGATCAACATGCGCCAACTTATGGTGGATGGGAAGGTCGACCTTGGTGATTTCCTCGCGCGGGCCGATGTCTTAGGGGCAGCGGGCAAGACTGTCCTCATCTCGAATCATTTCGAATACTATCGTCTCGCCGGTTATATCTCCCGCTATACATCGGAACCCATCGCGGTCACCATGGGCGCCATCAGTCTGCTCGACCTTTTCAAGGAAGAGTACTACGCCACGCTCGAGGGCGGAATTTTGGAAGCTTTTGGAAAGCTATTTACCAAGAACATGCGGATCTATGTTTACCCTTACAAAGATCCTGCAACGGGCGTCCTCCAGACCGTGGACAACGTAGCAATACATGCGGATCAGCGCAACATATTCGAACATCTTGTGGAGCGCGGCGGCATCAAACAACTCGTCAACTTTGACTCAAGCGTGCTTCACATTTTTTCGCGCAACGTCTTGCAGCGGATCAAAGAAGGAGACCCGGCATGGGAAGCTATGGTGCCCGAGGCAATCGCCACCGTCATCAAGAGTCACAATTATTTTGGGTACAAGGAATTCGACCGCGAGAAGACGGCACTGCCCGTCTGAACCAGGCGTCTACTGCCTGACCGTCAAAAGCCGGTCCTGTTTCGGGAACGTCTCTATGACGATGTCTTTATACAGAACTTCCTGCGGACCAGTCCAGGCGTGAAGCTGAACACCAATCGGCCCCTCTTTCACGCGTGAAAGATCGGCTTCGCGCCAATCCATCACCTGCACACCGTTCATGGCGGTGCGGACGCGGTTGCCCTGCGCGAGAATTTCCACTTTCACCCATTCATGCTGGCTGGTTACCTGGTCGGTCGTGGTCTTGAAGACCCGGATACCCTTCGCGTCGATGTAGTCCCACATGCTTGGCCTGGGAAAGACCACCAGCGGCCCCCGTGTATACCATTTGTTGCCAGGGCGCTCGATAATCTCGCCCCAAAAGGCAACCCCTGCATGGTTGTCGGATTCCACCATCTTCGAGGAAAGGGTAAGGCGAAAATCGGAATAGTTTTCCTTTGTGAAGAGGAAACTGGTGGGAACCTTGTCGTGAAACTTGCCGCGAATGGCCCCGTCCTGGACAGACCACCATTCCGGATTGCCCTGCCACCCGTCCAGAGTCTTGCCGTCGAATAAGGTCTTGCTGACACTCTTCCCATGGTGCGGCGGGGTCAGGGGAATGGCTTCGAGTTCGGCGGCCGTGAGCGGGACGGTGGGTTGCCGCGGCGGCGCCGGCTGTTGAGCCCAGAGTACTGCGCCGCCCAGCACGCCGGCTATTATTCTCATTTGGCGAACTTCTGGACCCGCCAGTTCTTGATCTCGGCAACGTAAATGGCGCCGGTGCTGTCAACGGCCAGGTTGTGGGCGAAGTCAAACTTTCCGGGCGTCTTTCCATAAGAGCCGAGCACGCCTAGAATCTGTCCATCCAGGTTCAGTTTCACCACACGGTTATTGACGCCGTCGCACATGTATATTGCATTTTCGCGGCCCACATAGTAGAGCCCCCATGGCGCCCCGACGTTGGTCCACTTGGTGAGGAATTTGCCATCCTGGTCGAATACCTGCACCCGCGCGTTGGTGCGGTCGGCCACATAGACGCGGCCGTTCTTATCAATGGTGACGTCGTGGACCAGGTCGAACTCCCCGTCTCCCTTGCCTTTCTTGCCCCACTGGCCCAGATACTCGGCATCCTTGCTGTAGTGAACCACACGCGAGTTCTTATAGCCGTCCGACACGAAAAAGTCGCCGTTAGTGCCGAAGGCCAGACCCGTCGGTTCGTTGAAGCCATCCTTCGTATCGTTATTCCCTTCCCTGGCATACGGCTGAGCGATTACCATCAATACGCGGCCCGCGGGGCTGAATTTGATCAGGGCATGCCCTTTCACATCCACGCCCCAGATGTTCCCGTCCGGACCCACCCGGATTCCATGGGATGCCTTAATCGGTACCTCCGTCCAGGACTGCAACACCTTCCCGTTCTTGTCGAATTGGATGACGGGGTGCGCGCCGCGGTTGAAGACCCAGACGTTGTCGTTCTTGTCCACATCAACGCCAGTGGTCTCGCCAAAGTTCCATCCGGGCGGCAATTGCGCCCAATCCTTCACCAGTTGGTTCGGCAGCGGTGGCCCGGAAGTTAACTCAGCCGAGAGGAGAGGAAGCACAATAGCCAGGGATAGTAGTAATGGTTTCATCGGAGGTGAGCCTATCGCAACCGCGCCTCCGCGTCAACCGCACTACTGCTAAATGTCGCCGCCAAATGATAATGTCCTAAGTGTGCCAAGTAGAAATGTCCTATTG
>JBDUEM010000157.1:0-17175 GCA_040002435.1 Bryobacteraceae bacterium
TCGATTTCAGCTTGGCGACCAGGTAAGCGAACTCCTCCACGTGCCAGCGGCAGATGTCCCGCAGGATCCGCATGCCCTGCGCCGTTTCCACTGTGCCGTGCGTATATTCGTGGTGCCGCTGTGCCGTGTGGCCCAGCCAGGGGAATCGCGACAAGCCTTGGCACTTGGTCAGCATGTACGATGCGACGCGCGTCTGGTGCGATGCCAGCGCATGGGCAAGGAGGTCGCTCTGCAGCCGCGCGATGCGGGGCCAATCCTTCAGATCGCCTCCATCCGGCGGGCGCTCGACTACTTCCTTATACTCGGGTGGCAGGCTGGCGATAGATCGTTCCAGATCGCGGACCGATGTAAGATACTCATCGACGCGCTGCTTGTCTTCGGTGCCAAGTCTCGCGCCGAGTGCGGCAGTTTCCTCTCGAACGGCGTCCAGGATGCTCTTCTGCCGGTTCACCCAGCCTTCCTCACGCCCGCCGAAAAGCCGATCGAACAGGCGGTGCGGAATCATCTCCGGAGGAAGCGGACGGTCTCTATCCGCCCAGCTCAGGTTGGTTTGAATGCTTTCGCCGAACGATTCCTGACATACGCCCACCTGCAGCGAGCGGAAACGCGAATCCCCACCGATGCTGCGCGCAACAGCCTGATCGATGGACGTTCCCCCGGCGCCTCGACCGGTGTACACCTGCCCGGAAACCAGCGCGCTCATGGACGGATAGTGGCTGTTTCCAGGTCCCGGAAGTCGGGCCGCCGGACTGTCCAGTCCGGTTACAACGTGAATGTCGTTGCGAAATCGTTCCAGTGGAGCCAGGCACGGAGTAAAGTCGAAATCAGCGCCAGTAGTGCGGGGGATCCAGTATTTCTCAGGAATTCCGTTGCCGTTGAACCAGAAAACGAAACGCGTGTCGATGGGCTTTGGTCCCGCCGCGTAGGCAGTTCCGCTCTCATTGAACATGGCGGCCAGCGCGGGCAGGCCGACACGGACGGTGGCGCCACCGAAGCCTATTCCTCTCAGAAATTTACGCCGCGACAGAGCAGAGTTCATTCGCTGGGCCCTCCTAGAAAAGCCTTGGACTTAATTATCGAGATTATCAAATTCTGGTACCGGAATTGCGAGTCGCGAAAGTCCTTCAGCGACGCGTTGATAGTTTCATCGTCTTCCGCGGTCTCCGGTCTGCCGACGGCATACCGGAAGAGCTGCTTCACCACGCATTTCTGACAGACTGGACTCTCCGCCAGAATCGCCCCGAGTTCGCCGGGCGTGCGGAACTCCGAATTCGGAATGCCGCGAACCGCACCGCTGGCTTCGATCGGCAACTCGTATATGGTCGGCTTGGTTTTCGCCTTTGTCTTGATTTCGTCCAACGTGGGGAAGATCGTCACCTTCTGTACCTTCCGGTAGCGCCCAATGGCGTCGTAGTGCTCAAAGCCGAACCCGATGGGATCGATAAGGCGGTGGCACGCCGCGCAATTAGGGCTGGTCAGATGCATGTCGAGCTGGGCGCGATTGCTGAGAGGCTTCGCATCCGTCGGAGGAGGCAGGTTGGTGTTCACTCCGGGCGGCGGGGGCGGCACAATCTGACAAAGAAAATGCTCCCGGACGAACAGTCCCCGCTCGGTAGGCGAGCTGTCCTGCGGCTTACTGGTCAAGGAAAGGAACAACGCCGATCCGAGGATTCCACCACGCCCGGAGTCCTGCGGAAACTTCACCGTGGCAAACTCCTGAGCCGGCGGTTGCATGCCGTATAACCGCGCCAGATCGCTGTTCAGGAAACCGGAATCGGAGCGGAAGAAGTCGAGGAACGAACCATTCTCCCAGACCAGCTTTCCAAATAGTCGCCGGACTTCCTCAATCATGGAGGCCACTAACTCGGTTCCGAATTCCGGATAGATCCGGCGGTCGCGGACGGCGTTGTGCAGCCGGTCGAACCGCAGCCACTGCGACAGGAAGACGTCCAGCGAGGTGTGTGCGCGATCATCGCTGAGTAAACGCCGGGCGTTCTTCTCAAGTCCCGCCTCGCCAGATAACTCCCCCTTCTCAGCGGCGTGAAACAGTTCCTCATCGGGCATGGTGTCCCAAAGGAAGTAGGAAAGGGCGCTGGCCGCGCGGTACTGTTTCCAATGTCCATCCGGGCCGCCTTCCAGGTGAAACAGGAAATGTGGCGATTGCAGCATGGCTTCCACAACCACCTGCGCCCCACCAGTAAACTCACGCAGACGGGTTGCCTCAGCGCGAAAGAGCTTGTCGTAAACCCGTGCTTCCGCCTCTGAGACAGGCCGCCGGAAAGCGTGCAAACCGACCTGCCGGATGAACTGCGCGCGGCAACCTGCGTCCTCAATACTGGACGGTTTACAGGGAATCAGCCCGCGGGAATCTCCGCCCCGGAAGGCGTTCCGCGCCAGTTTCTCCGCCGCCCGATTATAGGCTTCCGCTTGCAACGGAGAAATACTCTGAGCTTCAGACTGGTTGGTGAAACCGTTTACATAGTCTTCGTTTGGAAATTGATCCGCGGGACGGGTTTGATCGTGCAGCAAATCTTGCACCGTATGGTTGTATTGGCTGTGTGTCAGACGCCGCAATTCCACAATCGTGGGACGCCCGGTCTCAACAGCCGTGGCGACTGTGGCGCTCCCCATCGCAGCCAGTTTGTCCACCCACGCCCGCAACTGCTTTTCTTCCGGGCTCCCCGGATGAATGCGTTCCCCGCCCGTATGAGGCGTCAGGTTGGTTGGCTTGCGCAACAGCAGAGACTGGTCCGGATGAGCGGCGTCCACCAAGACCTTCAGCCGCACCCCAAATCGATTGATCGCCTCCGGTGAACTCTTTTCAGGCGGGAATTGGAGCCGTGTCGCGGAGGCGACGCCATTATCGTTGTGGCAAATCCGGCACTGCGCCTTCTCCAGGATCGGGTAGAGCCGGTTTGCAAACGTATCCGCCTGTCCGAAGAGCGGGGCTGCGAAGACGAGGATCAACCACGGAGTAATTCGCAAGACAACTCCATTTTATCGTGCTACCCCCGGTAACACCTACTGCGAGTTGATCATGAACGTCGCCGTGGTGTTGAAGAACTCCAGAACGGCGGTGCGCGCATCCGATGGAAATCCAGATTGATCCAGCGCCCTGGTCATCAGTTGCATCCACCGGTCGCGCGCCCGCTGGTCGATCCGGAATGGCGCATGACGCATCCGCAACCGCGGATGCCCGCGCTGCTCGATATAGCGCTGCGGACCGCCAAAGCGGCCAATGAGAAAGTCTCGCAGGCGTTCTTCCGCACCCGCCAGGTCATCAACCGGGTACATAGCGCCGAGAATGTCGTCGGCTGCGACTTGCGAATAGAAGCCCGCCACCAGACGGGTAATGGACTCCTCCCCAACGGTGGCATAGAGATCGTCAATGGACATTGATGGTTCTATCGTAACCGCGTCAAAGCGCGACCCAGGCTTGCAGCAGATTGTGCGCGATGGCGAATGGCGGGGAGCACTTGAAAGGTCCATCGCCGGCTAGTGCGGCCACGACGTCCGCTTTGGTGAACCACTGCGCGTCTTCCAGCTCGTTGGCGTCGATCTTGATCTCGCGGCTGACGGCCTCCGCAAAACACCCAATCATCAAAGACGACGGAAACGGCCAGGGCTGGGATGCGACATAGCGCACACGACCCACCCGTACGCCAGCCTCTTCGTGTACCTCGCGCGCGACGGCCTCCTCTACTGATTCACCCGGCTCGACAAATCCCGCAAGGCTGGAATAAAAACCCGCCGGAAATCTCGACTGCCGACCCAACAGGCAATTCTCCCCATCGATGACCAGCATGATGACGACCGGATCCGTTCGCGGAAAGTGGTCTGACTTGCAGACGTCGCAGGTTCGTTGGTAACCACCCTTCGCCGGCTTGGTCTGTGCGCCGCATACGGCGCAGTGTTGATGGCGGCTGTGCCAGGACAGCAAGGCCCGCGCCTGACCCAGGATGGCGGCACTACCAAAAGGCATTTGAGCGGCCGCGGAACGCAAGTCAATCCGTTCTCCAGGCAGCGGCGAGTCCACAGGAACCGAAACGGCAAACCGCGCTTCATTCCCTTCCAGTCCCAAAAAAACCCAAGGAACATCAGCCGGGATTTCCACAGCCTTGAACCAAAGCAGCGCAGGGTGACCTGTTTGCATATCGACGATTGCCAGCAAATCAGAGAAAGCGAGGAAGCGCGCGGAGGCACGGGCACGTAGGACATTAAGCGCGGCGTCATCGGTCCGCAGATGATCCGCGCGATCCAGCGCAGCACCGGTAAACCCCAGGCTTCCCACGGCCAGGGGAGCTTGAAACGGATCTCCACCCATGTTCTTAGAGTAAGATAGTCCGATACTGTGACACTGGCCTTCGTCGACTACGTCATTCTTGCGCTGTATTTTGCGTTCGTTTTGGGGATTGGGTGGCTGTTGAAGAAGCGCGTCACCACCAGTTCCGACTTTCTCACCTCCGGCCGTGCCATTCCCGTTTGGATCACAAGCCTTGCATTTGTGGCCGCCAATCTTGGCGCACAGGAAGTAATTGGCATGTGCGCTTCAGGTGCGAAATACGGCATCATGACCGCACACTTCTATTGGATCGGCGCCATCCCCGCCATGCTGTTCGTGGGAATCTTCATGATGCCGTTTTATTACGGCAGCCGCGCGCGCAGCGTTCCGGAATACCTGAGCCTGCGCTTCGATGAGAAGACCCGCGGGCTGAACGCCATCACGTTCGCCATCATGACGGTGTTCTCGTCCGGTATTTCCATGTACGCCCTGGGCCTGCTGTTTCAGTTGGTGCTGGGCTGGAGCTTTACGGCATCTGTCTTGCTCTCCGCGGTCATCGTCCTGATATACACATTCCTCGGCGGACTCACCAGCGCGATCTACAACGAAGTTCTGCAATTTTTCCTCATCGTGGTCGGCTTCACGCCGCTGGCGATTCTGGCGACGAACCGCGCCGGCGGATGGACGGGCATGGCATCCCGTCTGCCGCCTGTGATGACGCATTCGTGGAGCTACATGGGCAAAGCGTCAGACAATCCTATGGGTGTTGAGCTTTTCGGAATGATCGCAGGCCTCGCGTTCGTGCTGTCGTTCGGATACTGGTGCACGGATTTCCTGGTAGTGCAGCGCGCCATGGCTGCCAATTCCATGTCGGCGGCGCGGCGGACGCCCGTCATTGCGGCGTTTCCGAAAATGATCATGCCGTTCATCGTGATTGTCCCCGGCATTGCGGCGCTGGCGCTCACCCAGATGAACATCGGCTACGTACTGCCTCCGAAGGGAAACAGTTACGACTACGATCAGGCTCTCACCACCCTGATGGCTTCCTTCTATCCATCAGGCATGTTGGGCGTGGGACTCACCGCGCTGATGGCTTCGTTCATGTCCGGCATGGCAGGCAACGTAACGGCGTTTAACACTGTTTTCACCTACGACATCTATCAGAGCTACATTCGCAAGGGAGCACCGGACGCGCACTACCTAACGGTGGGGCGAATCACCACTGTAGTGGGAATCATCTTGTCCATCGCCACTGCGTACCTCGCGCAGCACTACAACAACATCATGGACCTGCTGCAACTCGTCTTCGGGTTCGTGAACGCGCCGCTGTTCGCCACCTTCCTGCTGGGAATGTTCTGGAAGCGCACCACCGGACACGGAGCCTTTTTCGGCCTGCTCACCGGCACCTGCGCAGCGGCGCTCACGCACGGACTGACAATCGCCGAGGACAAGGGCGGATGGCTGGGACGCGTGCAGGAGTTCCCGTCCACCATGGCCCAGAACTTCTGGATCGCCATCTTCGCGTGGTCAGCCTGCTTTGTCGTGACGATTCTGGTGAGCCTGGCAACGCGGCCCAAAGCGGATAGCGAACTGGAGAGCCTGGTCTACGGACTGACAAAAATCCCTCATCAAGAGGGTGTTGCCTGGTACCTGAGACCGGGGCCGCTTGCCGTGGTCGTCGCCATCCTTTGCATAGGATTGAATTTTCTTTTCTGGTAACTGCCATGCTCGATCTTCGAAATCCTTCTGGTTGGTTCTTTCTGCTGCTCGGCGGCATCCTGGTCTCGCTTGGCGTCTTCCTGCCGGACCTGCGTGCCCCTCTGTCCACCGTGAATGTGAACCTGTTTGCCGGGTCCGCCATGATGGTCTTTGGAGGAGCAATGCTTTGGTTAGCGCACCGGAAATCGTAAGAACGGCATTTCACCAACGCTTCCCGGACCGCAGCGAGTGCCGGGTCTTTCGCGCCCCGGGCCGGGTCAACCTGATCGGCGAGCATACTGACTATAACCTGGGCTTTGTTTTGCCCATGGCCATCGACCTTGCATGTCTCACAGCCATCGCCCCGGCTGCCCACGGAATGCTCCGCGTGCATTCCGAGAACCTGCACGCGTTCCATGAGTGGCCCATCGAGACCATACCCGATGCGCGCCCGGCGGGAGACTGGGGCGACTATGTGTTGGGAGTCGCGCAGCAACTGGTGCGTTCGGGCTTCACAATCAACGGATCGGATCTCGCCATCTACAGCACCGTGCCGGTTGGGGCGGGCCTCAGTTCATCCGCGTCCCTTGAGGCGTCCACGGCTTTGGCGCTGCTCCGGGGACAGTCGATTTCAAAGAAGGACTTAGCGCTCCTCTGCCAGAGAGCGGAACGGGAATTCGTCGGCGTGCCCTGCGGAATCATGGACCAGTACGCGTCGGTTCATGGGGAGCGTGGCAAGGCTCTTTGCATCGACTGCCGTTCGATTACCCATCAGTCCGTCGAACTGCCCGATGGGGTCGAGATCATAGTGGTGAACTCCATGGTGAAACATGAACTCGGCGCCACAGCCTATCGCGACCGCGTCCGCGAATGCGCCGAAGCCGTGAAGGAACTGCGGGTAGACAGCCTGCGTGACGCCCGAAGCAGCGAACTGGCTCCTCTCACCGGAATTCCACTGAAACGCGCGCGGCATGTCACCACGGAGAACGAGCGTGTGGAAGCGTTTATGATTGCCGCGGCAAGCGGCAACTTGGCTGCAATGGGCGAACTGTTCGTGGCCTCGCACCGCAGCCTGCAGCACGACTACGAAGTGAGCTGCGAAGAACTGGACTTCCTTGTAGACACAGCCATATCCCTTAACGGAGTCTATGGTGCGCGCATGACCGGCGGAGGGTTCGGAGGCTGCACGGTGAATCTGGTATCGCCTGGCACCGTGGAAACCTTCCTCAGTCGAATCTCCGCAGCCTATGAAGATTCCTATGGCCGATCCCCCCAAATGTTCCAATTTCTGCCGGATGATGGCGCCCAAGAAATTTTTTGAGATCTTTTTTGAATCTGGGCACTCCTAATTCAATGCAATAGTAATCTGTTCACTCCGAACATTTCTCCCCAGGCGGACGCTTATGCGCTCGCTTGGGGACGATCCATTTTCGAGAGCTGCAAAATGGTGCGGAAGTACACTGACGCCAACGCCGTCGACAGAAGTTGCACCGTGGGAACCCATTCCGGCGAAATAGGGAATAGCGCCTGCAGTAGCAGGGGACGCTCAGGCACATCCACTAATTCGTTCACCTGCTCAGCCGGCGCTGAATCGAATACCGGACGCAGCACGTTGTCCCGGAACAGATCCAGCATCATACTGTCCGCTTCGTCGTCCACTCCAGTCAGCAGAATCGACATCGTGGCCGGTTGACCGTCGTCGAACAGCGACGCCAGCGCGACCCCTCCCCCGACGGCAGACCAATCCAGCTCGAAATTCCCTTTCTTTAAGAACGCGAGCTTGTCGCGAAACTCCGGCGGCCGGTGTGTCAGAAACTCTGCGATGAGGGAGCAGACCGCTTCGCCCTGGGGGTTGGTCGGGATAATGTCGAACTTCCCCGCTTCCACCCGGGCTTCTTCCAAATAGATATTTCGAACATGGAACATGCCACACGGATTGTAACAGGTCAATTGGATGTGTAACCGTGAATGGATGCGAAAGCTTCTCCCGCTGCTGGCAGCCTCCGCCCTGATGGCGCAGACCGGTGCAACGGTATTTGTCGCGGCGAGGGTTGCAGACGGTACGGGGAGGGCGCTTGTCGTAGAGAGCGTCAGAGTAGTTGCCGGCCGTATTGACCGCATTGGTGCTTTCCCGCCGTCCCCTGGCGATACGGTCATCCACGCGGAAGGTCTGGTCCTCGCGCCCGGGTTTATCGATACGCACAATCATTCAGGCGCGGCTCTCGATACCGAACCAGGGGCGGAGAGTCAGGTCTCGCAGGGAATCACAACAATTCTGGTGGGACAGGATGGCAGCTCAGCATCTCGACGGCAGAAGCCGGCCGC
The DNA here is from genome assembly GCA_040002435.1 of Bryobacteraceae bacterium. Taxonomy (GTDB): domain Bacteria; phylum Acidobacteriota; class Terriglobia; order Bryobacterales; family Bryobacteraceae; genus JANXXV01. The sequence goes on from JBDUEM010000157.1 coordinate 8,306, forward strand.
CTTGAATGTAATGACACTCGCCGGGCATGCCACCATCCGGCAGAAAGTGATGGGGACGGATTACCGGCGCGCCGCCTCCAGCACCGAGATCGCGAGGATGTGCGAACTTCTGGACGCCGAGATGCTGAGCGGCGCCGCGGGCCTTTCCAGTGGCTTGGAATATGAGGTCGGCAGCTACAGCAAGACGGAAGAACTGGTAGCCATGGCGAACGTAGCCGCACGGCACGGCGGAATCTACGTCTCCCATATACGGGACGAAGGCGACTCGGTGTTCGACGCCATCCGCGAGGCTATTGCAATCGGCGAACTGGCCAGTATTCCGGTCCAGATCTCGCACATCAAAATGGGAACCGTGGCGGTCTGGAACCGCGCCGGGGAGGTGATCCGTCTGATCGAAGACGCCCGCCGTAGGGGCATTGATGTCACCGCGGACTGCTACCCGTACGACGCATGGTCTTCCACCATCAAGGTGCTGGTATCGGACAAAAAGTATGATAACCGCGAGAGTATCCGGAAGGGATTGGACGACGTTGGCGGCGCCGGCCATGTAACTGTCACCACCTGCGCAGCGCATCGCGACTATGAGTTCCGAACCCTTGCCGGGATCGCGAAGAGCACAGCCACGTCTCCGGTAGATGTATTCCTCCGCATCGTAGCCGATGGCGGGGCCGGCGTGGTTGTGAAGTCCATGGTCGAGGAAGACATCAGAGCGTTCTACAGGCAGCCTTGGGTAATGGTAGCGAGCGACGGCGGCATCGGCATGCGCCATCCACGCGGTGCCGGAACCTACCCGCGCGTGCTCGGTCACTACGTCCGGGACCTCAACTGGCTGACCCTGCCGGAGGCAATCCGCAAGATGACGTCGGCGCCTGCGGACCGTCTGAAGCTGGCAGACCGCGGCCGGATCGAAATCGGAAAAAAGGCGGACCTGGTGCTGTTCGATCCGGAGACAGTCGCGGACCGGTCCACCTTTCAGAAGCCGCTGGCGATTTCCGTGGGAATCCGCAAGGTGATGGTGAACGGGAAGCTGGTTTGGGATGCAGGCAAAGTAACCGGCGCTATGCCTGGAGAAGTGTTGCGATGAGCGCCAAGACCAACGCCGTGCGCATTTTGGACAGCCTGAACATTGCCTACGAATTGCGGGAATACGAGGTGGACCCGGACGACCTGGCCGCAGAGACAGTGGCGCGTAAAATCGCGATGCCGGTTGAGCAGGTGTTTAAGACGTTGGTTGCCGAAGGGGATCGCGCGGGCGTATGCCTCGCGGTGATTCCCGGAAACTATCAACTTGATTTGAAAGCCCTGGCCAAGCAGACTGGCGACCGAAAAGTGGATACCGTCGCGCTGAAAGACGTCCAGCCGTTAACAGGTTACATTCGCGGCGGCGTCAAGGCACTAGCGTGCAAGAAGGAATATCCCGTCTACGTGGAAGAGATCGCGCAATTGTTCGACGTAATCTCCGTCTCTGCGGGAATGCGCGGTTTGCAAATCATCTTAAGCCCTGGCGACTATGTGCGCGCGGTGAACGGCGTGTACGCGGAAATCTCACGCGAGAAGCCCTAATCGGTCCCGTAGCTGATCTCCATCGTCCGGATCTTGCGCGCCGCGTAGTACAACGACAGCCCGGACACGCAGAGCAGCCCTGGAATCGCAAGGTACACTGGCACCGGGTCCGCCGCCACGGTGAACAGCGCGGCAAGTCCTTCGGCAGGCACCTCCACCGGACATAGCGGCAGCAGATAAAAGATGATGCTCAGTTTCTTCAACATCGCCGGCAGCACGTTGTTAATCGATTCCCAAAGCAGGATAATCACTGCCGGAACAACGGGGTTCTTGAAGAGCAATCCCATCAGCAGAAACAGTGATCCGTAACCGATACAAGCCAGCACCGTCACTAACAAATACGAACCCAACTGCCCCAGTCCAGGGCCGCCGAAGACGTATTGCCGGCCCGCGGCTCCGAAGTGCCCGTTCATGAAGATGAACGACAGCGTCACGCCCGACCCGAAGAAGAAAATCGCCGCAATGACGCCGGCCAGAAATTTCCCAACCACCAGCAACTCGCGACGCACCGGAGCCAGAAAGTAGTAGTGCAGGCTCTTCTCAATCACCTCGCCGCGGAACAACCGCGTGAAGATGCCCATGCAGCCAAAAAAGATCCCCAGGCGCAGGTAAAACACCTCAAATATACCCGCCAGAATAGTGGTGTCTTCTTCCAGCGTGCACCTTCCGCGGCTGGTCGCCGCGTGCGCACCGATGATCACGGCCGGGGCAAATGCCAGCAGGTAAATCCAGAACCCGCGCAGCTTAAAAAAATTGCGCTTCAGTTCCAGCCGCAGGATGGTTAGCAACTGTGCGCGCCACAATGCCCACGGATACCCCGCTGCCTTTGCGGTCATGGGAATGGCCAGCCCTTCCGAACTCATACCGTGGCTCCTTCCGATCCGATCAGATATTGATAAACAGAGTTGACGTCATCGTCGGCCGGTGCCACCGCTTCCAGCTCGATGTCCCCTTCTAAAACAATCTCGTGCAACTGAGTATAAAAGCGGCCCGCGTCGCGCGTGCGAATCAGCATTCCCCGCCCGTCGGCATGCAGCTTCGCCTCCATGATGTGATCTTGCGCGAACAGCTTCGCGGCCATCAAACCAGGGAGCGAGCAGCGCACCATAATCTGCATCGGATGCTCTTTCACTTCGTCGCGCACGCCTTGAATCTGGCCTTCGGCCACCACGTATCCGCTGTTCAGCAGAATCACCTGGTCTGAAATGCGATCCACCTCGTGCAGAATGTGGCTGGAGATGATGACATGCATTCCTTCTTTGCCCAGCGTACTGAAAAGTGCCATCGATTCCGCTCGCGCCATGGGATCCAAGCCGTTCAGAGGCTCATCCAGCACAAGCACCCGTGGATGGTGGCTGATGGACTGCGCCAACCGCACTCGCTGCCGCATGCCCTTGCTGTAAGCCGCCACTTTACGATCGGCCGCCTCGGTCATGTTCACACGCTCCAGCGATTCGGCGGTCCGCTCCACTGCTTCCTTGTGCGTCATGCCATGAAGTCGCAGGGTGTCGTATACAAACTCGCGTCCGGTGAGTCCGCGCGCGAAAGAATCAAACTGCGTGCAGTAGCCCACCAGCCGGAAAAACCGTTCCGGATCGTGAGCCGTCAGACCGAGTACCCGCACGGCACCTTTCGTCGGCCAGATCAAACCTGTCATCAGGTTCATCAGCGTGGTCTTCCCGGAACCATTCGGCCCCACCAGACTGGTGACACCCGGACCAATCGTCAGACTGACCCGGTTCACTCCCAACACATCGCCGTAAAACTTCGAGACGTTCTCGAAGACAATCAACTCATCGGCCCGGTATGCCATTAGCGCACCACCTCGCGGGCCGTCAGCCGGCGGTTTAACAGCAGCAGACACAAGCCGCAAACGCCCAACAGAATGGCCCAGGCAATACCAACCGGCACACTCAACGAGCGTGGATCTCCGATGCGGCGGCTAAAACTAACCGCCGTGGGCACGCCGAACAGATCCGCCCAGACTTCATTGATCAGGTAGACCAGGTTAATGGTGTGGCCCCAATAAGTCCGCAGCACCTGGTTGAACGCCTCACCGAATCCGGCAGCGACGAAAAAGATGGCGAACATCAGGCCGCTGGCGGCGATTCTCCATTTGACCCACGCCGAAAGTGCCAGCGCCAGCAATGACTGCACCGTTATCCAAAGTAGCGATCCCAGTACAATCGCGCCCGCAATAGAAAGGTTCTTCGTGAACCAGCTATTCCCTTCCAGTTCCGCTTGCAGTCCGTAGAGCAACAGGTCCGGGATCCAGGTGACCAGGGAAAGCAGCAAGACAAGAACACTGAGTTTCCCAAGTACATATTCCACTCGCGAAAAAGGCCGGCAGAGATACAGGGGCAGCGCATTGTTGGTAAGATCCGGCGAAACCAGACCCGGCCCGATCCATGCGGTAATCAGGAACGCAAGTGACCCTTGGATCTTCAGGAGCTGGAAGAAAAAGCGATTGTCGATGCTAAGAATACTTTCCCCGCGCAGCCCGATCAACGTACGCGCCACCGGATTATTCGTCAGATAAATGATGGTCGCGGCAACGAGAAATGGCAGCAAACTCACCAGCAGCAGTCCAATCAGTATCTTCGAGTCGAAGAGGGTTGCCAGGGAGTACCGCGGCAGGATGGCGAAGCGGGTCCAGTTTGCCGTCAGTTCCCCGGAGTACGGTTTGTAGGTGCGTTTGTAGACTGCCATCAGGCGGCTCCCATGGCCGGCTGCATGGCCTTCAGGAAAATATCTTCCAAAGAATCCCGCCGGTAATTCATACGGCGCATCTCAACATGGTGATTCGCGGCCACGGCGTAAATCTGCTGGATCTGAATTCCAACCGGGAGCACCAGCCTGTACTTTCCGGTGCCGAATGACGCGCATTCACAACCTAACTGTTCCAGCGCTTCCGTGAAAGCCGCTCCCGCGCCAACCGTCTCCAACTCCAGGAACTTCTTGTTCGTCTTGCGTTCTTCTTCCAAATTCGACAGCGCCGCGACGGCGCCGTCCTTCAGGATGAGCACCTCATCGCAGCACTCTTCCACGTCGCGCAACAGATGCGAGGAGAGCACAATATGCATATCCTCGGTATCGCGGATTTCCCGGATGAGGTTGATCATGCGTGCGCGGGCGGGCGGATCAAGCCCGTTGGTCGGCTCGTCCAGGAACAGCAGCTTCGGCCCATGGGCAATTGCCTGTGCCAGCTTGGCAAGCTGCTTCATGCCCAGCGAGTATCCATTTACGTCGCGGTAGCGAGCCTCGCCCAGTCCAACGTAGAAGAAAGCTTCATGCGCCCGTTCCATGGCCTGGTTCGGAGGCAAACCCGCCAGCTCGGCCATGTAGCGGACAAACCGGACCCCGGACATTCCAGCGATGAACGAATCATTTTCCGGCATGTAGCCGATCTGCCGGCGGAGGCTGTGAATGTCGGACCGGATGTCGCGCCCAAACAAACGCGCCGTCCCGGAGGACGGCGCATGAAATCCAAGCAGCGTATTGATGAGGGTGGACTTGCCCGCGCCATTGGGGCCCAGAAGCCCGACGGCGCGGCCTCGCAGCGACCCGTTCAACCCTTTGAGTATGGGGCGCCCGCCCAGGGCTACGTGCAAATTCTCCAGCTCGATAATCGACCGCATCGTCTACTTATACGATGCCTTACCTGTCCTTGTTCCAGGTAATCGCATGCGGAAAATCTCACTCAGACCACCGGCTGTAAGGGCGTTATCCAGCCCCAGACCAAGAATGTTACCGGTGCTTGCAATCTCGATTTGATCCGGTTGTCCATAGGCGTAGATGAGGGTCGGCTTCATCCCGTCGGCAAGTTCACGAATAGCCCGCTTCTGTTCAGCCGTCACCGCGGAGGTCGCATCGGCAGCGCCTGCCATTGTGTCGGCAAACTTGCTCAAATTGTAATAGACCATGGCAGAGAAATTCGTCTGTCCGTCTGACGGTAATAGCGAAGTGAAGCGATTGGAGCGCTGCAATGAGTTGCCGTTATCGTGGATGCGCATGGCGCGATTGAGAACCGGTGCACCGGAAGCAATCACCAGGTAGCCGTCAACGAAACTGTAAGTCAGTTCAAGGCCCGGACGATCCGGAGATTTCACGGTGTAGATGATACGCCCGTTGGATCGCCCCTCCTCCAGTGTGACGCCCTGCATCGCGTGTTGCTGTGCTTCGGTATTGGCCGCCGCAATCAGCCGGACTATCGTCTGCTGCAGCCGTGCGGGGTCGTTTACTTCCACAGACGCCTTCCAGGAAGGAGTCGGCAGGGCAGGGCCATCAAAAGCGATCGTGATATCGCTACCGAATGCGCTGACCAGATCCTCGCGGATTCGGATGCCGAGCTTGATTTCCAGCGCTCCGAGTTCCTTCGGAAATTCCGGATCTTTAGCGGACAACAGACGGATCATGTCATCCAGCAACAGCGAAGGATTTTTCACAACGAAGGAGGCCGCGGCGGTTGCCTCGCTCGAAATAAAGCTGAGGGATCCCATGGGCGCGGGCGCCGCCAGCCACGATGCGATTCCCTGCCGTGGCCCGCTGAAGTTGACGACGGCGCGGTTCTGGGTCTGGCCCGCAATGTCTTTCTGCTCGAAAACCAGGTACTTCACAGCGTTGGCGCCGGAGTTGGTCAGCAGTTGTTGCGGCAGACGCGATCCGATCCGCTGCAGGTCGGCGGTGAACAGCAGGCCGGCCCCTTCCCGATAGGCGTTTGCAATGCGCTGCAGGTACAGGTTGTCGCTAGAGGCAGCATTTCTGAGGTTGCTGGAAAGCGATCGCAGCAAGTCAATATCCTGGGAAACAGCAATGATATTGCCATCAATCAGAATGTTCATCCGGTTGTTGACACCGGCGGGCGCGGCCACATCCAATGATGACAACACCCGGACCGCCGGTCCGGCATGGGCCTGTAGCTCGGCGTCGATAAATTCGCGCACCCCCGGTTTTTGCACCTCGGCCATCACCATGAAGCGAATGCCGCCGGTCGCGCTGAGCGAGGCACTCAACACGATCTCATCCCCCAAGTAGCTGCTGAGCAGGCGGATCCGTTCAATGGCATTGTTGACGTTGGAATCGGTTCCGGCGCTCTTCTCCCACCATGCGCGAAGCACCGGGCTTTGCTGAATACGGTCCTGAAAAAGGCGATTCGCATCACTCAGCGCCTGGCCGTAGTTCGGAATGCTGGCGAACAGGACGGTGTCGCCGGGGACAGCCTTCAGCAGTCTGCTGTCATAACGGAGTCCGGGCAGGCGCACGGTTTCCAAATTCTTGCGCAGAGTGGAGAATTCCTTCAACAGCGCCAGGTGCTGGTCCAGGTTCGTGCTCCAGGCGATTTCGTCCTGTACGGAAACCGGTGTCATCCTGCGGTCCGTCGCCACTTGATCGCCCGAATGCAAAACGTCCTGATTACCGCCATGCTGGACTTTCACTTCCCCTTCAATCACGGAGACCCGTGAGCCTTTTGTGCCGCGGTTTACCGCAAACACAGTGCCGGTCACCGATACGAAGCAATCATTGGCATCCACGTAAAGGTGCCCCGTGCGCCGGTGCGCCGCCTGGACAATCACGTTGCCCCGTTCCAGATGCACTGTCGTATCCCGCCGGTTCATCGAAACTCCGAACTCGGATCGCTCTTTCATTTCCACCAGGGAACCATCGCGCAGTTTCAAAATCGCGTGGGAACCCCTCGCCGTGCGTACCCATTCGCCTTCGGCCATCTCCTGGCCAACCTGCAGCGAGCGTTGATTTCCGGAGCTGAGCAGGTAAAGCGATCCATCAATCGATTGAACTGTGGCGCGGGAACCTTCGGGCGCCGGCAGGAAGGAATCGCGGTAGAGGAACGAAGTAAGTCCTACACCGACTAGAAGCGCGGCAGCGATGGCGTACCGCTTCGTTCGATTCACAGCGCGCGGCGCCGCCACGGGCTCACGCCAGGCCAAAGTCTTGGAACCTCGTGAGTTCTGGGACTGGCATTCCATGCATTCGGAGAGATGGTCCCGAATGATCAACGTGTGATGTTCGGCCAGGCGGCCGGCTCTGTAGCGAGGTAATAACGCCTCAATATCGGCGCATCCCCGGATTTTGAGCTCCGGGGATGGCGACATATTCAACTCAGCGGAAATCCTTTCCCAGGCGCGGGCACTGGCGGCGTCGATCGCCGTTTTCTCGATCTCTTCATCACGTACGGCCGACACTGCGTCGTCCAGCAGATCCTTAGGATTCAGTCGGGTGTCCATTAGTTTGTCCTCTTAGCAAACGATCGAAATTCCTTCTGCAGTTGTCCGCGCGTCCGATGAAGCGTCACCGCTACGACCGCCTGCGAGGTATCCAGCATCGCTGCTATCTCGCGGTTGTCGTAGCCTTCCATGTAACGGAGTGCGAACATCTCGGCGTGCCGGGCACTGAGCTTCGCAAGGGCTTGCCGCAGCCATACACGGAGATCCGGGGAGTGGCTGAGGGCAGAAAAGGCGAACGAGTCTTGCGTCGGCGAGACGGCCTCATCCAGGGGCACATTGGCGCTGGTTTTGCGGGACCGCAACAAATCCAAGGCTGCATTGATCGCCGCGCGATAGAGGTAGCTCTCCAGATTTTGGACCGCCGCTGGATCTTCCCGGCGCGCCAGGCGCAGGAATACCGTTTGCAGCACGTCTTCAGCGTCGTTGATATTCCCTGTTATGCGGTAAGCCGCACGGAATACGCGCGTGCGGTGATCATGGAACATCTGCTCCAGTTCCACGTGCGGAACAGGTTGCAGGGAAACCGGATGGTTCTCCAATGTCGCTTGCAGCAGGGTGTCCTCCTTTCTACTTCTGAAACGGAAGACGGACGGACGCCGCAATTATTAACCGAGCCTCCTATGAGGTTCAGTATGACAGGGGATGGGGGCGGGAAAGTTCGCTCAGATGGCTTTCAGTGTCCACTTGACGCGCACGCACAATGAACCGCTTTGGTGCCGCGCCAATGTAGTTGAAGGGATAGCAGGTGACCATCGTCAGCGCGGGTTCCGCGGTCGGCGCCAGCACGTCCACCTCAGTGGGATTAACGATTTTCAGTGAATCCACGACATAGTCGTAGGTGCCCTTCGGAGTAACCATGCGGATCTTGTCGCCATTCCGGATGTAGCGCACGTTGCGGAAATACGTATCGCGATGGGCGGCGATGGCTACATTGCCGCCTGAGCCCGGACGGGGTGTACTGGGAACATGCCCCACAGCTTTACTCAATGTTGCCGTGTCGACACCCTCGCGGACAATGGCCGAAATGTCCAGCCGGGGAATTTCCACCCTTCCAACGAGGCCGGG
>JBDUEM010000158.1:0-17121 GCA_040002435.1 Bryobacteraceae bacterium
GCGATCCGGGGCAGTTTACTTGAACGGTTGCCGGCGTGGGGTCCTGCGAGGTGAAAGCCGAGAGGCCGCACATGTTCGGAGCGATGTCCGATTTCAGAGACACGGGCAGCGGAAGCCCTCCGGAGGTCACGACGAAAGTTTGCTGCGGCGGTTTGTCTACATCGCCAATCAACGTCAGCGACGGAGGATCGGCTGCGAGAGGAGGCGTGGTGCCCGTCCACACGGTGAGGGTGACGGGGAGGATCAGCGTCCCCGTCGCGACGCTGGAAGTCACGGTGACCTTTCCGGTATAAGTTCCGGGCGATAGACTTGTCGGATCTGCCTTCACCTCAAACACGTTCCCCGCACCGGCAGTGCTGAGCATTGCGCTCAGCCAGTTGCCGCCTGAATCGGTGGTCGCCGCCAGGTTGAAGGTAACGCGGAATGGATTGACGATGACGGATGTCGTTCTCGGAAACGTGACCTTGCCCAGTTCGACCGAGAGATTCCACGCCGTGAGCGTGAGCGATTCCAACTTTGGCGGTGGAGGAAGCGGAAGCACTCCCAGGCTGATGTTGATAGTTTCCGTGGTCGATGGTCCCTGAATCAGTATGGAACCCGATTGATATCCCAAGGGCAAGCCTGCCGGATTTACGGAATACGTAATGGTTGCGGGGGTTGTAGCGGAAGAGGGTGAGACGATCAGCCAATTGCCGCCATTCATCGTCTTTACCGTAAAGGCGAAAGGCGTCGACGTACTTTTCACTTCGAAAGTGCGCCCCGGCGGTGCGGGATCTCCGGGGCTCACGGTAAAGCTGGTATTCGTCAGGCCGCTGATCTCCACGAACGGGTTTGCACTCACTAATAACGTCACAGTGGCGGTAGAAACCTTCGATTCCGGCGGTGCAGGTTTCACGGTGATTGTGCCGGTGTAGGTTCCAGGTGTCAGACGGCTGGGATCTACCCGCACGGAGAGCGTTGGGGAAGTCGCCTGAACGGTTCCTTGGGAAGGTGTGACGCTCAGCCAGTTCCCTCCGCTGGAGGTCTCAACCGAAGTGGTGAAGTCGACGCCGTCTGACGAAAACACATTGGAGTAGACGTAGAAGTTTTGCGGATCGGGAAGCGCGGTTCCTGTCTGAAAACGGAACGACAGCAAGCTCGGCGAAACGTTGAGCTGCGCGCCGTTGGAGCCGAATTTTGTGTAGCCGGACAGAACTTCGCTTACGACAGGCGGGGCGTTCCCGTCGTACAATCCATTGCTGAGGGAAACGGCGCGGATCGGTTGGGATGGCAACAAACCGGCTGATCCCTGAATTTCGACTCCAAGTTCGTACAAATTCCTTATGACGACGACCGCTTCGGGCGCGAGTGTCAATGTTTGGCGGCCGGATAGTCCTCCGAACAGGTTCAGTTTTTCCACCTGCACGTCCACTGCAGCTGGATTCTGATTCAGCAGGGCGATGCCTCGTGTGCCGCCAAGTGAGCACGGGACCAGGCCGGCATTGATGGACGCCAATGTTCGCAGAGGGAATATGGGGAGAAGGCGCGTAGCGGATGTTTCAACCGTTTGGGTGCGCAAGGAGGATAGGAACTCGGCCACCGCGCCGTCTGGGTTCCTGACGCTCACGCGCTTGCCCGTCAGTTCCGCCGGACCGTTGAGGGTAACATCGATCGCGCTCGGCGAAACGTACGTGGTAGCTGCTATGGCCACGCCGGGCACGTCAGCAACGGACCCGGCTGCGAAGCCGGATCCCTGGATTCGAATCGTCGAACCGGCGGGGAGCAGTCCACCGCCGGGCGTTACATTTTGAATGCTGAGGCTGGCGCCCGCGGTGATGGAACCGGGAGTGACATTGAATACATAACGCGCCCCGTCGTAACTTTTCCACGGCTCCGCACTGGGCGTGAGTCCCAGGCTGACCGTCGCTCCGGAGGCGACCGTGGGCAGAACGGGGATCGCAATAGTGGCTATTGGCAAACTGGGCAGCCGGCCGACACCCGCGGAGGGCGACGAAAACCGGACATCGACGTGTGTCCCTTTAATAGACGCCATACCAAGAGCGTCTCCCGCCGCACTGAAGATCTGCACGTCGGCAATGTCGCCGAAGAAAGCCGGGTCGAAGTCCAGGGAGAAGACGCCGGTCGCGATGGCCTGCGGCGATGCCAGTGAAATACGAACCTGCGCCATGCCGCCAAGCGGGACAGAGCCCGCGGACAGTTGGAGGGTAGCAGCGATGTCGGCAGCGGCGTAGGAATAGGCAAACGGGATCAACAGCAGCAGGAATCGCTTCACATAAGTTGAGATACCTGAGACCGTCAAATCATTACAGCGCAGGCTAACGGCCGGGCCTGCGCGGAGACGCGGGAACAGCGCGCTCGAAGGCCCAACTGCGGATATGGTTGATCTGTTCTTTCATGGTCCGGGAAAGTGGAACAATTTTCACGGCGACGTGGACCAGGTCCTGCCCCGTCAACGGGCGATCCGCCAGCCTCGCTTGTGTCAGCGCTGAGACTACGCATTGCTCAATTTCTGCGCCGGTCCAGCCGATGGTGAACTCCCGCAGTTGATCGAGTTGGAAGGCGGCGCAATCCACTCCGCGCCGCAGCAGGTGGATCCGAAAGATCTCGATGCGTTCGTCTTCGTGGGGCAGGTCAACGAAAAATACCTCATCGAAGCGTCCCTTCCTGATCATTTCAGCGGGCAGCAGGTCAATGCGGTTTGCGGTGGCTGCAACGAACAGCCCGCGCGCCTTCTCCTGCATCCATGTCAGGAAGAAGGCGAAGATTCGGCCCTGCTCACCGCCCGAATCCGTGGATGTGATGCCCATCTCGATTTCGTCGAACCAGAGAACGGCGGGCGCCATGTCCTCCATCATGCGGCAGGCTTCCACGAAAGCACCTTCCGGCTTTCCGTGGCGGCCGGAGAAGATCTCGATCATGTCCACACGGTACAGCGGCAGCCGGAAATACGAGGCGATCGCTTTCACCGAGAGGCTTTTTCCGCAGCCTGGAATGCCCATCAACAGCAAGCCCTTGGGCATGATTTCGGCGCTGAGACTGTCCCGCATTTCGAACAGCTTCTGACGTTCCAGCAGCCACTTCTTCAAAATCTCGAGCCCGCCGATTTCTCCCATGCTGCCACCGTCGGCAATGTATTCGATGATGCCGCCGCGGTTGACCAACAGCCTCTTCTCTTCGAGCAGTGCCGGGACGGATTCCGGTCCCAGTGTCTTGCTTACTGCCAGCGCGCGCCGGAGTGCGTATCGTGCTTCGTCTATGGTCAGCCCTTGCAGCGCGGACGCTAACTGGTACAGAACTTCATCACTCGCGTCCGCGCGCTCCTGCTTGAGAAACTGGACCAATTCCACCAAGTCAGGCGGGCGCAACTCCAGGAACATAATGCTGCGTTCCAGTTCTTCGGGAACTGAGCGCACCGGCGAGGTGATGACAATGAACTTCCGTTGATCGCGGCAGCTCTCGTAGAGATCACGAAGACTGCGGCGGATTTCCGAGGATTCGCGCATCGGCTCGTGGAAGTCTTTCAGGTGAAAGATGCCGGGATGCGGGTTGGCGGCAATGAAATCGAGTGCTGCCCGCGGGACCTGGGTGCCAGGCTCGGCCGGCTCACCATCACGCTGAATGCCTTGGGTCAGGGTCCAGGTCCAGACGGGCAAGTCGCTGCTTCGCGACACTTCACGAAGGATGGTCCCGACACGTTGCTCCTCTGCCGAGCGTACGTAGGTGAGGGGGCGGCCCGATTCGAAGATCTCCCGGATAACCTTAGCGGCGCGGCTCTCGATACTGGAATCCGGCACGCTTATTTTGCCAGTTCCTGGTAGAGGCCTGGAAAACTGCGCTCGCTCCAGAAGCGCGAGGCCCCGGACCAGCCCGGAAGGTCGTCCATCTTCAGCTCTGCGGCCGCGGTTTTCGCATCCTTGCCATCCCGCTTCAGCTTGGTGATCCTTTCGCGCACCTTCTCAAACGAGGTCTTCCAGGCGATGAGGTCGGCCCGCTTCATGATAGGCCCATGACCGGGGATCACGCGGTCGAAATCCAGCTTCAAAGCCTCATCCAGCGTTGCCGTCCAGGCTACACCGCTGCCGCCGTTCGCATAGTCAATCAGAGGTGCGCCATTCACGAATAAATCTCCTGTGTGTAAGACGCGATGGGCCGGGAAATAGATGACGGAGTCGCCATTTGTATGGCCGCGTCCGTAATGGTGCGCCTGAACTTCTTTGCCGCCGAGATAAACGGCGGTCTCGTTAGCGAACGTGATTTGGGGAAGGCCCGGCTGCGACACTTTCACCATATTCGCGCGGGCGTTTTTGTGGATGAAGATCTGCGCGTTTTCCATCAGCTTTTGATTGCCACCCGTGTGGTCGCCATGCTGGTGCGTATTCAAAATGTAGCGGATGGGTTTGTCGGAAATGGCCTTCACTTTAGCCAGGATTTCCGGGACGTTCCTCTCGAACTTGTCATCCACCAGAAGGATTCCGTCCCCTGTGGTGAGAACGGCTACGTTGCCGCCGCTGCCCACGATCACATGAAGATCGTCAGCCATTTTCTCGACGGTGAGCGGCTCCGCGGGCGGCTGCTGCGTCAGGGCTATCCAAAGACCGCCGAGGGCGATCGATAGAGCTGTGGCACGGAGTATGAGAGATAGTTGCATGGAATCCTCCTGTTGGCGAATCAGTCTATCATATTCGCTTAGACGAGTAACTTGATAGGCTATTGACACAAACCACCATATATCGTATTCTCTATTGAGATAGTAGAGAATTGCTCGGAGGGGACGGTTTTGCTGAAGAGATTTGTTGCTGGGCTGTGGGTAGCGGCCCAACTTGTTGGACAGACGGGATCGGGCAATATCACTGGAGTAGTGAGGGACGCCAGCCAGTCCCCGGTACCGCAGTCGGCCATCAAGGTGGTGAATTCCGAATCGGGTGTCGTAACGAACGTGGTCACAAACGAAACCGGTGCCTACCGTGTAAATTCCATTCTCCCAGGCACTTACCGGGTAGAAGCCTCGGCCGCCGGATTTGACACAGCCGTGCGAAAGGATATCGTGCTCTCCACCGGGCAGACGCTCGCCGTCGATTTGACGCTGCAGATTGGACAGCAAAGCCAGACCGTCACTGTGGAATCTGCGGGCGATCTCACAGAAACGCAAACCTCCAGCCTGGCGCAGGTGGTTGGACACAAGTACATCGACAATCTGCCTCTTCCCAACCGCTCGGCCAATTCACTCGTGTCGCTTTCACCCGGCGTTGTAATGCTCGATCCCGGGCAGGGAGCCGAGAACTATCCCGTATTTTCCGTAGCTGGCGGACGCGTTCGCAACCAGATGTTTACGTTAGACGGGGGCGCCATCGGAAATGCGGTGGGACTCACTCGCGCACTGCAGGTGGCCAGCCTTCCACTGGACGCCCTGGAAGAATTCCGCATTATCACCAACAGCTATGCCGCCGAGTATGGCCACTCGACAGGGGGGATTGTCTCGCTGTCAACGCGGTCCGGCACCAATGAGTATCACGGAAGCCTGTTTGAGTATCTTCGGAACGACGCGCTCGATGCCAGGAATTACTTCGCAAAGACCAAGCCTCCTCTGCGCCTGAATCAGTTTGGCGGCGCATTCGGCGGACCAATCCGCAAAGACAAGACGCATTTCTTCGCCAGTTGGGAACAGACACGCCAGGCTTCGAGCGACGCCATTGTCTCCACCGTGCCCACTCTTGCCCAGCGCGGCGGCGACTTCTCCGCGCTCTCCAGCCGCATCTACGATCCCTTCACTCTGGTCAACGCAGTCAAACAACCGTTCCCGGACAATCGCATCCCCGCCAGCCGGATTGATCCCGTGGCCAAGGCGGCCAGCGCTTACTGGCCGCTTCCGAACCGGAATGGCGGCGCCAACGGCGCAAACAATTTCCTGGCGAACAGCGGCAACATTCTGAACCGGAATATCGTGGTCGGGAAACTCGATCACAGCATCAGCGAAAAAGACCGCGTCTCGGCTCGCTACTACATCAACGATTCCTACACGGATAACTCAGGCTCGTACGGGATTGCGGACTCGGACCCGCTGGCGGTCAATTCCGATGTACGCATTCAAAGCGTCCTCGGCACCTACATCCATACCTTCAATCCGACGCTGCTGAACAGTTTTCAGGTTAGCTACATGCAGCGCAAGTATCTGCAGACACGCGCCGGCAAAGAAGAGAACCTGGCGGGAAAGATCGGCCTGACGGGCGTAAGCGCGGCCGCGTTCCCAACCTTCAATGTGGCGGGTTATGCACTGCTCCGAAGCCAGGGCATTGCCAACAGTTCGATCGCCCGCCTGCAAACCCCCATTCGTGACACCCAGTTTCAGGACTCCATCTCGAAGTTCGCCGGCAAGCACGCCTTCAAGGCGGGCGTCGAGTACCGCTTCGGATATAACAATGAGTCGAACGATCTGTCGTCCTCCGGAAACCTCGTCTTCAATCGGCTGATCACGGGTCTTCCGGGCACGTCTACCAGCGGCGAGGCCTATGCGAGCTTTCTTGTAGGCGCGGCGAATTCAGCGTCCCTGAACAAATCAGACGTCATTACTTCGAGAGCCGCTTACTGGGCCGCATACGTTCAGGATGACTATCGGGTCACCGACAGGCTCACGCTGAACATCGGTTTGCGCTGGGAAGTGGAAACGCCGCGCAGAGTAGACAACAACAAGCTGAATGCCTTTGATAGGACCGGCATCAATCCAGTGTCGGGAACGCCGGGCGTGGTCACATTCGCCGGCCAAAACGGCATTCCGAACACTTCCTTTGCTGCCAACTACAAAAACTTCGGACCGCGCGTGGGCTTCGCCTATAAGGCCCCGTTTGCGCGCGATCTGGTGATTCGCGGCGGTGGCGGATTGTTCTATGGCCCGAACCTGAGCAACTCCGTCACGACTGGTGCATCGCTGGGTTTTGCGGACAACGCGAGTTTCGTCAGTTCGCAGCAGGACACCACCTATGCTCTGCTTCTGGCGAATGGCTTTCCGGCCTATGTTCGTCCTTCGATTGATACTCCAGGATTCGGCGCTGTGAAAGTCGGCCAGAAGCCCACTACAGCCGTCACGTTCTTTGACCGCAACCGCCAGTCTCCCGTCTCCTACCAATTCAATTTCGACCTGCAGAAGGAGTTCTTCGGCAATGTTCTCGTTGAGTCCGGATACATCGGAAACGTCAGCCACCACCTTGCCGCCAACGATCTGAGCCTGAATCAGGTTCCCACTAATTTGTTTGGACCAGGCGACACCCAGCCGCTCCGGCCGTTTCCGCAGTTCAGCAATGTGACGCTGTTGAATCCGGCCATCGGTAACTCTTCCTATCACGGCGTCTTCTTCAAGACGGAGCGCCGTTTCTCGAATGGGCTTTCGTTCCTGGCGCACTACACGTTCTCGAAATTCATCGATGACGTTGCTTCCGGCGACGAATTCGGCGACCCGGGAAGCTACATGGATCAGTACAACCGCCGGCTCGACAAGGCATTGAGTGGAACCGACATCCCTCATCACCTGTTGTTCACCGGATTGTATGAGATTCGCCAGTTCACCAAGAACCGGGCGCTGAATCTGGTGGCGGGCGGATGGCACCTTGGCATTTACATGAATGTGCAGTCCGGGGCTAACTTTACGGTCTACGATTCCGCGAACACCACCAACGGATTTCCCGCAGGCACCCTCCGGCCCAACCTGGCGGGCGATCCGCGCCTGGGTTCCGGCAGCACGCTGCAGCACTATTTCAATACTGCGGCATTCGTGCATCCCCCGAATTTTCAGTTCGGTAACTCGCCTCGCTCCGTGCTGCGCGGACCGGCGAGTAACACCGTGGACTTCAGCACCGCCAAGGTGTTCCGCCTGACGGAGCGCTTCAAGTCCGAATTCCGCGGGTCTTTCTTCAACGTCGGAAACTTCGCCAACTTCGATATTCCCGGCCATACGCTGGGAAATCCGGACTTCGGAATCATCAGCTCCGCGAAGACGGCACGGACGGTTCAATTAGCGCTGCGACTGATTTTCTGAAACACCCTATTGATTAGATCGTCAATAGGGCATATGTGTGGTAGTCTCAATGGGAGCAGATGGAAATTGTCGCAGGATTCTTAATCGCGCTCGCAATCGGCATGACAGGCATCGGCGCGGGTAGCATTACCGCGCCCGTTCTGATCCTGTTTTTTGCACAGTCCACTACGCAAGCCGTCACCATCGCGCTCGTCTTTGGCACAGTGGTAAAGATGGTCGCCGCGCCTATCTACTTCATGCGCGGGCAAATCAACTTTCGCATTCTGGGATATCTGGCAGCCGGTGGCTTGCCTGGCGTGTTACTGGGAAGCCTGCTGCTCGCATCGATGGACAAAGCCTCGATGAATGAGCCGGTGCTCATCCTGGTAGGTTTCACCATTGTCTTTTCTGCCGGCGCCACGCTGATGCGCGGACTGGCTAACCGCGTCGTCTCCAAACCGATCTCGGAAAAGTGGCTTTCGTGGATGGTGGCGCCCATTGGACTCGAAGTGGGCTTTTCTTCCGCTGGCGCAGGCGCCTTAGGTTCCGTCGTGCTCATGCGGTTTACGAATCTGCTTCCGGCGCAGATAGTAGGTACGGACCTGGCATTCGGACTGCTGCTCTCGATGTTCGGCGGCAGCATTCATGTGGGACTGACCGGGCTACCCACCGCGATTCTGACCAAGCTGCTGATTGGTGGCATTCCGGGAGTGCTGATAGGGACGCAGCTTGCTACCTCAATGCCCCCCAAGAAGCTCAGGCTGGCGCTCTGCATTTGGCTGCTTTATGTGGGCGTACAACTCTCCTACAAGGGCATTTCAGGTATCGTAGAGGCGAAGGCAAAACCCGCCGCGACGCATCAAGTGACGCCACAGCGTTAAAGGAAGCACAATTCTCAAAGCACTTGCCCTCTCGCTTCTCGCCGCCTGTTGCGCCTCTGCGCAGACTTTAAACATCTGGCCCGGAGTAGCTCCTGGATCAGAAACCTGGACCCAGAAGGAAAGAATAGCGGAGAAGACACCAGTCGGAACCGTCGTCTTCAACGTGGTCACGCCGACTCTCACGGTCTACCTTCCGCCGCCGGCCAAAGCTACGGGAACCGGCGTCATCATCGCTCCCGGCGGAGCGTTCGTCGCCTTGGCCATCGATCTCGAAGGCCACGACGTGGCGCGCTGGCTTCAGGAGAAAGGCGTCGCAGCGTTCGTGCTCAAGTATCGGATCATGGAAAAACGTCAGGAAGGCATTCCTCAGATGAACATGGACGAAGCCGGCAAGTACGGCATCGCCGACGGGATTCAGGCGTTGAAAGTGGTCCGGCAGCACGCGGCCGAGTGGGGCATTGCTCCCGATAAGGTCGGCATGGTGGGCTTCTCGGCCGGAGCGATGGTCGTTAGCGGAGCGCTGCTGCAGCAGGACGCGGCGGCCCGTCCGAATTTCGCGGCACCCATTTACGGCGGTCCGTTCGGCGTGATGCCTCCTATCCCAACCAAACTCCCGCCCGTGTTCCTGGCATGGGCCCAGGATGACCCTCTGGTCCTCGACGCGATAGTCAAGTTCCACGACGCCTTAAAGTCAGCAGGCCACAAGCCCGAGGTTCACATTTACAGCGCCGGCGGCCACGGCTTCGGTATGCGAAAGCAGGGTACCAGCAGCGACCATTGGATTGATGAATTTTATTACTGGATGCAGGCGCAGGGTTTCGCCAGGCCCGCGGCTCGATGATGAACTTTACTGCTTAGCTGTCGGGTACAGTTTCCGGAATACGGGCTCCCGCGGAGAGCTTAGAGAAGGCGCTCTCCACCCATTTGGATGGGAGTTCGTCTATCGCCGCACGCATTCGTTCTTGCCACCAGTTGGAGATCTGCTTCAGGTCTTCGCGGTCATAGCGATGCTCCACCAGCTTGAAACTGCCCCGGGTGTAAAGCAGCACATCGAGCGGAAAGTCTACATCTGAAGCGCAGAGCCGGGTGGCATCGAAAGAAAGAACACCCAGCTTGAATGCGTATAGCAGCGGATCTACTTTGGTGAGTGCGCGTTCCAGGATGGGCTTCCCGAATCCGGAGTTGCCAATGATCTGGTAAGGCGTATCAGGACCGATCTCCACCCAATTACCTTCCGGATAGACGAGGAACAGGCGGTGCGCGGAATCGGCGGACATCTGCCCCCCAATCAGGGAGTGGATGTTGAAGCGGAGATCGGCCTCGCGCAGAGCCACTCCGTCCTCTATAGCGATCTTGCGCACCTGGTCCGCGTAAAGGTTGACGATTTTGAAGAGACGATCGCGGGATTCACTTTTTCTGGCGTAGGCTTCCTCAAAGCAAAGAAGTACTTTATCCCTGAGGGATCGCAGTCCAGAGGTCAGGACGAAGAAGGAGAAGCCGGGCCCCTGATACGTCGCGACCTTCTTTGCCATCAGCGACTCACTGCCGGAAAGCACGCGGGTATCGGCAATGCCCACCAGTCCATCATCCACCGTGATACCGAGACAAAAGGTCATCAGTCCCATTCTAAGCTCAGCGGTTCGATCAGCCGCAGAAAATCTGGACGGGGCGATGAAACATTCAGCAGGTTATTCCGTCCACTTTTCGAGTTGAATATTTATGTTGATTCGAATAGGCTACGACCTTCAATTTCAAATTTCCGCACCTGTGGCGATGCTCGCTATGCTGCATGTGCACCCCTCCCGTGCTCACGACCTGCTGGAGAGCGACCGTGTACAGATTGATCCGGCGGTGCCGGTTGAGCAGTACATCGACGGATTCGGCAATCTCTGCTCCCGATTTTTGGCCCCGCAAGGTATGCTGCGCCTGCACAATTCCACCCTCATCCGGGATTCCGGCGAACCCGACGCCGTGAACTGGGATGCGCGCCAGGTTCCCGTGCACGAATTGCCGCACGAGACTCTGCAGTTCTTAATGAATTCCAGGTATTGCGAAGTGGACCGCCTCTCGCCGCTCGCCGCGGGATTGTTTGGAGGCATCGAGCCAGGATGGCCGCGTGTCCAGGCCATCTGCGATTATGTTCACAAGAAGGTGGCGTTCGGATATCATTTCGCGCGATCGACAAAAACCGCACTCGAGGTGCACGACGAATGCAACGGCGTATGCCGCGACTTCCAGCACCTCGCGATTACCCTTTGCCGCTGCGTAAACATCCCCGCCCGATACGCAACCGGGTATTTGGGAGACATCCGCGTACCTGCCGTACCGGCGCCCATGGACTTCAGCGCCTGGTTCGAGGTCTACCTGGATGGACGCTGGTGGACTTTTGACGCCCGCCACAATACGCCCAGAGTGGGCCGTGTGTTGATGGCCGTTGGGCGCGACGCATCCGATGTCGCAATCACTACGTCATTCGGATTGGCCCCTCTGTCGGCCTTTAACGTGATCTCCGATGAGTTGCCGGAAGTCGGAAGCGAAGCTAGCGCAAAGATGGATCTGCTCCAATCGTACCCACTAGCTGTGTGAGGTAGGCTTCGCTCCTCACCCGATCCAATTCCTCGAGGGCCGCGGCCAGACGCGGATCTGCCGGGCCTTCTACGGATTCCAGCGCAGCTACATGACGGGTCCATAAATCAATATCGACTTTCTGCTTGGCTTTCAGACGCTCTTGGTACCATTCGCTTTCTAGCAGCGATTCTCGCGTGAACATTTTGCGGATGCGCGGATCGTCTTCCCGCATTCCCTCAAATTCGCCGTGGGCCATAATATGCAGCAGCGCTTTGATAGGCGGGCAGGCCGACTCTACACTGCCATCTTCAAAGTAGAGTAGGGCCACGATGCGCTGCGCTTCCACGATGGCGTCCACGCCGGCCGCGAAGACAGTGATGTCCTGCTTTTCGGGGCGCAGCAGGTCTTCCGGAAACACTGCGTTCGGCAGTTCAAAAATACGGCCCAGGAAGCGGTCTACGAAAGACGCGGTAATGCGGTAACCCAGGCGGCTTGCTCGGATAGTGCGTCCTTCGAATTCGAAGTCTTCCACTTTTTCCAGGTAGCCGTTCTCCATCAGGAAGGGCGCGCTCCGCTCAGCCACTCTCATGCGGCACCACAATTCCGGAACCAACATGCTGTTGTCGTGGTCCACGCGGTAATGCGGTCCGACGTGTCCGGCCGCGGTAGTGAAGCCCGCGTATCCGGTAACCATGGCCGACACCAGAGCGTTGTTGATGTCCACCACTGGGGGCAAAGCGTTGAAGGGTCCCTTGGTTAAAGCGCCTTCACTGCCGAACCCGGTTGTGGATGGAGACTTCCCTGTCAGGCTGCAGATAAAATCCATGAACAATTCCGGCAGATCCTGATAATGAATGGGGTTGTAGACGGCAAGCGGGGGAATGCCCAATTTCAGATCAGGTGGGTTGTTCCGGCGGCCTGCCAGCACTCCGCTGACGGGAAAGTGCGCCGCGTTTTCAGAAGGAATCTCCCGGGCGAGGCGAGTACCGATTTCCGCCAGGTAAGTGGAGCGGGGGTCCATCAGGTCCGGGCGCTTCTGCAGGTAGCGCGGATTCTTCGATGGACTTCCGTCCACCATGCGTGGATGGGCAGACGAGACAGCGAATGACTCGTGAGGATTCGTGGCGAAATCCAAAAGCAAGCGCTTCATCGGCTCGGTGAATTTGTCGAATTCCACCACCTGATCCACCAGCGCCTGCACCTGTTCCACGGATAGCGGCTCGAAGTTGGAGATGAATGTGCCGGGTGAGGCAAGGTCGGCTTCCGCATCCTTATCAAAGCCCCGGTGAATGGCGTCGTCGGGACGTTGGAATAACAGCGTCTCGCAGTTCTGTACGAGCTTGACACTGGGATTGCTGTACTCCGGATCGAGGTTGTTCAAGCTCTCTTTGGGCAGCACGACCGAAGCGGTGATATCGTCTTCCACCTGCACCTTGTCAGCCGGGTGGAAATCGGGGCGAAGTTTATAGATGCGCCAGGAGCCATTCGGGTCGTAGCCCATTCGCAGGTAATTGCCTACCAGCCGTTGACTTTCGAATTTCAACTCATGGCCAAGAAACCCATTGATGCGGTCCACGCTGAAGTGCTCGCGCCATGCATCGCCCCAGTCAGGACGGTAATAACGCTTTACGGTGATGAGAAGCTGCCGCACAATTTGCGGAACCGTCGCCAGCCAATCGTTGTGGGCGTCCACGTATTCAGGCGAAGGCGTCATCAGCTTGATCACCGATCCCAGCGACCGCTCCGTACTGAGGATAGGCCGTTGCGCGCGGGCCTCCGAGTGGGTGCTTTTGTAGATGCGCGAAAAATCCCTCTGGAGGATCGCCGCCACTTCGTCCATCTCGCGATCAAAGTCGCTGACGAAAACGGGCCCTTTCAAAATAATGCTGCCGATGGATTTCGAAATTTCCGACTTGCCGCCTCCGGAAACGGTGCACGGTTTGTGGCACAGGATTCCGTCCGCGCGCGAAGCCACCAGGCGCCAAGCCGTGCCGCCCGTCTGTTTCTCCAGTCGGATCTTGGTTCCCCAAGGCAGCACATACGTTTCCCTGGCGCGGAGCGTCAGCTGGTGCCATCCGCCGTTCCGGCGCTCCCACTTAACCGTGCCTTCGCGCACACTGAATTCGGCATTCTCCGGAACGTAGAAAATGTCGGGGTAGCGGCGGTCCGTCGCAAATCCTTCAGGTTGAATGTCCACGCGATTTCCCAGCCAGACCATGGCCTGATCGAAAGTCACTTTCTTGGTAAGCACCGTGCGGCCGGCGTAGAATTGCTGACCCAGTACGTAGGCGGGGAATGCGATGGCGCCTCCGGCGTGCTCTTCCTCGCACATGCCGAAGAGGTTCGCCGCAAAGCTGATCTGCGTCTTCACTTCTTTCTTGCAATAGCCGTAGTAGTTGTCCGCGATGATGGTGACCATCACGCCGCGCTGATCGCGGCAGGCGATCTTGAAGGCGCCGCCGTCATTGTAGATTTCGGAATCTTCGCGCCAGCACATCCCTTCGCGGCGCTGTCGTTCCGTAGCTACATCGAAATGAGGCAGGCCAAGATCCCTCTTGTTGAGTCCGATCAGGTGCGGCGCCAGAATCACACAACCGGTGTGGCCGGTCCAATGCATCACGTCCAGCGCTGCATCGTTCTCCGGAAGATAGGGATCGCCGCCATTCCCGAAAATGCCTTCGACGAAATCGAGATTGCTCACCAGGCTGGCAGGTACGAAGAATCGCGTCTCCATCGTCTTCGCCGGCGCTGATCCGGTGGCGGGGCAAACCAGCGGACGCAACAGCAGGGTGACAAACAACCGCACCTGGTCCGTCTGCGATGCAGTGAACGGCAGCGCCATCACACCGGCCGGGGGGCGGAGCGCCTCGGCCAGCAGAGCAGCGAAGGTTTGTTTGGGCACGCCGATCTTGTCCGCCGGAATGGGCAGCCCGCCCTCCACGATATGGAAGATGCCCTTGGTGGTCCTGCGATCGCTTTTCGGATTGTGCAGGATACCCTGCGGGATGCGATAGGACTGAACATAGGGCGACGACAACTGATCGGCGTCCGGCGGGAGGGACATGACGCGCGCGAGACCGGGACGGTCCAGGGCAAATGTCCTAGAAGGGAGGCGCGCCACGCCGCCAGTAGCGGCGCCGGCCAGGTAGTCGTCTAAGAACGCTTGTACGCGGGCATCCGCCGGACAAAGACGGTCCCCCAGCAACTGGTCTTTCTGATAATAATTGCGCAGCAGAGGAGCTGCGATTTCCAAAAAGTAAGGATCGGCCGTGGATGCGCTTGTGGGCTGGCCCAAGGCGGCGAGCTTCAAGTTGATGTAGCGGACCAATTCTTCGTCACGTCCGGACGCGTTGGCTTCAAAGGGCTTGGATATCACCGGTTCTCCTGAAATTTGCGCTGAGCGGCGCGCCGGGAATGAACGGGATTCGCGGAGCGGTAACTGAGCGCTGACCCCGCTATTTTAGCAAGCGGAATTCGGAGGATCAGAAGCTGGCCGGGATGGGGCAGGCGCCGTGCGCCCAATTCGCCACGGCAGCCAGGATTTTACCTTGAATTGCTTTTTTACTTCGTTGATCCTCAATCCTACCTCGTAAGACTGCGGCCCTATCTGGCGGCAACGCCGCACATCCGCCGAGATGAGAACCTCGCCCATCTGGATTGCAGCCTTGCACCCGACCGGCAACTGACGGCTGACTTCAATCCGAAGTCCCGACTTGGAAATGTCACAAACCCGGGCTTCTATAGTGGGGCCGAGACCAAGGCGTGAGAACCGCATTTCTGCGATCTCATCGGTTGGAAAACGGGCCTCTTTTCTGCGATCAGCGGTGTACAAATTGGCCTCTTCTTTGGGTAATGCAGATTTCAGATTCCTAGTGTCACTATGCGGCTGCGATCGGCAAAAGTGCAATAGTACAGCAGCTTTAATTTCTGGATGCCCACTTTGCGGTTCACCACCGCAGTACTGATTATTCAGGAGTTTCCCCCCACGGGCAATTGAGCTGACGTCTCCGGGCCGCGGCGCTACCCACCCCTTGACTCCCTCGACGGTCCTCCGTACCATCGGCGCATGGGCGTCTGGTCAGATTATCGAAAGCACGGAATCTGGGGTGGCAAAGAGATCCCGGATCATCTCGGAGAGATCAACCTTATTATGGGTGCGCTTAAGGCCGTCGGCATATGCATTGACGCCTACATCGATACGGCCAAGCCGGGCACGTATAAGGGCATCATGGAAGTGATGGGAAACCCGCAGCCCACGGGCTTCAAATTCTTTTGCAAGGATGTCAACGGGCTCCGGTGCCGCGTACAAAGACTCAAGGATCAACTCAAGCCTGACGACAAGAGCACGGTCTCGGGTACGTTCAATGCGATGCGTGCGAAGGGTGACAGCTTCCGGCAAAGCGGAGTAGGAATCGGCCTGCATATTGAGATCGGGGACATTACGGACTGCCATTTGGACAGCCATCAAATTGTTGCCGGCAGTGCTCCCGGAATGGGAACGATCTACAATTTCGATGCGATCGCCGACCACTTCACGTTCGACTTAGCGCCAGAGCTCCCGATCTTGAAATATCTGTACGTTCCCTTGGGGAAGTCGGCCTCCCTGGGCCCTTATTTTTCCATGAAGCTGAACCGGCCCGACCCGAATCTTCACGACCCGGCAGGCGGTGCGGACAGGAGTTTTGAGTTTGGAGCTGGAGTTTCGGTGCGGGGCACCTTTGGCGGGAAGAAGTGAACGCGCCTCACGCGATTCAGAATCATCGGGTGTAGAAGAAGCGGTAGCCGACATTAGCTTCCTATCTGGGAATGTGTCGGTCGCCGCATACAAAACACATGCTGGTTAGCTTTGTCTCGATATACTCTTTCACGCATCAATTCGTTCCGTTAAAAAAAGGAACCCCGTGGTAAGATTACGGACGAATCGGAGGTGCTTATTGCAGAGATTAATTGCGAGGCGGGCGGCTATGTTGGTGCTGATGGCCGTCCCTCTATTTGCGAGCGATAGCCAGATCAATACTTATCTGGCCTTGGGTGATTCCATCGCCTTTGGCTACGACCCCACTTTAGTAGTGCCGAACCAGCCGCTTCCCACTCCCGATAAATTCACCGGGTATCCGGAAGTTGTGGCTGCGATAGAAAAGGTGCAGAAGGAGATCAACGCCGCCTGTCCGGGCCAGTCAAGCGCAAGTTTCTTGAACGAAAAGGAGATCGATATTGGATGTGAGGGGTTCAAATATTCGATTGGTCTCCACACTCAGTACGACGGTTCCCAGAATGCATTCGCTATCTCGCAGCTGCGGACGAATAGTAATATTGAACTGGTGACGTTGAGCATCGGCGGCAACGATCTTGCGTTACTACAAGTTAGATGCGCGGCAACATCCACCAAACCGAAACAATTCAATACTTGCGTGGCAGTCGGCTTGCCGGGAGTGCTGACTGTGTACGCGGGGAACCTGACCCAAATCCTGTTTAACATCCGCGCAAATTATTCCGGCCGTCTCATCATTGTGAACAACTACGTTCCCAACGCGGATCCGACCTTCGTGACCGCCATCACTGCCCTAAATAGTGTGGCAGCGGCTGTGAGCACGCCCTTTGGAGCGAAAGTCGCCGACGCATTTACCGCGTTCCAATTGGCATCGATTCTTTACAAGGGCGACCCCT
>JBDUEM010000159.1:0-17063 GCA_040002435.1 Bryobacteraceae bacterium
GTTACGCAAAAGAGCCGTCTGTCGCCGACTCTTTTGCTCATGGCACACTCAGAAGACGAATTTCAGAGCAAGCTGCAACTGACGCATATTGCCCCGTGTCCCTCCAATTGTTCCGAAGGAGTTCGGGTTCGTAATGTTGACGCTCGGGTTTCCCCAATTCGGATGGTTCAGCGCATTGAAAGCTTCGAACCGGAACTGGAGGTACTTTCTCTCCTGCACGTAAAAGTTCTTTAGCAGGGATCCGTCAAGATTGAAGATCCCGGGACCAATCAGCGTGTTCCGGCCGACATTGCCGTAACTGCCGAACGGCTGCAGCACAAATGCCGCGGTATTGAAAAAGCGCTGGGTCGTGCGGTTGGAAATGTCATTCGGGCTGATTCCCGTTGCATTCGGCCGGTCAAAACCGGCGCCTGTGTTCGAGCGGTCCTGGCCGTACTGCACGGTGATGGGGAACCCGCTCTGCCAAGCCATGATGGATGACACCTGCCAGCCGCCGGCAACGGCATTCAGGACGGGGTTTTCGATGGAATGCTGCCGTCCCTTTCCAAAGGGCAAATCGTAGATGATGGAATTGACCATCCGGTGTGCCGTGTGGAAACTGGACAAACCGTAATCGCAACTCCGGCATCCGCTGTTCTGCGGAAATAGCGTATCGCCGTCGTGTGTCCGGATGGCGCTGCCCGTGTCCATCGTCTTCGACCAGGTATAACCCAGCATGAAGGTCAGGCCGCCGCTGTAGCGTTTTGTCAGCTTCGCCGACAACCCGTTGTAGTTTCCGTAACCGCCGTTATCTACCAATTGAATTCTTCCGAATTCGGGGAACGGGGAACGGTCGGCGATGCTTCCCGTTGGGCTGGGCGTGGCTTCGTTGACGGCCCGAAGTGCCTCAAGGTGCTTACTCGAGTTGCCCATATAGCCGACTTCCAATACCTGGTTTCCAGGCAACTCATATTGGACGTTCAACATATACATGAACGTGCGCGGGGTGGAGCGGTTATATTCGTTCGCGAAGGAGTACGGTCTGAACACGTTGGCGGTTGTATTGCCGCCGGCCAAACCGGCCAGCGCCGTCTGGAACGTATAAAGGTCGTTGCCGATCGCTTCCACACGCGTCCTGCCTGCCAGGTTCCGCGCCATATCGAAACGGGGATTACCGGTGTCCTGCGAATAGAAGATTCCGGCGCCGGCGCGCACAACCCATTTGGCAGCCGGGTTCCATGTCACTCCCAAGCGCGGAGCAAAGTTGGTCTTGTCTGTTTTGACCAAGCGGTTTCCCAAAGTCCCGTCGCGCTTGACAGTAACGTCAGGCCAGCGGATATTGATCCCGGCATACGGGTCGCCCGCGCCCTGCCGCAGAAAGTATGGGTGCAAGCTGCGGTCGGCCACCGGATTGCCCCGGATGTCCTGCGGAATAGCCACGGTAAAGAGAGTGCCGGTCTGGTCTTCCCACGGCGGAGTCAATTCGTAGCGCAGCCCGAAATTCACCGTAACGTTCGG
The DNA here is from genome assembly GCA_040002435.1 of Bryobacteraceae bacterium. Lineage (GTDB taxonomy): Bacteria > Acidobacteriota > Terriglobia > Bryobacterales > Bryobacteraceae > JANXXV01. Next base: position 1,498 of record JBDUEM010000159.1, read on the forward strand.
CCTCACCTTCCATACATCATCGAAGTAGGCGCCGTAGCTGAAGTTCCGGAACTGCGCGGATGCGATCTGCACCGCGCTTTCCGAGCGCTTGGAATAACCCAGAAGGAAGTCGGCGAACGCGTCGCCGCCAATTCGGGAGGAAGCAGTCGCTCCGCTGATGCCGGTTGCGTCGGGGTCGAAGCCGAACGAACCCCGAGCGAACTGGTTGCCCACCTGGTCATACCGGTCGCGGCGAACCTCGCCGCCGAATCGGAATGCATGTTTGCCGTGAGTCCACGAAAAGTTATCCACGAACTGCATGGAATTATTGTCGTTGGCATAGGGCCCTTCGCTGTCGTCACCGAAACCGCTGTAGTTGGTGATGCCGATAGAGGGAATGCCCCATGTCACAGGAGCTCCACCTTTGACACCCGGAATGCCGATCTGGCTTGTGACATCGCGAACGAAAGCCAGTTCGCGGCCGGCAGAATTGAAGAACCGCGTCAATCCAAACCGGAACTCGTTAACCTTGTTCGCGCCAAATACACGCACGTTCGATCCCATGTATTGTTCCACGTTCGTCAACACCTGAAATCCGTTGAGATAGAGCGCCTTGTTCAACAGGTTTTCATCGCCCCAGCTATAGCGGCCGAACCATTGCGAATTCGGCGACTCCAAATAATCCATGCGCAGGATGAACTGGTCTTTGTTAATTGGGCGGCTCTGGGAAATTTGATGATCCCGAACCAGTGACGCGTTTGGCAGATTGGGCGTCGGGTAGAACTCTAACAACTTAGTCGAGATCGGATTGATTCGATTCGTGGGTATCACATTTCCTGGGAACGGCGTCGCTGTGATAGTCCCGTCGGCTCCGACAGACCTGGTAGTTGGATCGTAGATGACGCCCGCGGGATTACGTGCGAGCAATTCCGAAAAGTTGCCGGTGCGCATGGCCGCTGACGGTAGATCGTACGTCGCTTGCACGTTTCTCCGCTGGCGGAATGCCTCGTAGTTCGCCATAAAAAACAGCTTGTCCTTACCGTTGAAAACTTTGGGAATCCATACGGGACCGCCGAGAGTGAATCCATACTGGTTCCACTTGAACGGATCTTTGGCGGGCCGTGCGGTGGTGAAGGCATAGTTTGCGGCATCCAGTTTGTCGTTTCTCAGGAACTCGAAAAGTGCGCCGTGGTATTCATTGGTGCCTGATTTCGTCGAAACATTGATCTGCGTTGCCTGGCGGCCAAACTCCGCGGGATAGACGCCCGATTGGACCTTGAACTCTTGCAGCGCGTCCACGGAAGGTTGAATTACGTAGGTGTTAAAGTTCGGATCGGTGTTATTTACGCCGTCCAGGGTGAAGTTGTTGAAGTAGCTTCGTTGTCCCGCTACTGAAATATTCTGAGAGGCGCGATCTCCGCCCTGCCGTGAGCCGGCCTGACCAGCGCTGCCAAATCCATAGCTGACATTCGGCGATAGCGAGACAAGTTGCAGATAGTTGCGGCCGTTCAGCGGCAGCTCAACGATGCGCTTATTTTCGACGACCGTGCCGACGGTGGCATTCTCGGTTGTGAGCAGCGCAGCCGTTGCAGATACCTCAACTGATTCGCTGACTTGGCCCACGGGCATTTCCACGTCGACACGTGCGCTCTGCTGGACCTGAATGAGAATTGCCGGACGCGTCACCGTCTTGAAGCCCGATTTTTCGGCTTTCAGATTGTAAGTTCCGGGAGTAAGGGCTGGGAAGCTGAAGAATCCAGCTTCGTTGGAAATAACGCCGCGGATGGCGTTGGTGTCAACGTTCGTTACGGTGATTTGAACGGAGGAAATTGTAGCGCCGCTTGTATCTTTTACTGCGCCGCTGATGTCGCCGAAGGTCTGTCCGAACGCGGGAACAAACAATCCTACGGCGGAAATAACGATGGCAAACAGCTTTGTTCGCATGGGAACCCCTTTTTACATGGAAGTACAAACCCCGCTGTCACAACGAGAATTGCCGGTCCAGTTGTGCCTTGGAAGCTGTAGCTACTTTATAAAAATGAGGCCCGCACGACAATCGTCTCGAAGGAGGATTGACAAACGTGGGGCACTGTGGATCAAATCCTATCACTGATCCAGACTGCAGTGTGTGGGGTTGCACGTAATAGGCGCGCAAGCGAGCGACCTCGAGGTTCGGGCCTACCCTCCCCGGCCAGGACCTTCCATCCTTGTAGCGCGGCCTACTGCCTGGAATGCAGCCCAATCACATTCCCGTCGAGGTCCACAACCAGGGCGATAAAGCCGTAGGCGCCGATCGAGAATTTATCTTTCATGATGCTTCCGCCGTTGGCTGGCGCCCGTTTTGCTTCCACTGCACAATCAGCACAGGTAAAGTACACAATCGTGCCGTTGCCTCTGGGCTGTTCGGTTCCTTTCATCGTCACGAGCGCTCCCGCCGCGCCGGGTACGTCCTGCTCCATCGGAAACGTCCACATGGCAGCCACGCTGGACTCCGGGCTTTCCAGGGCTGTTAATTTCACGGCTAACACCGCTTCGTAGAAATGCCGCGCCCGAATTATGTCCGTCACGTAAATCTCGAACCAACCGACCGGATTATTTTTCATATGGCTACAAGACGCCTCGACATCAGAGAACATTTCAGCTTTATCGCCGCCGTTCGTCAGTTGGGGAATAGAGCGCCGACGGTCAGCGTGATCGGCTTGCCATCACGCCCCTGCAAAACAAGCTTGCCGTCGGAGTACGTCACCGCGGCGACGCCCGTGAATCCCGCCGGTATCTTTGTCAGGAAGCCTGCGTACGAACGGGTTTGCGTTTCGCCGGTATCCAGAAACTTGTAGATCGGGCGGCCGAAGATCGATCCTTTGGCTACCAGAATCGGATAGGGTTGATGAAGACCTGTCGTACCGAACTCCAGCCCGCGCGCGACCGGACGGCCGCCCCTCACGTCGCGCCACGCGTTGAACCACGGATAGTCCGAGGTCTTCCAGATGTAGCCGATCAGCAGTCCCTTTTGCGGATTGGCCGCGGTCACCCAACCGTACCCGTCATCGATGGTGTACGACACGACATTGGGCATCGGATCGTTCGTCAGCATGCGCATGTTCACGGGCGCGCCTTCCTTCAAAGCCTGCGGCCAGTACACGGAAGGCTCTTCGGGATGCGGCATCGGGCCGCCCTGCGCAAAGCCCTTGCGGGCATTGGAATCGACTACCGTGTTCTCGTCGAGGAACGGCGGACCGATAGTGGCGTGCTGCACCATGTTGTATACGCGGCCGAGTTTGTTCTCATTCTTCACCGATTCCGTTACCAGGAACACAGGGCCGGAATCGGAAAGGCGCACTTGCCGGCGAATGGCGATTCCTGCCATTGGCAACTGGGCCGACATAGCGGCAGCGGAGGATGCTTCGCTCAGAACCTTCCATTCCACGCGGGTCGCCTCGCCGTGAAATGGCATGCCGTTGGCCTTCTCTGCATCCGAAGGAGCACCCCAACGGTCCAGGCAGAGGAAATGGCCCATGGGCCGCGGAACGGTGGCCGCGCCTTTCTCTTCCCACTGCAGCGGGTTCAGGCCGCCATCGAGCAAGTGGAAGTCTACAATCGATCCACCGGCGATATCCACCGTAAGCTGCGCGGAACTTCCCTTGAGAACCACGGAGCGCCGTCCGTTGACAATCGTTTCGGCGCCGCCGATTCCCAGCACCAACATCCATAAACAAAGTAGTTTCATAGACCGTTAGCTACTCTATCAAACGTTGAGCGTTGCGGAGAAAAACGGAAAAGACTTAAAGTTAAGATGACTGCACAATTCGTATGCCTCGCTTCCACCTTCTCCTCCCGCTGCTGGCCACGTCTTTGCTTGCACAAGTTCCGGACGCCTCGTTTTTTGAGACAAAGATCCGTCCAGTGCTGGCGACGAAGTGTTATGGCTGCCATTCTTCGAAATTAAAAGCTCCCATGGGCGGGCTTATCCTCGACACGAAGGCCGGGATGCAGAAGGGTGGAGCGCTCGGTCCCATTCTGGTGCCGGGTAAGCCGGGAGAAAGCCAGTTGGTGAAGGCGCTGCGATTTACCGATCCGCAGTTGCAGATGCCGCCGACCGGAAAATTGCCCGATACGGTGATCGCCGATTTTGAGCAGTGGATTGCCTCGGGTGCCGTAGACCCGCGCAAGGATGCGCCAACCACCGCCAGCACTCCCGCGCCGCTGCGGGGAATGCCGATTGAGCAAGGCCGCAAGTGGTGGGCGTTCCAGCCGGTGCAGGAAATTCCGGCGCCGGCCGTGAAAGATACTGCCTGGGCCAAGACGAAGATCGACGCGTTCATCCTGGCCAAGCTGGAAGAGAAGGGGCTGACTCCTTCGCCTGCGGCGGATGCGAGAACTCTGGTACAGCGCGCCTATATCGATCTGGTGGGGTACAAGCCGTCCTATGACGAAACGGAGCAGTTCGTCAACGATAAGTCGCCCGATGCTTACGAGAAGCTGGTGGACCGGTTGCTGGCGTCTCCGCACTATGGCGAACGCTGGGGCCGCCATTGGATGGATGTGGCACGGTTCGCGGAAGACAATCCGACATCGGAGGCGACCAATCCTCCGTATCCGTTCGCGTGGCGTTATCGCGACTGGGTGATTGAGTCGATGAACAAAGATGTCCCCTATGACCGCTTCGTGAAACTGCAACTGGCGGCGGACCTGATGAAAGAGACTTCACGCGAGGACATGCGGGCACTGGGATATTTGGGTGCGGCGCCTGTGTATCACAAGGATCTGCGGTTGTCGGCGGACGTCATCGGCGGGTTCCTGACAGACGACTGGGATGAGCGTGTGGATGCGGTAACACGCGGCCTGATGGGTTTGACGGTGGCCTGCGCGCGCTGCCACGACCATAAGTTCGACCCGATCCTGACGAAGGATTACTACGGCCTGGTTGGCGTCTTCGCCTCTACGATGCGCGCCGAGCGGCCGATGTTCGAAATCGATCCGAAGATCGAGAACCGTTATCTGTGGATGCAGAACCGATTGTTCGATCTGCACTATTCGGCAAACCTGCTGACCGGAGAAGCGTCCACGGTAGAAAATGCCGCGCCGCGCGTTGCAAAGTGGAAAGCCGAAATTCAAGATCTGAAGACCGAAAGCAAAGCGCTGGAAGACCAGTATCCGAAGCTGGTGAAGAGCCTGGAGAAGTATTTCGTCTTCCCTCCTCCGAAGCCGGCGGCGCCGAAGCCTCCTGTCCCTAAAGCCACTCCTGCGGGCGCGGCTGTCAATCCGATGGTGGAGGCGAGACGCCGTCCCCGCGGTTCCACCGAGCCGTTCATGAACGCGGTGTTTGAAGCCGCGCAGTATGTGGATGGATCGGATGCCAACTACACCTTCATCAACTATAAGCAGGGGGAAGCACGGGATTTTCCCGTTCTGCTGCACGGCAATGTGGCCACGCCGGGTGACGTGGTTCCGCGCCATTTCCTGACAGTCCTGTCGAACGGGGACAGCACCTTCAAGAATGGCTCCGGCCGCCTGGAATTAGCGGGACGGATTTTTTCGGATGCGGCGCCGCTGACTGCGCGCGTGATCGTCAATCGCGTATGGGACTGGCATTTCGGACGGCCGCTGGCGGCTACCACCAGCGACTTTGGCACACAGGGCGAAAAGCCCACGCATCCGCAACTGCTCGACGATTTGGCTGCCCGGTTCATCGCGCACGGATATTCGTTGAAATGGCTGAACCGCGAAATGATGCTGACGTCCGCCTACCGGCAGGCGAGCCGGCCCCGGGCGGATGCTGAGAAAATCGATCAGACGAATACCTTTCTGTGGCGGATGAATCCGCGGCGGCTGGATGTGGAGTCCTATCGAGATTCGCTGCTGCGTGCCGCCGGAAAACTGAGCGACCGGATGTATGGCGTTTCGGAAGACGTCGATTCCGACAAGAGCGTCCGCCGTACCGTGTACAGCCGGGTAAGCCGCGGACGGCTGAGCAATCTATTCTTGCTTTACGATTTTCCCGATCCTTCGCAAACCGCGCCAGGGCGGGATTTGACCATCTCCTCACTGCAGCAATTGTTCATCATGAATAGCCCATTCATGCGCGAAGAGGGCCGCGCGCTGGCTGAGAGTGTGGCGGAGGAGGCTGATAATTCGGCGAAGGTACACGGTCTCTATCGTAAAATATTGTCTAGGGATCCAAGTTCGAGAGAGATGGATCTTGCACTCAGTTATCTGTCTGAAGGAACGGTGGAGCAATACAGCCACATCCTTCTCTCCACCAACGAGGTAATTTTCTGGCCATGATTTCACGCCGTGCAATGTTGCAATCCCTCTGCGGCGGACTGGGTTCGGTCGGGCTGGCCGGAATGTTCGCTGAGCCGCGATTGAATGCCGCGGAGCTGGGGCGCTACCTGGGTCCACGCGTTGCACCGAAGGCCAAGCACGTGATCTCGCTGTTCATGGCCGGCGGTCCATCTCATGTGGATATGTTCGACCCCAAGCCGGCACTGGTGAAGTTTCAAGGGCAGAGGCCGAATTCAGTGGACTTGCGCACGGAGCGGCAGACGGGCGGATTGCTACCTTCGCCGTTCAAGTTTCAGAAGTACGGCCGCGGCGGAGTAGAGATCAGCGAACTGCTGCCGCAAATGGGTTCGGTGATTGACGATGTGTGCGTGATCCGGTCGATGTACACGTTCAATCCAACGCATACGCCGGCACGGAGCCTGTATCACACGGGCAGCATTCTGGCCACAAGGCCGTCTACGGGCGCCTGGATCACCTATGGCTTAGGGTCTGAGAATCAGAATCTGCCTTCGTTCGTGGTCTTGACGCCGGGCGGCGGAGGGGCGGGCGGGTCGCTTTCGCGTTCGGGTTTTTTGCCGGCGGAGTTCCAGGGCGTGTCGTTCAGCGATACCGAAGTGGAGCCGGAGAAGATGATTCCGGACCTGCGCAATAAGTGGCTGGACAATAAGGCGCAGCGCAAGGAACTGGATGCGATGCAGGCGTTGAACCGCAACTTCAGCGATTCGTTCGGGGCCGACGAGTTTTTGGAAGGCCGCATCAAGTCAATGGAAGCGGCGTACCGGATGCAGTTTGAGGCGATGGATATCTTCGACATCCGCAAGGAGACCGAAGCGATTCGCGCCGATTATGGAACCACTCCGTTTGCGAACGGTTGTTTGCTGGCCCGGAGACTGGTGGAGAGCGGGGTCCGGTATGTCCACATCAACTATGGCGCCGGGCAGGTGTGGGACGACCATAAGGACATCGACAAGAATCTGCGCGAGCGGTGTCCGGATATGGACCGCGCCGCGGCCGCCTTGATTCGAGATTTGAAGCAGCGCGGATTGCTGGATGAGACCCTGGTGGTTTGGGGCGGCGAGTTTGGCCGCACGCCAGTGTCGGAGAGCGGTACCGGTCGTGATCATAATCCGTATGGCTTCACGATGTGGATGGCCGGCGGCGGCGTGAAGGGCGGACAGGCTTACGGGAACACGGATGACTTCGGGTTTAAGGCCGTGGAGAACCGGGTTTCGATTCATGATCTGCACGCGACGATATTGAATCAACTTGGCATCGATCACACCAAGCTGACGTATCGGTATGCCGGGCGGGATTTCCGGTTGACCGACGTGTTTGGCGAAGTTGTGAAAGATATTCTGATCTAGGTTACGACGGCGCTAGGGAAGCTGTTGAACATTGTCGTATTTCGCGGTATACGTCGTTTCCTTCGCGGGTGCAATCACACGGTGCGCGGCGGTGCCGCCGTCGCTCCACCTCCGAAAGTTCCGCGAAGACCGGGAGCGTTTTCCCCCACGGACAGTAGATGTTCAGAACCAGGCACCCAGAGATACGAGCGCTTCTGGCCTGCGACCCGGCTGAACCCATCCACGTAAACCACGCCGGCCCCTGGATCTATCGTGATCTTGGTCAGAGGGATATCGGCCGAGTTAGAAATCTTGGTCACGAAATTTGTGGTTGCCGGTGTGATTAAGAACCGGCCAACGTCGCCAGCAGGCTGAGTGAAGCTGGGAAAGATGGCATTGTACGTTGGGAAGTTATCCATGTATGTAAAGCCAGTGACATAAGCATCCCCTGCTGCATCAACCGCGACGCCCGTGGCTTGATCGCCAAAAACGAAGGGAACGAAGTCATTGAACTCCACAGAGCCTCCGCCCAGAAGCGTAAAGTAGTCCACCGCATTGCCCTGAGGGTTGATCTTCGCCAGATAAGCATCCGGAGCTCCCAGTGAAGACGCCTGGAGTGAGTTCACCAAGGTGAAGCCGGTGCTCGGGTTACCCACGACAAACGCAGCGCCGGTGCTATCCACTGCTAAGTCTGAAATGGACGGAGTGTCACCAATAACCCGAATGTAAACCAACGCATCGCCGGCTGGATTCATTTTTATTAGAACCCGGGATCCTTGCTCCTTTAACAATTGCAGGGGACCGTTCAGCGGGAAGCCTGATCCGGCTTCGCCCGCAACGTACACCGCACCCGAGGCATCGATGGCAACTGCGTCCGCGATATCGACGGAATTGCTCGCCAAGTAGGTGGAATAGATCAATGCCTTCCCGTCCGGGTTCAATTTCGATATAAATATTGAGGATCGACCCCCGTTGTTTGGCGGATTTTCCTGGAATGCACTCTGGGTTGGAAAATCACCGGACTGTGTCGTACCCGCCAAATAAGCATTCCCCGAAGAATCCACACAGATGCCCACTGGCGTATCCATGCCGCTGCCTCCGAGATAGGTGGAATAAACCGAATAAACAAGCGCTGTCCCGGTGGGATTTATTTTCGTCACGAATGCGTCCGTCAGTCGATCGTTTATCGTGGGATGGTAAGTGGACTGCAGCGCATCTCGTGTCGGAAAATCACTCGATTGCGTCGTGCCCGTCACGTAGGCAGCGCCCCTGGGATCGACTGCTATCGAAAGCCCTATGTCCCTGCTGTGCCACCGAGGTAGGTCGAATATTCGAGAGCCCCACCACTCGGGTTCAACTTAACCACAATCGCATCCAGGTTGCGTCGAAGGGTCGTTTGCAACCCTCCTGAGGTGGGGAAGTCCGGTGAGTCTGTTCCGCCAGTCAAATAAACCGATCCCGCCGCGTCCACGGCGATGCCTTTTACGAACTGATGTTCACGACCTCCCAGGTAGGTGGAGTACACAACTGTATTTCCAGCCGGGCTTAGCTTCGTGATGAATAGATCCGTCTTCCCGCGTAACGTGGAGTGGATCTCTCCCTGCGTTGGAAACGTACGGGAATCCGTTGATCCCGCTATGTAAACGGAACCGGTTCGATCCACCGCGATCCTGTTTTCCGACGGTGAACTTTGGCCCCCCAGATAGGTGGAGTAGACGATCATAGGATCGATCACCAGCGGTTTGCGCCGGTCATAAAGGGCCAAGTGAAACGAGGCTTGATTGCCGTCGAATAGATACCGCGCTTCAATTTCCTGGGTCTCTTCTGGACAAGGTCTCCCGCAGAAGTGCGGAGCACGATGTCGCCGGCAGTATTCAATGTCACAGATTCCGGCCCTTCGAACGCTAGACGGATTTGGTCGGGATCGGCGCCGGGAGCGACGATGAAATCGTACTCCACCTGCCTCCCGCTCCCGTAATACACTACGTCGATTCCAGGATAGATACCTTTCGATTCAACTCGTGCATAGTGCGGGACGCCGGTGCGCCACTGCTTCGGATCGTTCCCGAGGAAGTAATTGCTGACGCCCGGAAGCTTTTGCAAACCGGTGGTCTCCTTCGCTCCCGGAGGCTCCATCCGAATGACGGCAGAGCCATTCATCACCATCATGGTGCCGTGGCCGGTGATGTAGAGGTCCATTCCTGGAGTACGGGCGGTGAATTGCGCGGTGCTGTCGGTTTGGCCGACATTGGGTTCGAAATGCAACGGAATGCTGCCGAAGTATTCATGGCGCGGTGCGCTTAGGGCGACACCGGATACTGCGGAACTTATCAGGAAAACGACGGTTCGTAGAGGAATTTTCATTTGGAGACTTGACTTAACTACATGCGCCTCTACTAAGACCCACTTAAGGAAGAACCAACTACCCCGATTGCTCGAGCCGCTGGCTCGGCTTCCCCCGCATCAATTTCAAATTTCCGTTATCCACTTTCGCTGCAACGACATTCTCGCCCGGCTTGTTCCCTGCGCCGGGCTGATGGACGGCGCTTAAGCCTGCGCGAATCGCGTGTACTGAATTTTTCTCCCACGGTATGCCCGTGGATCCCTGGGCGCTCCAGTCGGAGTACGACGCGGACCCCCTGCATCACTGGTCACGATGAAAGCTCCATTCCGATGAGAGCGTCTATATAGAACTGTTAGGAATATTAGCCCGCAACCTAATTGAGTCGGAGAACCGCATCGCGGGCGACTGAATGATGCGCGTATCAAGCCAGCGAAGACCATTGCCTGGCGGTTTGCGGAAAAAGCACAAACACGAATTGAAAAAAATGGGATCGAAAAACGGGCGAAAAGTAAACCCGGATACGATGCAATAATCTTGTCATGAGGGTCGACGACGCAATTGAGCATCTCAACCAATTCGCAGAGGAATCCGTCAAGGATCAAGTGCCTATGCGGACCACGGAAGAAGTGCTCGACTTTTTCAAGAATCCTCCCAAGCGAGCCTATTCAGTTCCTCTTGAAGAGGTAAGGAGTTCTGTCGTTAAGATATTCGGGATGGCCGATGAGAAAGTTCGCCACGCTATCACGTCACGACTGAGTGTCAACGCGCGAAACGGCTTTTTGGAATATGCTGCTGCGATGTCCGTGCTGGCCGTCAGGACTCAGGCACAGCCTCTCATAGAACAAGGATTGATCGCGCTCGTCATTGAAGGAGGATCGCAGGATTGGCGAGATAGCATTCTTGTCCTGGCGAAGCTTTATAACTCCGCAGCAAAACTGGGTATGGATACTCAGAAAGTGTTTGAAAAAGCCGCTAGCATCGCGGAACCAGGGGTTATCAAGAAAGAGTTGAATGGTTTTCCGCGCCGCCGGCCCGAGGATCGGGATTTGAAGGCTTTCCGTCAGGCTGAAGAAATCACGAAGGAGGGCTTCGCCTACAAACAGGTTCTTCCGTGGTCCTTGGCACAGGGCCCTGTCAACGAGACGCCAGCCCGGCCTGTCGAGACGAGCCAGCAGATTTCCGCCAGATTGACTCGTCCGCAGCAGGATTCACTAATAACAGCAGCGGGAACTGACGCTGTGTTGGCAGTTAGAGAGCAGTCACCGAAGCTTGTCGAAAGAGGCTTAGAACACCTTGCGCTGGGAGGCGGCGCTCTGGATTCAAGCCACAGCATGGTTGCACTTGCGAAGCTCCATCACGCCGCGCTGAAACTGGGCATGAATGCGCAATTGGCTTTCGCCGAAGCTGCACGGCGCGCGCCCCCGGGCGATTTACAAACCGAGATGATCAGATTCCCTCTTCGCGAACCTAAGGACCGGGATCTTGCGGCGTTCAATTTGCAGGAACATATCACTGAGAGCGGCTTCGCTTACAAACAGCTTATTCCTTCAACACGACCTTAGGACACTAACCTGGTTTTTGCACCGCAAAGCGTTATTGAGACCTCATCAACCGGGCTGCCGAAGAGGTCTCCGTGGGAAGTGATGGAAAGCTATTTCTTTGCCAACCCGTCCACCAGCATCTTCGCCAGTTCCGCGATCAGAAGGCACCCTGGGTTGTCCGGGCCGTAATCAATCTTTGGCATCCCGTCCACCGTGATCGCCATCGCGATGCGGCCACCTTTTGAATAAACGATGCCTACGTCGGACCGCAGAGCATCCAGCGCGCCGGTCTTATTGGCAACCGGGACGTCTCCCACGCGGCGGCGGATTCCGGAATCGTCACGACAGCGCTTCATGATGGCGAGGATCTCGCGGGACGCCTCGGTGCTGACAAGCTCTCCGCGCTCCAGCTTCTCCAGAATGGTCACCATATCGCGGGGCGTGGAGACCCCGAGACCGTACTTCTGATTCTCAGGGAGCCGGCCGGCCGCAGACCATCCGGTCGGCGCCTTTAACTGATTACCGTCTCCGCGGACCTTGCGCATGGATCGCGTGGTCTTGAGGCCGATGGTGTCGAGATAAGCGTTCACGGCATCCGCGGTGAAGCGCTCCAGCACCAGGTTGGTTGCGGTGTTGTCGCTAAGCACCATCATCAGGTGGACTACGTCGCGGAGCGGCAGTGCGACACCGTCGGAAAATTCGGTCCCCAGGACGCCGGAACCGGAGACTTTGTCGGCCGCAGTCAGGGTCAGGGGCTCGGTCCACTTCGCCTTACCTCGCTCGACGGCGTCGAAGACGGCCAGCAGGATGGGGAGCTTGATGGTGCTGGCGGTGCGCACCGGATCAGTCTCGCGGATGCCGACCGCGGCTCCGGTGTCGAGGTTCTTCGCATAGAGCGATACGGTGCCGGAGAAGCCGTTGATCTGCGTGCGAAGGCTATCGGTCAGCGTCTGTGCGGATGCCGTGGCGGCCAGCAACGCCAGGAAACAAGTGGAGCGCATGCAGCTCATGATAACCGGCCCGGGACACCGATTCTTTTGCGTATATTCGTAAAATCGAATATACTAATGTTTGTGAGTAGCGACCTTCACCGTTTCAAGTCCGAGATCTTTCACGGTTTGGCTCATCCGACTCGTATCGCCATTGTGGAGTGCCTGCGCGAGGGCGAATTATCCGCCGGGCAATTGATAGAGAAGCTGGAACTGGAGCAGGCGAATGCGTCTCAGCATCTGGCTATTCTCCGATCCAGAATGATCGTAGTCAGCCGGAAGGCCGGCAACCAGGTCTTCTATTCACTCCGCGATCCGGCATTGCTTGAGGTTCTGGATATTCTGCGGCGCTACTTCTTCTCCCAGCTTTCCGGAACAGTGCGCCTGCTGAAAGGAATCGGGAAATGAAAGCCGCCGCGACGCGAATCCCCTGGAGAAACTGGCGTCCCAAACTGCTAGATTGCCTTCCGTCGTACTCTCTGGGCAGCTTTTGGCCTGACTTGATTGCCGGGCTTACCGTGGGTCTTGTCGCGCTGCCTCTGGCCATGGCCTTCGGTATTGCCTCCGGGGTGACACCGCAGGCCGGCATCTACACAGCGATTGCCGGAGGGTTGATCGTTTCTCTGTTGGGCGGCTCCAGGCTTCAGATTGCCGGGCCGACCGGCGCCTTTGTGGTAATCGTCGCGGGCATCATCGCCAAGCACGGATTGTCCGGATTGCTGATGGTGACCATGATGGCCGGAGTGATTCTGCTGTTTCTGGGCTTCACCGGGTTGGGCAACGCCGTGAAGTTTATCCCGCGGCCGGTGGTGATCGGATTTACCAATGGGATCGCTTTGTTGATCGCCTCTACCCAGATCAAGGACTTCCTTGGCTTGCGCATGGCGGAGATTCCGAGCGAGTTCTTAGCGCGGATGCAGAGCGTGGGTGCTCACCTGCCCACGTTGGATGGCGCCACTGTTGCCGTAGCCGCGCTATCGCTGGCGGTGATACTGCTGGTGCCGAAGTTTGCCCCCAAATTGCCCGGGTCCATCGTCGCCCTGATCGCCGGCACGCTGGCGGTTGCGCTGCTACAGCTTCCGGTGGAGACAATCGGGTCCAAATTTGGCGGTATCCCCAGCGGCCTGCCTGCATTTGCCCTTCCCGCCTTTCGATTCGACTTGATTATTCCGCTGTTTCCTTCCGCGTTGACGGTGGCGCTTCTGGCGGCGCTGGAGAGTCTGTTGTCGGCGGTGGTGGCGGATTCGATGTGCGGCGACCGGCATAACTCCAATGCGGAATTGATCGCGCAAGGCATGGCGAACCTGGTGGTGCCGATGGTGGGCGGCATCCCGGTGACCGGAGCAATCGCGCGAACAGCCACCAATTTCCGGGCCGGTGGAAAGACTCCCGTTGCGGGCATCATTCACTCGCTGACGCTGCTGGCAATCATCCTTGTCCTGGCCCCCCTGGCGAAATTCATTCCCTTGGCAACTCTGGCCGCGGTTTTGTTCGTCGTTGCCTACAACATGGGTGAGTGGAAGGAGATAGGCGGCATTCTACGGCTGGAACTGCCCGATAAGTCGGTGTGGTTCCTCACGTTCCTGCTGACCGTGGTGGCCGACCTTACAGTGGCTGTGGAAGTGGGCATGGCGCTGGCGTCGCTGCTTTACATCTACCGCGTTTCGCAGACCACAACAGTTTCCATCGTCACGCCGGAATACATCGAAGATGGGCGCGCGCATATTCTGCAGGACAAGCATGTTCCGGCCTATGTTTCCATTCTGCGCATCCACGGGCCGTTTCTGTTTGGCACTACGGATAAACTGGCCGACGAGACCGCAAACCTTTCCAAGTACCCGGAGATTGTGATCCTCCGGCTGCGCAATATGACCGCGATCGATGCGACCGGTTTGCATGCGTTGGAAGCGTTTTCCGGCCGCTTGCGAAAATCCGGACGAACGTTGTTGTTCTGTGGAGCCCGCCTGCAACCGGCACAATTTCTGATGCAAGCCGATTTCGCGGAAAGAATCGGTGCGGAGAACATTCTGCCCGATGTGCAGGCCGCCCTCGACCGCGCGCGCGAGATCGCTGCTGGATTTTCCGGTGTCGGGGCAGCTGCCGCTCATCACCTGGGCCACGGACCCATGTAGACAAATTCAAATTTATGCCTAGCTACCAGTCACTTACAGTATCCGCCCAACACCTGAAGACCACCGAGAGTGTCCTTATGGACATGAGACGGTTTGATTGGATTTCCACGGTGGAGAAGAATGGGACCACTTTCCTTTCGATGCACCAGGAATACAAAGTGAAGTTCATTTTGCATCTGCGTACTAAGTTTGGCTTGACCGATTCAGAGATCGCGAAAGTGATGGAGTCGCAGGAGGCGCCTTACTCGCTGCAGAAGGTTTCCGAGGTCTTAGGACGTGAATTGAAGGCGTAAAGATAAGCATGATCGCCATTCAAGATCTCTTTGAAAGCCATCTGACTGTCAGCGACCTGGACCGTGCAATCGAGTTCTATCGGGATGCGCTGCGGCTGCCCCTGGCCTCTGTAATTCCCGAGCGGCGCGTGGCGTTCTTCTGGGTCGGAGCGCGGGGAAAGGCCATGCTCGGGGTCTGGGAGACAGGAAAAGGTCCGCAGAAAATGACGCACCACGTCGCCTTTCGGGTGGATGGGAATGATCTCGAAGCCGTGCCGCAATCCCTTCGCGCTGCCGGGATTGCGCCTCTGGACTTCCATGGGAGGCCGGCGGAAGAGCCTGTCGTGCTTACATGGATGCCTGCGGCTGCCGTCTACTTTCGCGATCCCGACGGGAATCTTCTGGAGTTCCTGGCGATGCTGCCGGGGGAGGCGCGGCCCGAACTGGGCGTGCTGCCGTTGAGTTCCTGGAGAGCGATCAGCGCCTAATCCAAAGACTGCTATTCAGCGTACATCAGATATAGGCACGATGGACAAACGGTTTGCCCGACGTCTTCCCTGGCGAAGGGTTGATTACAGCGGGTACAGACCCAGCCGTTTCGCCGCGCCAGACTCTCGCGTTCGTCGTCCCGGGGCGCCGCCATTGGGTCCGGGCTCACCATTGCCGCTGGAGCGAATGCGC
>JBDUEM010000160.1:0-17061 GCA_040002435.1 Bryobacteraceae bacterium
ATACCTGGACCATTTTCCAGAAGGAAATCAAGAGCTACTTCAATTCCCCCATCGCCTACGGGCTGATGGCATTCTTCGCGCTGATCTCCGGCTATTTCTTCTACGTCTATGTCGCCATTTTTGTGCAGCGCGGCATGGAATCGCAGATGATGGGCCGGCCTCAACCCATGGACGTGAACGAATGGGTGGTGCGGCCGGTACTGATGAACATCAGCGTCATCGGGTTGTTTCTGATTCCGATGATCACAATGAGGCTGTTTGCGGAAGAGAAGCGGTCGGGCACCATTGAGTTGCTGGTCACCTCTCCGATTAACGACATTGAGATCATCCTCGGCAAGTGGTTCGCCGCCGTTGCCCTTTACGCGGTGATCCTGGGTTTGTCGGCCTTGAATCTGGCGATGCTGTTTATGTACGGACAGCCGGACTGGCGTCCGCTGCTGGTAGGGTACCTGGGCTTACTTCTTCAGGGCGGCTGCCTGCTGGCGATTGGCACGTTCATTTCCACCACGTCAAAAAATCAGATTATTGCGGGCACCGGAACGTTCGCCATTTCCCTGCTGCTCTGGGTTCTGGATTGGGTTAGCTCCTACGGGACCGAAGCCTGGGCCAAGGTGGTGGGTTATCTGTCCGTAGTGGCGCATTTCGAACCTTTCTCGAAGGGCGTGATCGACAGCAAGGATGTAGTGTTCTTCTTATCAATGATTTTCCTGGGGCTCTTCTTAACCGCGCGCTCGATGGAATCGCTGCGGTGGAGGTCATAGATGAATTCCGAATGGCTTAAGACTCGACAGACGAAATTTACAGCGTACGTCACCATTTATATTTTGATCGTGATCGCGGCGCTGGGGCTGGTGAACTGGCTCGCGCAGCGGCACAACAAATCGGTTGACACGACGGCGAACAAGCGGTTCAGCCTGTCTGATCAGACGAAGAAAGTGGTTGGAGGTCTGAAGCAGGATGTGAAAGTCTCCTACTTCGACAAGACCTCGAGTTTTGGTGCGGCAAAGGATTTGCTCGACAGGTATGAGACTCTCTCGCCGAAGCTGACGGTGGACTACATCGATCCCGATAAGAAGCCGCAGGTCGCCAAGCAGATGGGCGTCAAGGCATACGGCAGCATCCTGATCGATAGCGGTGCGAAGCATCAGGAAGCGAAGGCGATTACGGAAGAGGAAGTGACGGGCGCCATCATCCGGACCTTGAAGGGCGGTGACAGGAACGTCTGTGTCGTCTCCGGCAGCGGCGAGCACAAGCTGGACGACACGGGCCGCAGCGGTTATTCGGGTTTGAAAGAGTTGATGGAAAAGAACAACTACAAAACCCGCGAGATCTCTTTGCTGGACAAGCCCGAGGTGCCTAAGGACTGCACGATCACGCTGGTTGCCGGTCCGCGCTTCGATTATGTCCAACCGGTGGTGGATGCCCTGAAGAAATACCAGGAGTCCGGCGGACGCCTGCTGCTGTTCCTGGATCCGCCGGTTAAACTCGGCAAGGAAGATGTAACCGAGAATGCCGCGCTGGCCAAGGTGGTGGAAGGCTGGGGCGTCACGTTGAACAAGGACCTGGTGCTGGATACTTCCGGCATCGGGCAGGTATTTGGCTTCAGCGAAGTGGTTCCACTGGTGACCAGCTACGAGAGCCAGTCCATTGTGCGGGAAATGAAGGGCACGGCGACGGCGTTCCCGCTGGCGCGCTCGCTCGAGATCAAGGGTAGCGTGGAGAAGCTGTTCTCCACTTCCGACAATAGTTTCGCCACCACGAAGCTGACGGGTGGTGAGATTCGCATCGATCCTTCGAAAGACAAGCACGGTCCGTTTCTGTTAGGTGCGGCTGGCACCGTGAAAGCCGGGGAAACTCAGGCGCGGTTCGTGGTGGTTGGTTCCTCCAGCTGGGTCTCGAACAATATCCTCTCGTTCAACGGCAACAAGGACCTGTTCCTGAACATGCTGAACTGGCTGTCCGCCGACGAGGATCTGATCTCTATCCGCCCGAAGGATCCGGAAGACAGACGGATCACGATGAATAAACGTCAGATGACGATGGTTTTCTATTCCAGCGTGATTCTCCTGCCGTTGTTCTCGATCCTGGCAGGGTTAAGCGTCTGGTGGAAACGGAGATAACTGGAAATGGTAAGCCGCGGTCTGCTGGTAGCTCTTGTTGCGCTGGCTCTTTTGGTGGGGGGCGCTTATTGGTCTGAGAAGGCGAAGACAGCCGAGGAGGCGAAGCCTCCGAAAGACGCTCCTCCGAAGCTGCTGGCGGTTCCGGAAGACCAGATTCAAAAGGTAGAAATCCACAAACAGGGTTACGAGCCCACGGTGCTGGAACGGGATAAGGCGCAGCATTTTCAAATTACAGCGCCGAAGCCGCTGAATGCGGACCTGCAGGACACCGCGGCGTACATGTCGGCGCTTACCGGTCTGGTTTGGGACCGGCTGGTGGAGGATAAGGCGACCGATCTGGCTACCTACGGCTTGGCCACTCCCGCGCTGCAGATCATCCTCACCATGAAGGACGGCAAAACTCACAAGCTGCTTCTTGGGGATGCGACACCCACCGGCGGCGACGTTTTCGGAAAACTGGGCGCTGATGCGCGGGTGTTCACGGTGGCTGACAGTGCGAAGAACAGTCTGGACAAGGCGTCCAAGGACCTGCGCGACAAGCGGCTGTTGACGTTCGACTCCGAGAAGCTTAGCCGTGTGGAAGTTGCCGCGAAGGGGCAGAGCGTAGAACTCGGGAAGAACGCGCAGAACGAATGGCAAATCATAAAGCCGAAGCCCTACCGAGCGGACGGGTTTCAAGTGGAGGAAATCGTCCGCAGGCTGAAGGAAGCCAAGATGGACCCTGCGGTTACTGACGAGGACGCCAAGAAAACAGCAGCGGCTTACGCGGCTGCCCCGCGGTCGTCGATTGTGAAAGTGACCGATAACGCCGGAACACAACAGATAGAGATTCACAAGAATGCCGGCGATAAGACCTATTACGCCAAGAGCAGCGTTGTGGAGGGGGTCTACAAGATTGCTACTGACGCCGGCGAAGGTCTGGAAAAGGGACTGGACGATCTGCGAAACCGGAAGCTGTTCGACTTCGGCTTCAACGAGCCGAGCAAGGTAGAGGTCCACGATGGGGACAAAACGTTCCTCTTCACGAAATCGGGAGACAAGTGGTCCTCGGGCGGCAAGCAGATGGACGCCGCAGGTTTTCAAATGCTGGTGGACAAGCTGCGGGACATGACGGCGCTGAAATTCGTAGAGAAGCCGTTCCCGGCAGCTTCGACACTGGAGGCTACCGTTACATCGGGAGACGGGAAGAAGGTGGAGAGAGTGGTGGTAGCCAAGTCCGGCGACAGTTTTCTGGCAAAACGCGACGCTGAGCCTCCCGTTTACGAAGTGGATGGGAAAGTGGTGGATGAGATCCGGAAAGCGGCGGCCGACGTGAAGCCCGCGCCGCCGGCAAAGGCAGAGGCAAAGAAGTGATGCCGTCCGGCGAATGAATGCGCTCCACACCGATCTGTATCAACTGACTATGGCTTCCGGCTTCTTTGAAGCGGGGAAAGCGGATGAGCGGGCTACGTTTGAATTATTTGTCCGGCGGCTGCCGGAACATCGTGACTTTCTGATCTGCGCGGGGCTGGCGCAGGCGGTGGAATACCTGCTGAATCTGCAGTTCACCGGCGAACAGATCGACTACATTCGCGGCCTGCCGGAGTTTGAACGGGTGAAGCCAGCATTCTTCGAGTACCTTCGTGGGTACCGGTTCACGGGCGACGTTTTCGGGATGCCGGAGGGAACGCCGTTCTTTGCCGGCGAACCGGTTCTGACCGTGCGAGCGCCGCTGCTGGAAGCGCAAATTCCAGAGACGTACCTGCTGGCGATGATCTCGTTCCAATCGATGATCGCGACGAAGGCGGCGCGCGTCGCAAATGCCGCGGCCGGACGGGCGGTAGTGGAGTTTGGAACCAGGCGGGCGCATTCGCCGGAAGCTGGTGTACTGGCCGGGCGTGCTTCGTATCTGGGCGGCTGCACGGGAACGAGCAACGTGGAGACAGGGTTCCGGTACGGCGTTCCGGTGTTTGGGACGGCGGCGCATTCCTGGGTACTGGCCTTTGGGAATGAGCAGACTTCGTTCGAGGTGCTGCAGAAACTGTTGGGTACACGAACGGCCTACCTGATTGACACCTACGACACTTTGGAAGGGGCGCGCATCGCCGCGTCACTGGGGCGGCCGTTGTGGGGCGTGCGGCTGGATAGCGGCGACATGGTGCAACTGTCGCGGGACGTGCGTAAGATTCTGGACGACGCAGGGTTGACCGAGGCTAAGATTATGGCCAGCGGCGACTTGAACGAGGAAAAGGTCCGGGCGATTGTGCAGCAGGGCGCGCCGATTGACGCGTTCGGCGTAGGGACGGAGTTGGCCACTTCGGCGGACGCTCCGAATCTGTCGGCTGTTTACAAGATGGTGGAGATTGAAGTTGGTGGGGTTAAGCGATTTACCGCGAAGCAGAGTGCGGATAAACACACGCTGCCTGGAGCCAAACAGGTGTTCCGCTATGCCGGCCACGATCAGGTGGCGTGTAGTTGGGAATGCCCAAGCTGCCCTCCTGGCGCTGCGCCCGCCAAGGCCTTGTTGCAACCCGTGATCATCGACGGGAATCTGGCCGAGCCTCTACCCAGCCTACAAGCGTCGCGAGAACTTTGTGCAGAGTCTCTGCGAGGGATTCTCCCTGGTCATATAGTGGAATTTAGCGCTGAATTGCTGGCGCTGACCGAGCGCGGCCGCAATGTATGAAAACTGTCTTCTTCGACGTAGATACGCAGATTGATTTCGTGTTTCCGGCCGGAGCGCTTTACGTTCCCGGCGCTGAGGGAATTTTGCCCCTGATCGGGCGGCTGAACCGGTTCGCTACGGGCAACAACATAGCGGTGGTTTCGACCATGGATGCCCATTCGGAAAACGACCCAGAGTTTCTGCATTGGCCGCCGCACTGCGTGGTGGGCTGTAACGGACAGCGGAAGCCGGCTCAGACACTGGTGGAATCGCAGATATTGCTGGAGAAGCAGACATTTGACTGCTTTTCGAATCCGAATCTGCTGGGGTTGCTGGCTGAGTTGGGCGCAGAGCGGTACGTGGTTTACGGCGTGGTTACAGAGATTTGCGTGAAAATGGCGGCTTTTGGACTGTTGAAGACCGGGGCCCGCGTGGAAGTTGTCAGCGACGCTGTGCGCAGTTTGAAGAGCGAGGCTGCCGAGACGATGCTGGCTGAGTTTCGGGCGGCTGGGGGTGCGGTGACGGATATTGGCGCTGTTTTGGGTGGCTGAGCTTGCGAACAGGGGTTCGCTTGCGGGCGGGGGCGCCCGCCGTCCTTCTACCGCTGTCGCTAGGCGGGCGGAATTTCGACTACTTTCGCGTGACGCCAGAGGCGCTCTAAGTCGTAGTAGGCGCGTGTCTCTTCCTTGAAGACATGGACGATGAAATCGCCGAAGTCCACCAGGATCCATTCGCCGCCGTCGTAGCCTTCGACGCTGATGGCTAAGTCGCCGGCGTGTTTGAGCTGGAGATAAACTTCATCGCTGATGGTCTGGTTCTGTTTCGAACTGGATCCCGTGCAGATGACGAAGTAGTCGCAGAAGCTGGTTACGTCACGGAGGTCCAGCACCTTGATGTCAGTTGCTTTCTTGGATTCTGCGGCCCGGACTGCTGCGAGCCAACCTGGTAATGCGGGCGCCACCGGGATAGTTTCGGTAGCTGTGGTCTCTTCAAACTCTTGGATAGGAAGTTCTCCCCTAGCCCTGATCGTACTACAATAAAGGAAGTGCGTCGATTCTTTTCCTGTTTTTTCCTCCTTTGCGCTCCCGGTGTCTTTGCACAGGCCATCGAGAATGCGGCGGTGCGCCGGGCAGTCGAGGAACTGGATAGAACGAGGGCGATGGTTACCGCGGGAGCCGCTCCGCGCGCCAGCCTCGAAACCGCTGAGCGAGCGGTGGCCGAAGCACAGGACGACGTGATTGTCGCCCATACGCTCTACGGCAAGATCGGAGTGGAAGACCTTACCGAGGAGCAGGCCGGCGACATGGTAGCCGCCGCGCGCCGGCAACTGGAGCGCGAAAAGCTGCGGCTCGACGATATCCGGAAACTGGTGGATGCCGGTGTTACGGCCCGGTCCGCCCTTACGCCTGTCCTCGAAGACCTTGAAAGCCGCCGGCTCACGCTGAACCTCGCACTATCGCGAGCTAAGCTGATTGGCGAACTGGCAGCAATGGCAAAGGTGGAGGCGGTGGCCGCGGAATCGGATCAGCAGCCCTCGGACTTGCGGGTTGCCGAACGGTTCGATGGCAACGGGTTATTCCGCGATTCCGAATACAAGAAAGTGGTGCTGGCGTTTGAGAAGAAGTTCTCCCACCCGCTGCCTGTCAGCGCACGCGGCGAGACCGCACTGCACCGGGCGCTTGGCTTCGATCACCGCGGCAGGGTGGACATCGCGCTCAACCCGGACGAAAGCGAAGGGGTCTGGCTGCGACAGTATTTAGCCGTCGCCCGTATTCCTTATTTCGCTTTCCGGGCCGCCGTGCCGGGACAGGCGACCGCTCCGCACATCCACCTGGGTCCCCCCAGTTTGCGGCTGCGCGCGGCGGACTGAAAGGTTCATGACCAACTCCAAGTTGCGAGTCTTCATTACCGCCGAACAGATTCAGGCGAGAATCAAAGAATTAGGCGCGGAGATATCCGCTGATTATCCGGACGGAATTATCTACCTGGTTTGCATTTTGAAGGGGGCGTGCATGTTCCACGCGGATCTGGCGCGGGCCATTAACCGGCATACGCGGCTGGATTTTATTGGTATATCCAGCTACGGTAAGGGAAAAACGTCGTCCGGCCAGGTGAGGCTGACTAAGGATCTGGATTCACCAATCGAGGGCGCCGATATCCTGATTGTGGAAGACATTGTAGACAGTGGCGTTACCTTGAATTATCTAACACAGGTATTGAAGCAGCGGAATCCGAAGTCGGTGCGGATCGCAACTCTGCTGGACAAACCGGAGCACCGGCAACGCCTAGTGGATGTGCAGTACGTGGGTTTTAAAATTCCGGACGAATTTGTGGTCGGCTATGGCCTGGATTTCGCAGAGGATTACCGGAATCTGAAAGATATTTGTATTCTTAGTGAATGAGCGCTACCTCCCGCCTGTGGGGCGGGTTATTACCGGGATGGCCGTTTTGAGTAGACGTGTTTTTTCGCTGCTTCTCCTTTGTGCGATCGCAGCCTTTGGAGCAGCGCCGCGTTGGGAACATGGGTTCTACCGCGGCAAGATTGTCAGCTTCCGTGTAGTGGACGGTCAGGCAATTTACCAGGGCGATATCATCCTGGGAAAAGCCGAGGTTCTGATAAGGGCCCTGGCGGATGCTCAAGCAGGCGCCAAGAGCGACGGACGGAAAGAGGCGCTCTTTGTTTCCGACCAGACGACTTACTGGCCAAAGGCAACCATCCCTTACGCGATCGATCCATCGATCAAGAACACCACTTTCATTCAGGCTGCGATTCAACACTGGCAGGACAAAACACCGGTACGGTTTGTGCCTCACGCAAAAGAGGCGGATTGGGTTACGTTTAAGCCTTCCAGCGACAACTCGGTCTGTGCTTCGTCTTCGCTGGGAGTAGCCGGTGGGGAACAGTTCATATTCGGCAGCGAGCTTTGCCCAACGGGGGCGCTGATCCATGAGATCGGTCACGCAGTGGGACTGGAACACGAGCAGGCGAGGTCCGACGCGAGCGGTCACATCCGAATTCTCTTCGAGAACATTCAGAAATCCGGTTCTGGGCAGTTTGGTACCTTTAGCACTCAGCCGGTGGATGTCGGCGACTACGACTACAGCTCCATCATGCATTATGCGGCCACCGATTTCAGCAAGAACGGCCAACTGGCAATTGAAACCATTCCGCCTGGTATACCGATCGGTCAGACGGAAGCTCTGTCAGCCGGAGACCTGGATGCCGTAGGCCGGCTATATGGGACCACGAATGGCGTCACCCTGGCAACAAACCCGGCCGGATTGCGGGTAATAGTGGACGGCGAAACTGTGCAGACGCCCATCAAGTATTCCTGGGCCGTGGGCTCGACGCACACCCTTGATGTCGAGGCCGCCCAGAGCGATGCCGATGCGCGCTATGTATTTGGGCGCTGGAGCAACGACGGGACGCAACAGCAGACCGTTCAAACTACCGCCAACACTTCGCTGTTTGTGGCGAACATGATCCGGTTCGTGCGGATTCAGCCGGAGATTTCTCCGGCCGGGGCGGGAACCGTCACCATTGTTCCTGCCAGCGAGGATGGATACTATCGCGAGGCCAGTTTGATTACTGGGACGTTTTCGGCGAATCCCGGCTTCTATCTCTCTTCGGTGACGTCGCCATTTTTGGAACGCAACGGTTACACGAACCTGACTTCGGAAGGGTTTAAGGGCGTGGTAGACGAACGGCGACAGGGTCTCAAGCTGACTTTTAGCGAAAAGCCGCCGGTCATTTTCCGCAGCACTGCAAATTCGGCTGCGCTGTTGATTGACGGCAAGCGTTACTTCACGCCCGCCGGCTTTCAATGGGAGCCGGGTTCTACACACACGGTCGAGGCTGATGCGAGTTTTCCCGAAAACGGCGGCGCCACGATGCGCGTGTTCGATAAGTGGAGCGACGACGGAGATCGGGCGCACTCCGTTACGGCGGGCACGGAGGCGGTAACTTACACTGCTTCGTTCAAGACCAAGCATCTGCTGGATGTATTTGCTTATCCTGCAACTGCCGGGAACGTGGCCCTGAGCCCGGATTCGGCGGACGGATTTTTCGAGGCGGGATCGACAGTACAGGTTACCGGGATCCCGGCTACAGGTTACAAGTTCGCGGCTTACACGCTCGACATGACCGGGCCGGGAAATGGACAATCGATCACGGTAGACGATTACAACCAGGTGGCGGTGATGTTCACGCGTCCGGGGACTATCGGCCAGTTCTCGGTAATGAATGCGGCCACGCTGCAGCCGGCCTATCTCGCCCCAGGAGGCGCAGTGACCATTTATTCGCCGGAGTTCGGACCAGACGCCGCGGTGGACGCGCAAGCGGGTGCGGACGGGAAGTTTTCAACTACACTTTCCAACACGCGGGTCTTGACGAATGGAGTACCGGCACCGCTGCTTTCTGTTTCGAAAAATCAGACCACGATCGTTGCTCCGTATAACATACCGCTGCAGTTTACACAGGTGCCGCTGCAGGTGGAATTTAAGGGCCAGAGAACTTCGGCGATCCGCGTGTACACCGATTACTTCGACCCGGGCATCTACACAATTTCGGGGAACGGGAAAGGGCAAGCCAAGGCGCTGAACGAGGACGGCTCGGTGAACTCAGCGGGAAATCCTGCGGCGAAGGGGTCAGTTGTCACCATTTCGGCTACGGGACTGGGCACAACGACTCCGGACCTGGTGGATGGACAGGTGGGTAGGCTGCCGTTGCTTCCGGTGGATGGAAGGGTGGAACTGCGAATTGGGAGCAAGCAGGCTGAGGTTCTCTTCGCGGGCAACGTGGAAGGGCAGGTGTCTGGAATCTCGCAGGTGAAGGCTCGTATCCCGTCCGACGCTCCGTCGGGTGCGGCGGTGACTTTGATGCTACTGGTGGAAGGATATGGCAATCAATATGAAGCGACTATTGCGGTGAAGTAGGTTTACCGTCCCAGCGCCCATGAATGGGCGCCGGAGTCAGGGCAAGCGCAACCTCGGGGGTTACGCGCGGACGAGGGCGTCCGCCTTGCGTTGGGTGGGTCTAGAGCTTGGGCTTAGGTGGAGGCAGATCGCGGGCTTTGCATTCGGATGTAAAGCCGTTGCGGCCGTGGCTGCCATCGCAGAATGGTTTGTTTTCGGCCTGGCCACAGCGGCACAGGGAGATCACCGTGCGGCCCGCTAATCCAAAGGTGGCGCCGTCGGGATCGGTAATTTCGAAGTCGCCCTCAATACGTATGGGTCCGTTCTTCAGAATGGTAACTTTCGTTGCTGACATCCTCCTATAATAAGACTTAAATGAGCAAGCGCCTGTATTCCGTAGTTTGGGTGCTGTTGTCTTCGGTCCGCGCAATGGCGGATACTGTACCTGCCGGCGATGCGCTGTACAATCAGGTGCGCAGCAAGATGATTGCGAATTTGTCGCGCCTGCCCAACTACACCTGTCTGCAGACCATTGAACGCAAAGTGCGGCGCGCTCCTTCGCGTCGCTACGAACTGATGGATATGGTGCGGTTGGAAGTAGCACTGGTGAACGGAAAGGAACTGTTTTCCTGGCCCGGCGCCGGCAACTTCGAAGACAAAGAGATCAGCCAGATTGTTTCCGGAGGCGCGATCGGTAACGGCACTTTTGCGTTGCATGCCAAGAGCATTTTCCAATCCCGCAGTGCGCGAATTACTTTCGCCGGTGAAGTGACGCGGAATAGCAAGCCGGCGCTGCGCTGGGACTATGAAGTGCCGCAAATGCTGAGCGGGTATACGCTGCGAGTGGGGTCCAGGGAAGCCATTGTGGGTTATCACGGATCGTTCTGGGCGGACGCCCGGACGCTGGATTTGCAGCGACTGGAAGTGGAAGCCGACAACCTTCCGCCGGAGTTGCACATGTCGCGCGCGATGGATTCGGTGGATTACATGCGGGCCGATATCGGCGGACAAGACTTTCTGCTGCCGCAATCGGCTGAACTCAGGATGATAGACGAAGGGAATTCAGAAAGCGTGAATACTACCCGGTTTACAGGATGCCGGCAGTACACCGGAGAATCGGTGCTCGTCTTTTCAGACCCCGCGCCGGATGCCGCGGCTGCGCCGGTTGTAACGAAGACCATCGAGGTGCCCAGCGGATTGATGCTGGAAGTTTCACTGGAAACGCCGATTGCCTCAGGCGATTCAGCCACGGGCGATCCCGTGACAGCGGTGCTGCGCAGGGCCGTGAAGAAGAGCGGCTCGGTGGTTGCGCCGAAGGGCGCACTGCTGCATGGCCGAATCACGACTCTGCGCCGCGAGAACGGACCGCGCAGCGCGTACTATATAGTCGGCCTGGAGTTCTTCGAGATTGAGTTTCCGGGCGGAAAAGGTGCACTGCACGCGGAACTGGATCAGATTGTGGCGGCGGGAAGCTCCATATCCGGACCGGGTTCAACGAGATTTGGAACCAATGTTCGAATGAATAATAGCCTGGGCCAACCAAAACTCGACCTGCCGGGCAGCGTATTCTTTGTAGGAGGGGATAATTTCAAACTGGCGCGCGGCCTACTGATGTTCTGGCGCACCGAGTCCCCCACTGAGGAAAAATAGACAGTGATTCAATTCGAGCTCTCGACAGACCGGCAGTTGTTTGAGGATGCATTCGATTACGCGCAGCGTCAGGTACGCTGCCTGATCAGCCAGCATCCCGGTCTCTATCCGATGTACACGATGAACGGCAAGTGGAAGCACGAAGGTCCAGCCTGGACGCACTGGTGCGACGGTTTTCTGCCGGGGATGATGTGGCTGTTCCACCGGCAATTGGGTCCGGGGAGCCCGGAGGCGGACTGGTGGATGGACCAGGCGATCGCCTATACCAAGCCGCTTGAGCCGCGGAAGATGGATCGGGATGTCCACGACCTGGGCTTCATTTTTCTCTCCACCTACTATCGCTGGTATCAGATCACGAAAAACGCCGAGTTGAACGAGGTCCTGGTGCAGGCCGGCCAGACGCTGGCGATGCGGTTTAAGGAGAAAGGACAATATCTGCGGTCGTTCGTGGCAGACGACTCGCTGTTCATCGACATCATGATGAATGTCGGGATCATCTTCTACGCGGCGCGGGAGACCGGTGACAGGACGCTGCGCGATGTGGCGCTGCGCCATGCGCTGACGACGCGCCGGGTGTTGGTGCGCGGCGACGGTTCCACGGCGCACGAAGGGATCTTCGACGTGGAGACGGGCGAGTTCCTACGGCAATCAACGCAGCAGGGCTACCGCGGAGATTCCTGCTGGTCGCGTGGATTGGCCTGGAGTCTGTATGGCTTCAGCACATCCTATGAATACAGCCGCGATCCGAGGTTCCTGGATACGGCCGAGGCTTGTGCCGATTACTACATTACCCATTCACCAGCCGACGGCGTGGCGCCCTGGGATTTCAACGCTCCGGCGGAGAGCAGGAAACAGACAGACACGTCAGCGGCGGCGATTGCTGCCTCTGGATTGTTGCGGCTGTGCCGTCTGATTACTGATCCACTGAAGGGTCATCTGTACTGGACTACCGCGGTCAAGATTCTGCGAACTCTGTGCGAATCTCATTTGGGCAAAGACGTCGAAGGCTGGGAAGGGATTTTGCGCGGCGGGGTGTATCACATCCACAAAGAGATCGGTGTAGACGAGTCGGTGATGTGGGGAGAATACTTTTTTGTAGAGGCGTTGGAAAGCGCGCTGCGGCAATTGGCTCCCTAAAAATTAAAAAGGAGACTGCCCCGGTAGGGACAGTCTCCGTGAAGTGCGTTCGACCGCGGATTATTTATTTTGCGGGTTCTGTTGTTCCGCGGAGCTCGGACAATTTAGTTCCGATGATCTCGCCTGACACTACCAGTTCCACCCGGCGATTCAGTTGGCGGCCCGCTGCAGTGTCATTTGACGCAACTGGCATCGTCTTCCCAAAACCCTTAGAGGAAACAGAACTGGCAGCAAGGCCGCTGCTGGTTAAGTAGGTCTGCACGGCGGCTGCCCGCTCTTCCGAGAGCTTCTGGTTATACTCTTCGCTGCCGACGCTGTCTGTATGGCCTTCCACTTCCAGCTTCAGGCCAGGATGGGAAAGGACGATTCCGGAGATGCGGGCAAGCTTCTCACGCGCAGCCGGACGGAGATTGTATTTGCCGGTGTCGAAAAGGACGTCGGACATATTGACGATAAGTCCGCGGGCACTGTCGCGTGTTTCCAGAATCAGGTTGAACTGTTCCAGCAGTTGCTTGCGAAGCTGCTCGCGGTCGGTTTCCGCCTTCATGCGCATGCGGTCCGACTCGGCTGCGGCCTGGCGTGCCTTTTCGGTTTCGGCCATGGCTAACTGCTGTTGGGCGACGGCAGCAGCGCGGGCTGCATCGGCATCCGCGCGATCCTTGGTGGCTTGCTGCTGCGCCGCTATCGCCTGTGCCTTGGCTAGCTCCGCGGCGGCACGTTCGGCGTTCGCCTGGTTGGCTGCGAGCGTTGAATTCCGGGCCGACAATTCGGCTTCAGCCCTGCGGGCGGCTTCGGCCCGTTGCTGCTCTTCGGCCATTTGCCGCTGGCGATCAGAGGCTTCGGCGTCAGCTTTCGCCCTCGCTTCACGGTCGGCCGCCGCTTGCCGTTCCATATCGAGGCGTTCCTGCTGCATGCGGCGCAGTGCAATGACACGGGAATCTTCCGCTGTCTGCACCGCCTCGCGGGCAATCATCGAGGTCGGCTTCTTCTGTTTGCGAACATGATAATCTTCCGCCTGTTGCAGCGACGCAACGGCTTTTTGATAACTATCCGCCGCGTACTTGTCGGCACCGCTCCAGCGAGCGATCTGAACCGCATTGCGGGCTTCGTAGAGCTCGAGGGGAACCTTGGTGTCAGACAAATTGTAGGGTTTGATTTGCGACTTATCTACGTTAAACACATACTGGCCGCGCTGCAGCAACTCATACTTTGCGTCAATCTCTTCGACCTTGCCTCGGGTATCCGGCCGCACGACATTCTCCATGACGACTACGTCGCTCGGCTGAGTCACGGCGAAGTACGGCTCAGCGGTGACAATCAAGCCAAAGGACTGCAGTTCCGAAGAAACGTCAAGCTTGCTGCTGGTTCCGTTGAGTAATACCTCACCGAGGTTCACGGCCCGGCCTTCAGGAGAAATGCCCCACATCACATAGGTGAGATACTCCGGGCCGAACTTCGTGGCCGGTTCGAGATTGCGGAACTCTACCTCAATCTCGATGTACCCTTGTTTGCTCTCTACCTTGGCTTCGCCATGAGATTTGGGCAGCAGAGCCGTGCCTTCAAAGTTGATCTTGGTTGCCCCGCCGCGATGCCTGTAATTGATGGCTTTCGCGGTCCTGGACACAACAGTAATTTTGTAAATCGGCTGTCTATCGAGTGTAACTACTTGGTTGGACTGCGTTGGGTTCGGCGTAACTTGCGCTGTCAGAATCGATGCTGCTAATACGGGAATGGCTAAATACTTCTTCATGTCAAACCCCTCCGGTTTATGATGGTGCAACTGGAGTGCCAAAGCACCGCCAGCAAACATATCAACAGATTGGATGCAATAGACGCGCCACGGGATGAATTTGGCACGAAAAAAATACGCGATTGTCAGCTGGATTCTGTATGACGTGTAAAACGTATTACAGACAAAGCCAGCAAATACATGCAACCGCCTATCAGCAGAGTCTCGCGAAGTCCAAGGTAAATCGCAAGGAAAATGGCGCTGGCAGACCCGAGAACGCTGGACGCAGCGTTCAGAGCCCATGCCCAGCGCACCGAAGGCTTGTGCCGATTTTCGAGCCGCGTGAGGCCTGTGGGAAACGGCATTCCCATTGCAAAGCCGACGGGAGCAATCAATAAAGCTGTGACAATGAACTTCGCCCAGAGCGGCCAGGCGATTCCGGCCTCGCTAACGATAGGTGCGATGAAAGCCAATAGAGAG
Organism: Bryobacteraceae bacterium; assembly: GCA_040002435.1. Taxonomy (GTDB): domain Bacteria; phylum Acidobacteriota; class Terriglobia; order Bryobacterales; family Bryobacteraceae; genus JANXXV01. Next base: position 14,675 of record JBDUEM010000160.1, read on the forward strand.
ACCAGCAGAAACACCGTCAGCAAAGCCCAGATGAGGGCTTGGTCAGATCCCTTCAGGATCCTGCGGCTCATGAAGCTTCCCATTCCACTGGAGACGAGCATGGAAAATATGATCACCGTGAGCGCGTAGGTGGGGTGACCGAGCAGCAATACAAATTTCTGGATGAGGGCGACCTGGATGAGAATGTATCCGGCGCCGATGAAGACGAAATACCAGAGGAAGCGCAGGACGCCTTTCTCGCGGGGCAGCCGGCTACCGAGCACCAGAGGAGGCAGGACCAGGATGAGCGCGGTGGCGGCGATGCTAACGCCCATCAATCCAAACAATAGCGGCACGGCGCGATTGATCTTATAATCCGCGCTGGTAGTCGGTGCCGTGGTTATGAAGTTCCAGAGGTCGCGAGGCTGGACACTGTAGAAGAAGAAAGGACGGTCATCACTCACTGGCGAGATGTCGTATTGATAATTGCGATAGAACGCTTCCGGGTCGGACGCGTGCATCAATTCAGTGAAGGGGTTCGGGATATTTTCATCCGGCAGATAGACCGCCCGCATTTGCGATTCCCGTAAAGCGGCACGTGCGCGGTCCATATCCTGCGCGGTGAACGGCTTCCTCGAAATCAGTACCGTGTCACGCGCGCCCCAACCTTTCAGCAGCGATTCGTTCTCACGCACCACGATGACATGTTTGCTGTGATCGGATTCGCCCAGGCGGGTGAGGGCAACTTTCGCCAGTGAGAGCAGGCGCAGCGATTCTCGCGGAGGATCAAAGCCCCAGCGAGTGAAGGCGAGAATGCCGTCGGGCGTAAGGTGGGACAGGTAGTCGTAGAAAGCGTCGGTGGTGTAGAGATTATTCTCCGAAAGCGCGAAGGCTCCGGCGGCAGTGGAAGCCCAGGTGTCAACCAGGGTGGCCTGCAGCACCTGATATTTCTCAGGGCTGCGGCGCACAAAGCTGCGGCCATCTTCGACGACGATGCGCACTTCCGGGCGGCTGTAGAGACCCCTGCTGTACTGCGGAAACTGCTTGCGCATGATGGTGGTGGCGATGATGGGATTGATCTCCACACCCGTGATGTCTTTACTGCCGGAGGCGAGAGCGCGGGCTACGTCCCATCCGCCGCCGGGTCCGATGATGAGCGCCTTCGCGCCTGGCCTTACTTGATAAGGAAAGCCGGGGCCCTGGAAGAACAGGTCCTTGCGTTCGTTTTCCGAGAGATGTGCGTAGTCAAAATTCGCTATGCCTGTGGATGCATCGGCATCAATGAAGATGCTCATCATGCTGGAGTCTTTCTCGGGTGCGAGTGCGATACGGGAGAAGGTGTTCCACTTGACGAATTGTTCTCCAGTGAGGGCATGGCCCTTGGCGAATTTCACGTCGATGATGCGGTACTTCCCATTGACTACTACGAGCGCGACGAGCGCCAGGGCGAGGGCTACACTGGCGGCGCGTCCCCGAACGCTGCCCGCGAGGTTGAGCCAGATGGCCGAGGAGACGGCGAAGAGTACAGCCGCGGCGACGACCGTGTTCGGGCCTCCCAGCACTTCGAGGCAGAAGAGCAGCAGCATGCAGCCGCCGGCCGCTCCCATAAGATCGAAGAAGTAGACGCGGTCCACGCGTTCGATGGTTTCCGATATCGCGAGCGAGACGATGGCTCCGGCGAGGATGAAAGGGAGAGCGCTGGTGAAGTAGATGATGGCCAGCGTGGTGTTGGTGAGTTCAGTGCGCGTTAGGACAATGCTGATGGAGAGCACCGCGGTGATGCTAGTGGCGGCGGCGAGGGCTCCGAGTTTGCGAAAAACGTCACCGGGGCGGGCTGCGATTACATAAGAAAAGACACCGCCCACGCCGAGCCCGAAGAGGGCGATGGAGATGGCCAGGAACGCAAAGTGATAGTAGAAGACTACTGAGAAGATCCGGGTGAGGGAGAGTTCCAGGATTAACGTGGCTAGCGTGGTGAGCGAGACGCCGAGGTAGATCTGTGACCAGTTCCGGGACTGGCTCGGGAGGGATGATGAAATTCGGGACAAAACACTATGTTAAGCCATGGTGGTTGTGGGGCCAAGGAGATGGTTTGCTTGGAGTTGACGGTGATATGACACTTTGGCTGCGATTGCTCTTGGCGAGCTTCGTTCATAACAGGCTTTGAGTATCTGGTAGACGCCGTTGAGGTCGATGGCCGCTTTCGGATGAGATTGTGCAACGCGAACAGGTTGACGCGGGAGGGCTCGCGCGACCTGCGTTACATCCGTCACTCCTCTGCGCGTGTTTCTCCGATGGGGATCTCAATCCTCTGGCTGACCCGACGTGAGCCGTTGCGGGAGTTCGCGTGCCGGCATTTGGGGCGAAGGGGTTTGTGGCGGAATCGCTGTGCGGGGGTATGAGTTTTT
>JBDUEM010000161.1:0-17053 GCA_040002435.1 Bryobacteraceae bacterium
GAATGAACACTGCGTCTCCGCCGGCGGCGGTACCATCGAAGGTACGGGGTCCAACGCCATCCTGCTCAAAGCCTCGTATCGTAGTGCCGCCGCCTGCGAAGAAGCGCTCGCCAAGTCCAACCTGCCCTGATTCTGCCCGGCCGGGGATCAGATCCTGGCCTCCCAGACCCCACGCCAAGCCAATGCGGGCGGCGGTTGCGTAGACCAGCCGGGACTTGCTGGATCCCTTCTGAAAAGGAATGGGCTTGGGTTTGTCAAAAGCAAAATACTTAGAAAACTGGGCGAAGTACTTGACGTATTTCAACTCCGATCCAAGATAGGCCGGTGCATACTCCAGCGCGTTCGACAGGAACATTCCGCGAGTCGCGTCGAATACGTCGTCCCGGGTTTCACGGGAGAACGTAGCAGTTAGCGGAGCCACCCGTAGCGACTGATCAAAGAGGGGATCCGGAACGCGTTCGTATGTGTGGGTCTTCTCCATCCGGTACCCATAGTTCAGTGTGTAAACCTTGCGGAAGCGCGCCTGCTGTTCCACGGAAAGCCCGAACCGGTCCGTATTGAAGTCCTGATGCGATTCGCGGCGGACATACACCGAGGAAATGGTCCGCACCGGCAGGTTCCGCAAGAAAGGCTGGCTGAAATACAGACGCCCTTCCTGCAAGTCTCGGTCATAGCGCGCCCGCAGCCCGATTACCCGGGCCTCCCCAAGCGAGTTGCGATTCGCCAGATCGGCGATCGCGCCGGGTCCGCGGTCCGTATCAAAATAAGCGCCGTAATTCAATTGGAACGGGCGAATTTCCTGAACCTTCACGTTCAGGGTGACGGGCCTCTGATTGAGCTGCAGATTGCTTCCTGCGTCTCTGGCAGTGCGATCGATGTCGACCAGCGAGTAGGCGCCGGTACTGTAGAGATTGCGGCGCGACCGGCTTAGGGCTTGCAGATTGAGAAAATCACCAGGCTTGATTTCGAGTTGCTTGCGTACCAGCGCTTCACTGGTGACGTCGGTTCCGCTGATGTTGATATCCTGAACGACCGCCTGGCGCTTTTCGTCGATCTTGAAGTCAACATCGACGATGCCGGCATTTCCGTTCGGGGACAATCGATACTCGATTTCCGTGTTGTTGTAGCCTTTCGTGCCGTACAAGTCGCGCAGATTCGCCAGCGATGTTTCACGAAGTTCCGGTTTGTATGGCTCCCCGGCCTTTAGCGCGACGGCGGCACGCAGCTGTTTCACGTCATAGGCGTTGTTCCCGCTGAAGTCAACCTTGCCAACGTGGAACAGCGGGCCTTCCGTAATCGGTATGGTCACGGTTCCCGTCTGTGTTGCCGGCGTCAGAGCCAGCTCCGGTTTCCCGATTTTTGCTTCGAGGTAACCCTGCTCCCGATAGTAGCGGCCCAGCAGATCCGTTAAGTTCGCCTGATCCGTGTACACGGCAGTCTCGAGCTTCTGGTCTTTAATGAAGGTTTTGAGGTCTGATGCTTCTATTCCGTTGGCGCCGGCAAACTGCAACTTCACTCCGTGGTAGCGAATACCTGGTTGAACGTCGAACAGAACCCGCTTGTGGCCGGGTTCCGGAGTCGTTATCGAGTTTTCGACTTTCGATTGCAAATACCCATCGCCCACCAGTTGCTTCGTAATTGCCTCAGAGGCTTCCGCCGCACGCTGTGTATCGAAGACACCGGATTGCCAAACGTCCCGGATGTCATTGCGAAGAGAGCTGGATGGGGAGTATCCTTCATAAACAAACTCCACGTTGGGACCTGGTTCGATGTTCAAGTTCAGGTCCACCACGGCATTCTTCGTTTCGCGGTTCAGGTGCAGTTTGGCTTCCAGCAAGCCTTTATCGGCGTAAAGCTTCTCCAGGCGATCCAGGCCTTTTCTCACTTTGAAGAAATCATACTGTTTGCCTTCCTTCGCCTTCAGCTTATTCTCAAGTAATTTCTCGGGGAAAACGAGGTCGCCGGTGAAATCCACGGTGCCAATCGTGCGCTTCTCTCTCTCGGCGGTAGATCTGGGTGGAGGCGGCGTACCGCCGAATTGCAGGAGGTGGCTAAAATCGAAACGGTAGCTGTTGTCGGACTGCTTGATTCCCCTGGTTTGGAAGCGCTTCGTCAAGTCGTATTGAGCCACATAGATCTGGTCGCTGCTGTCAGTCAGGTTTACTGAATAAATCAGACTCAACTGCCGGCTGATATTCTGGCCCACGCTCAGCCGGGCGCTAGGCACCGCTTCGTTGGCAATGAGATTCGGTTCGATGCGCACCTGGCTCAATCCCGTGGCTTGCTGAATGCCCCCGCCAATTGTGCCTCCTACGCGCCCAGTCAAATAGGAAAGCATCTGGTTCTTGGCGACTTCCGTCTCCTGCCCGCGAAGCTCGTCCACTTTTCTGCCGGTCAGCAAGACCGCGATAATGTCCGGCTCCGGCAATGGCGGGTCGGAGGTGAACGTGGTCTCCAGTTTGTCGGTTGTCCCTTCCAGCTGCAAGGTGATGTCGTACCCCGCCGCCTGGGTGCGCGCGAGGATATCCAGGTTGGGTTCGATTCTCTGCTCGTTTGTGAAGATAATCGCGCCGCGGTCAATCAGGTAGCTGCGCTCATTCAGGTTGAGCTTGCCGCCTTCTTCGATGCTGATGCGGCCCGTGAGGCCGGGATTATAGAAAGTCCCCACCAGCCGGGTGTCGATATTGAATTCAGCTTTAGCAAGATTGTTATCCACCACAAGCGGATACTGCGTCTTGATACCGACCGAATAAGACAATCGCTGCAGCAAAGCGTTGCGTTCTTCAGTGAGGCCAAGTTCGGGAGACTTGTTCAGGTAGCTGGCGAGTCCCTGATCCAGGTTAAGATTTGCCGTGTAAGACCCTTCAATGATGTCCACCTGGCCACCGAGCACGAAACGCTGCCCGCGGGATCGTAAATTGATATCGGCCTTTGAGACAGTCTTCAAGTTCTTGGGATAGTCCAGATACACATCCGTCGCCTGCAGCTTGAGGTCGACGTTCGCCGGTGCGCCGTTCACGATGGATAGTCCCCCGCTTCCCTTGAGGTTTCCGCCGTTGAGAGTTCCCGTCAACTGTGAGAGCTGGAGCGCATTTCCCTTCAGGTCAACGCGCAGATTCAGGTTGCCGGCATCGATCCGCGGCGAGGGGACACTAAATTCGCCGTCTTTCATCTGGGCAAATCCGCTTGCTTGGGGATTGGAAACAGTCCCGTTGACAGCGAGCTGAACGGTGGTGGCGCCCCGTGCGCGGACGCTTTTTGTAAAGGCGGCGAGCAGTGCCGCATCCAGACTTCCGTTCACGCGAATGTCCAGCGGCTGCGGGTCATTCAAACCGGCCGTCCCGCTCACTTCCACGGTCGTGTTGGGACCCGTCAGGCGGAACTGGTCAATCTTCGCGATGCCATTTGCCAGAGTGGCTGTGGAAATCCCCTGCTGCTCTATGGGGATCTTCGCAAGGTTGAGCCGGATTTCGTCGAACGTCACCTTCGCGGTGATTACGTCCAGTTCCGCCTTGGGTGCTTCGACGTCCAGGTGGACTGAGATTGTACCCGCTACCGTCTCCGGTATCCCTTTTATGGAGGCTAGTTGAAGACCTTTCGCCGCCGCGGTAAATTTGGCGGGTCCTGCCTTGCGCGGAAAATCCACAGGCAAATCGGCCGGCAAGAGCCCGAGTGGAATTTCTCCGCTTGCCGAGATGGCGCCGCCGGCAAATTGAGCTGTGAGACTGCGGACTTCCATGGCTCCGTCGCGGACTTCGATAGAAGCATTCGCCGCGGAGACTGCCGGCACGTCAGGGGATGAAAAGCCACCGTTCGTCAAGGCTACCGACAGGGTGGGTTCCATGCGCTTCAGGTTTCCGTGCAGCGTTCCGTCCAGCGTGACCGACCCTTGGGCCTCGGCAGTCGCGGGAAGTTGCGGTACCAGTTTCGCCAATCCGGCAAGGTCAAACTTGCCTTCGAGGCGGAGGTCCCCTGCGGGCGAAGTAGATTCCACCGGAATGGTGCCCTGCAGACTGAGACTGGAATTCGCCGCCAGAACGGTTGCGCGCTGGACATTCAACACGCCATTCGCGAAACTGGCATCGAGCGGACCTTCGGTTCGAATGGGCTGGCCATTCCATGTAACCTGCAGTTGGTCGACGTGCGCCTTCGCCGATCCTTTTTCCCAATTCCTGATCTCGCCGCTACCCTCTACGTTGGCCGTTACAGTGCCGGTGAGCGGCTGCTGAAGTTTGACAGGTAGGGACGCCAGATCGGTGTTTTTTAAGTTGACTTGAAAGTGGGTGGGATAAGGATCGTCAATTCCGACGACGGCAGTGGCGCCTAAATTGAATTTGGGAGCGGTGACTTCGATGTTTGCCTGCTTGGCAGCGATGTTCACATTCGCGTCCACCGAGCCCAGCTCCTTTTCGTTCTGCCGCAGACTTTCTGATTTCAGTCTCAAGGTGAGCTGCGGATCGTCGGTCGTTCCTTTGCCGCTGGCGGTCAAGGTCAGCACGCCCTGAACAGGCGACGATGGCGTGGTAATCTCCAGATTCTTTCCGTCGGCATCCACGGTGTAGGCTTTGGTCTTCAGGCCGTAGCTTCCCGTTGCGGTGAGGCTTTGGCCGGGGGCTTTGTCGAGGTTGAACTGCGTCAGCGTCAGCAAGTCGTTCGCGAGGTGTGCTTCTGCGGCCAGCCGGCCGAGCTGTTCTCCGTAGGCGGAAAGATCCGCCGCAGTCAGATTTATTTGAGCTTGCGGCTCTTTGGCCGTCCCTGTCACAGAAGCCGAGAAGCTGAGTTGGCCACTGGCTGGAATATCTTTCTTACCGAGAGCGCTCAGAATAGTGGCGATGGACGCGTTTGTTGCATTCGCCGTCAGGTTCAGTACCGGACTCGGACCCTTTAATCCGACGGTGCCATTGGCGGTAAGCAGTTGGTCGTGCCACCGGATCTGGGCGGAAGGAATCGTGATGCGGTCCGGATTGTAGTCCGCCTCTACCGCCACGCCGATGTCACTGACTTCCCCGGCCGTTACGTTGGAACCTGTCAGGGAGGCCGTCACCTGAGGCCGTGAGAGTGTGCCGCCCAGGCTGGCGCGAAGGGTGGCTGCGCCGGCTACGTTCGTTCCCAACAAGCCGCCCGGCTGCTCACCCTGAAAGCGCTCCACACCCGCGATCAGTGCCTGCAGATTCGCGCTGTTCCCCGTTAGCTCGCCGCTCAGCGCCTTGTTCCGGTTGAGGGCGATGCGGCCCTCTACGGTTGCGCCGAGGCTCTCCAGGTGGGTCACGTCCAGCGTGATGTTTTGATCGCGGCTAATCGCCTTCAGAGAACCGGTAAGAGGTAATTCATTCTTCGTGGGATTGGACCGCGTAGCTACCAGCCGGATGGCCGCTTCGCCGTCTGCTTTCTCATAACTGAGGCCTTGCCAGTGCGCCTTCGCCGTACCGTCCGCACGGCTGGCGACGCGCACCGGGGCCTGGAAGGTTCGGCTGAAACTGGCGAGGTTCAAGGATTGGAATCTCGCGTTTAGATCGCTGGCGCCCGCTTTGGCGGTGAGTGCCAGATTCGCGTCGGCTTGAACCGCGCCATCGGGCGAGCGTAAATTCATCGATTCAATCCGGACCCGCTCGCGCGCCGCATCGTAGCTCGCATGCGCATCCAGAGCCAGGTGTTGATAACCTTCCACGGATAATTCGGTTCCGCTGGCGCTGGCCGTAACTGTCAGTTGAGCCAGAGGACCATTTGCGGCCACCTGCACCTTCAGGTCGCCGTCGATTCGCTGCTTCACCCCGGCGAACTGAACCAGCGAGCCCAGGCTTAAGGTGGTCTCGGCATGCACGTCGAAGCGCGGATCGTTGAAATTGTTGATAACACCGGATGATGCCAGCGTGGACTTGTCGGTCACCAGCTTGATTTGCTTAATATCGAGGGCCGATTCCTTCAACATGGCATCCAGTGAGAGTTCTTTTATTGGTAATCCGCGGTCCTCAAAGCCAAGCCGGCCAGCCTGTGCCGTCTGGAACTGAATGTGATGCGTGGAGGTCGCCACGTCGCCGTCGATCGCCAGCGTCCAAAGAGGGAGCGTTACATCAATGTGCTGGCGGCGGTCTTCCGCCTGGAATGAGCCGCCGGCGGAACGAAGATGCTGCACGATGACAGTGGTTTTCGTCGAACTCTTACTCGGCGGTGGCTTTGGAATGTTATCGCGCCCCGATGCATCGATCAGGATGTGGATATTCGGACTGTTCACTTTTGCGTCACTAATAATGTAGGAGCCGTGGATCGCGTTCCAAATGTCGATGGTGCCTTGAATCAGGGCTATTTGAGCGATGGGCGGCAGGTCCGGCGCAGCCGTTGACCGGATCACCACGTTATGAAGGGAGATTGAACCTTTGAATAGGTTGTAGTCGAGGCCTGTAGAATCCAGCGTGAAGCCCTCTTGGTGGATCAAGCCCTGCACCTTTCGCAGCGCGAACCGCCGGACAGGCGGCGTGTGAATGAGCGCGACCGTCAGAACACCCAGCGCGAGTATCCCAGCAAGTATGCCAATCGCCAGACGCCGGAAGTTGATTGATACTGCCAATTTTCCGTGTTGCCTACCGCACTGATTTCAAGAAGGACCGGACACGCTTCGACTCCGGCGCATCCGGCATCTGTTTCAAGAAAATTTCGAAATGGTTGACCATCTTGTCAGGACGCTTGACGCCGCTATACGCCAGCCCGAGATAGTAGTGGGCATATGGATTTTCCGAATCCCGCTCGATCGCTGTTTCCAGGTCCGGAATAGCGGCTTCGTAGTTCTTGCGATACGTGTTCAGCATTCCGCGATAGAAGGGCAGATCGCGAGATTCTCCATCGATGGCGGCGGCTTCTTCGATAGCCGCCTGGCCCTGATCGTACTTTTTCTGCTCGACCAGCGATCCGGCCAGCGCTAGTTTGATAGGAGCGGACTTGGGGGTAAGGTCGGACGCTTTTCGCAGAAACTGCTCTGCTTCCGCCGCTTTGTCCTCTCTTGTGAGGGTCAGTCCGAGATATTGAAGAGCTTTCGCATTTTCAGGCTCATTCTCCACTACGTGGCGGAGAGCTTTATCGGCTTCAGCGTAGTTCTTTGCTTGGTACAGCTCCACACCTTTATCAACAGTCTGGGTGAACGCCGGAAGAGCAATGGCGAACAAAGTACATGCGGATATATGCAATGCTTTCATTCTCAAGGAGTCCCCGTTCAATGGACGGCGAAAAGCTGTAATGTGTTTCGTTAAGGTTCCGCTCGTCCTTGACCCGATTGTGGCACAAAATGAGCCACTTGCGAGCGCGGTATGCCCCCGTGGGCTAAAATTACGTCATGACCTATTACAGCGCAAAGGAATTGGCACGAAGCTTCCGCACCGTGCGGAAAAACACTATTACGATAGCCGAAGAGATCGGCGAAGAGCACTATGGGTTCCAGGCATCTCCCGACTGTCGAACGGTCGGGCAGATTTTAACTCATATTGCGCTCACCTCCCGGCTTGCCCAACACATCCATGGAACCGAGCACCTGTCCACCCTGGAAGGCTTCGATTTCATGGGCTTCTTCGGCCAGCTTATGGCGGAAGAGCAAACGCCCAGGGGTAAGAAGGAAATTGTCGCGCTTCTCGTTGCAGAGGGGGACCAGTTTGCCGGCTGGCTTGAGAGCTTGACGGATGAAGTGCTGGGTGAAATCGTCAGCTTTTCTCCGGAGATGACTCCTCCGTCGAAGTCCCGCTTTGAGATGCTCCTGGGAGTCAAAGAACACGAGATGCACCACCGCGCCCAGTTGATGATGATGGAGCGGATGATTGGCATAGTTCCCCATTTGACGCGTGTGATGAATGCGCGCATCGCCGAAATGCAGGCCTCTGCTGCCGCCAAAGCCTCAGCCTGATCACTTCGATCGAATTACTAAGTCGGCGGTAGAATCCGCTCACGCACACACATCGTCCATGTAGATGAGCCGAGAGAAGGTACTCGGACATAGAGGTGCGAGAGATGAAAAAGCTACTACTGATCGGCGTCGCCTTCGCGGCGCTGCTTCCGATGACGGCTTCTGCCCGGGGCCGTGTGGGCGTGTTTATTGGGCCTGCGTTTTCGCCGTACGGCTGGTATGGACCCTATGGCTATGCCTTCGGCCCGTATCCTTACGCTCCTTATTTCGGTGCGCCGAACGCCGGTCAGGTGAAGCTTGACACTCACAGCAAAGACGCGGGCGTATTCATTAATGGAAATTTTGCCGGCCGGGCGGGAGACTTGAAGACGATGACCCTGCGGCCAGGCGACTATACGGTAGAGGTGCGCGAACCTGGAAAGGAGCCGTTTGTGGAGAACATCCACGTGCTGGCGGGGAAGACCTTGAAGCTCCATCCTGACGTGCCTCTTTCGTAATGGCCGCGCGATGTATAAAAAGGGGAGGAGGTGCCACGGGAGCAATTGAGGGAAGAAATACCCGCTTCCCGTGGTACTGAAGAACCGGGCCGGCTCTCACCGCAATGCATGAGAGCCGGCCCGTAGCCAGGGGACTAATCGACCCAGGGAAGGAAGCTAATGAGGGGAAGCACGTCGGTTCCCTGCAGGCGCACTGCCTCCAGCTTCTGGGGTGAGATCCGGAGCAGACCCAGAATCGTTGGTGCGATCTGAATCGTCTGGACGGGTACGGTCACCGTCTTCTTGCCAACCCCGGGGATGGCGACAAGAAGCGGTACGTGTGTATCGTTTTCGCCGAAGCCGCCGTGTTCGGCCAGCACGGTGCTGCTGAAGCTGGGTTCATAGTTCACGCCGGTGTTGGCCACAACCACGATATCCGGAACCGCCGGATCCAACAACGGATCCGGGAAGAGCAGTTTTAGAGAGGCGCCGGAAAGAACCTGTCCGATTCCGGCAAGGCTTTGATTGCTCGGCTGCGTTAAGGCGGCTACCACCGCGGCGGTCTTCGTTTGGTCCGTAAGCCATATATAAGCATTGGCTTTCTGCGTGATCTTGGCCGCCAGACCCGCTTGCACACCATTCACGATGGCGGGAATCACCGAAGTGAGCACTATCTGACGGCGCGACGGATCGAGGGCGGTTTCGCCGTGTTTGGCGGTGATGATGATGGCCGTGGAGTTGAACAGATTCTTGTTCTTCAACTCGGTAACCATCCGGCCCAGGGAGTTGTCGACGTAGTTCAACGCATCAGTCATCGTCACACTGGGAGTGCTGAGGCTGTCGGTATAGGCTCCAGGGACGTTCTTCTTGGCGGCGTTGATGATCTGAAAATTCATTCCGAAAATAGCAGGAACGACAGCCGTCACCGTGCCCGTATGGTCCTTGCCTTTGATCTGATTTAGAATCGACACGACGCGCAGCTCATCGAAATTCTTCGTCTTCAGGTTGTCGGTCAGGGTGTTATCGAACGCGATCTCGGGAACATACAGATCGTCGACTCCGATACCGGAGGGACCGTTCAGGAAGTCATAAGCGGGCCGCTTTTCTGAGTAGGCGGTGCGCTGGCGCGTGGCTTTGATCACCTCGAAAATCGTATTCACCCGCAGCATGTTGTGCGGATAAACGGGGGTACAGCCTTTCGAGGGGTCGAGCGGCAACTTCGCGGGATCAATCCCGCCTGAGTCCAGCAGCGTGGGAAATTTGTCGATGCCCTGCTTCAAGTCGACCACGGCGCCAACTGTCGCACACGCCGAGCCGGGCGGAGACCATTTGCGATTGTAGGCATCATCGTAGTACATGCCCGTGACCGCCGGAGTTCCGCCGGTCACGTATCCCGCTGTGCCCGGAATGGAATCGGAGGGCTTGGTGGACGCTGCGTTTGTGTAGTTATATCCGTTCTGGGTTAGTAGTGCGAGGGTGGAGTTTGGATTGCTTGCAATGTAATTCGCGAGGTCTAACGAGTGCATTCCATCGACGCTGATGAGCAGCACACGCTTCGTCTTGAAGTCATTGAACAGATCCTGAAAAAAATCCGCATGGAGTGTTGAAACCCCAATGGTCGACAGGCAACCAAAGATTGCGAGGTGCCCGAGATGAATTTTCCGTTTCATTTTATCCTTTGTTTTTAGAACTTCGGTACCAAAGAAGGAACCGTTGTGCCTGAAGGGGACGATACGGTATTTGCTGCATTGTGAACAATAGTCCTTTAGGCCTAAATGACCTTAGGTGTGTCAAGGGAATCAACGATTTAGAAAAACTTAGGGCAGATTGCGACTGATACTAGTTGCATTTTTATCCGTAGGCCAGCGGGTCTTGAAGCTAGAGTAAGCTCCAGGGCCCGGGGCTATTAGGACGAAATGCGGAACCGCTCGCGGAACTTCACTTAGAACGGTAGCGCTATTAGTTCTGGTTGGCGGGTACCATCGCTACCGTGAAGTGGAAGGTGGAACCGGAGCCAGGTTTGGATTCCAACCAGATTGAGCCGCCGGTGTCTTCGATAATTCGCTGGCATAGCGCGAGGCCCAGACCGGTTCCGGGAATATTCTGCCCGTGGAGCCGCCGGAAGACGCCAAATACCGCTTTTTGATATTCCGGCGCGATTCCGATGCCGTTATCCTGAACCGAGAACACCCAGCGCGTGGCCGTGGATTTAGCCGAGACGTGGATCTCTGCCGGAACTTCCGGCCGCGTATATTTCACGGCGTTGCTAATCAGATTCTGAAGTACATTGTCGATGCGGGAATCTGCGAGGACCACGGGAAGCGGGTCATGCGTCAGCCGCGCGCCTACTGACTCAATAGCGGTTTGCAGGCTCGCCGTAACCCGCTGCAAAGCAAGTTCCATGTCCGTTGGTATCAAGTCACCTGCGTTTTGGTTAGCCTGGGAATAGTGCAGGATGTCTTGTATCAGGGCTCGCATGCGTCCTGCCCCGTCCACGATGAACCGGAGATGGAGCGACGAATTTTCATCCAGCTTACCCATCAAACCCTTCTCCAACAGCTGCGCGTAGGAGGACACCGTGCGGAGCGGTTCATTCAGGTCGTGCGCCACCATATAAGCAAAGCGTTCGAGATCTTCGTTAGAGCGGCGCAACGCGTCCTCAGCCAGCCTGGCCCGAAGAAAAGCCTTGACGGTGGCAATCAAAATCTCGGGTTCGATCGGCTCAACCAAATATGAATCGGCACCGCTGTCGAGCCCATGAACCTGATGCTGCGTTTGAATACTGGAGGCGGAAATGTGGACTACGGTCGTCGCGGCGGTCGCCGGATTTTCGCGGATCCGGCGGCAAACCTCGAAACCGCTCATGTCTGGCATGTTGACGTCGAGCAGCACGATGGACGGCTTGCTGTTCAAAACCAAGTCGAGCGCTTCGGTACCGGACTTCGCCTCGAGCACGTCAAAGCCCGCCTGGCGGAGAACCTTCGTACGCGCGTAGCGCCCGGGATCGTAGTCATCGACGTTGAGAATTGACTGCTGCTTAATTTCCATTGCTTGGTTCCTGTCAGACCTCCGAACGAAGGCTTAGCTCTTTGATCGTATTACGAAGCTTGTCCTTCGCTCCAACTGCGCTCAATTCTCCCTTGCTGAATACCGAGTGCGCTTTTCCGTCCAGTCTGCCGCGCTCGGCTTCAGTAAGAACCCGCGAGGTCACTATCAACACGGGAATCTTCCGCAAAAGCGGTTCCGCTTTCAGCATGTCGAGTACTTCGAAGCCGTTGCGCTCCGGCATTTCCAAATCGAGCAGAATCACGTCCGGTCTCTGTTCCAAAGCGCGCGAGAACCCCTCGCTTCCGTTCTCGCAGGTAGATATCCGAATTGTAGAATCTTTCAGTTGCTGCTGCAGAACATATCGATCACGCTCCTCATCGTCGATCAGCAGCAGGCGCGTCGTCGAAGACCGTAACGTGACCTTGTTCAACTCGTCGAGCAGAATGCCGCGCTCGAACGGTTTGACGAGATATCCATTCGCCCCTAAATGAAATGCCTTCGCCTGATCCTCGATTGTGCTCACTATCAGAATCGGGATGTCTTTGGTGGCGGAATCGGCTTTCAAACGAGCCAACAGAGCCCAGGTATCTTCAGCACGGAGCACGATGTCGAGGACAATCGCGCTCGGTGTCACCCGATCGATCAAATCGAGTGCTTCGCGCGTGGTCGTTGCCGGAAACATTTGATAGCCGGAATTCCTGAGGAAATTCCGGAAGATCATCAACATCTCCGGCCCATCGTCCACCACTACTATCGGAAAACTGAATGGATCGAGCACCGGTTGGGGGAGCTTCGTTTCTGCCGCGAGGGTCGTTTCCTTGTATCGCAGGGGCATCTTAAGACTGAACGTGGAACCTATGCCAAGCTCACTTTGGACGTGAACCCCGCCGCCGAGCAGCGCAGACAATTTGCGGGATAGAGGTAAACCCAGTCCGGTACCCTTCACTGTCTTCTGAATGGGATGATCCACCTGTACGAAGTCCTGGAAAATCGCTTCTAAATCGTGGCCGGCGATTCCCATTCCCGTATCCGATACCGAAAACTCCACTGTATCGGGGTTTACGAGAGTGGCAGACGTCCTTACCTCCCCTTTTTCAGTGAACTTTAACGCATTGGACAGGAAGTTCCGGAGTATCTGAGAAACCTTGCCCTCGTCTGAATAGATGGGCGGGATGGTTTCCGCATCGTCGAAGACCAAGTCTACGGAATGGCCGGTCAATAAAGGACGGAGCATCCCCCGCAGGGCGGCGAACAGATCACTCGCGCGAAACTCAACGGGTTTCACATCCACCTTGCCGGCTTCTACTTTGGCCAGGTCGAGAAGGTCGTTTACAAGATCCAACAAATCCTGTGCCGCACGTTTGATGTATTGAACCTGTTGATCCTGATCGGGGGACAGATCGCCGTCGACACGATTGAGGAGCAGTCCGCTGAGCGCGAGAATCGAATTCAACGGCGAACGGAATTCATGGCTCATGTTGGACAGAAACTTCGATTTCAATTCGTCGGCGCGGCGAAGATGGTCCGCCTTCTCATCCAGTTCTGCATACAGCGCCACAACCCCTCGATTGGTGTCTTCGAGTTCGCGATTGAGTTGGCTCAGCTCATTTTGCCGGGTTCGAATTTCTTCCAGCGCAGCGAGCAATTCGCGGTTTTGGTGCTGCAGTTCCTGGAAAGCGTCTTGCGGCCTTTCGCGGGCAATCTGGTCCGCCAGACGCCCCAGGTCTTTCTGTTCAATTAGCGGAGCACGTTTGGGCAGCAGTTTCGTCATCACAATCGAAGTGCCTGCCCCGGGTTTGGATTGAACGTCAAATCGATCCATTAAGCGCCGGGCCCCGATGATGCCTAATCCCATCCCGGTTTCCGATTTGTATTGACCGCTCAGGATGGTCTCAAGCCGCGCGATCCCGGGTCCGGTATCCGTTACTTTGATGATGAAGACTTGCGGAGCCGTTCGGCCTTCGAGCGAATATTCCACCCGTCCACCGCCGGCATAGTTGAATGCGTTGCGGGCGATTTCGGAGACGGCGGTGGAGATTCGGGTCTGATCCTGAGCGTCGAACCCGAGGAAGCGGGCAATCTGACGGGCGCGCTGGCGGGCTGCTACCGTATCGTTTTCGTAGTGAATTGGTACGGAAACGATGGGTAGTTTCACGCCGCCGCCTTGATTACGACAACCGTCGAGTCATCGTTGCTGCGCGAAAAGTCGCGATAAAGAATTCCCGCGGTCAGGCTGGGATCGCGGGCGGCCAGCCGGGGATAGTTATCCAGACCCGTACCGGTGGACAGACCATCGGAATGAAGGACCAGGAGGGCGCCTTCCGGCCACGCGTAATGAAATTCCTGGAGACGGGGAATTTGATGGCCCGCCGTACCATTCAGTGAGACAAGATGCTGAGAGGCCTTGACGCCATTGTAGATCTGTGCGGAGATGTTCCCAACTCCGGCAAAATGTAGCGTTCCCTGATCCCGGTCGATGCGGCCGACGGCCACCGCCGCGCCCCGCGTGCTGCGTAACGCCAGATGTACCAATTCGAGCAGGCGTTTGGGCGTTTCTGCTGGATTCGCTCGTAAGGTTCGCACGGCTTCGAGTGACGCGGTTTGAGCATCAATCCCGTGCCCGAGACCGTCAGCCATCAGGAAAATGGCTCGTCCCGCGGACTGTTCTATGCCCCAGGAGTCGCCACACACCTCCTGGCCCGGCTTACAGACATTCACCGCCCCCACCTGGAACGGCCGCAGCCGAAGTGGGAGGACGTCCGCATCCGGCGTCAACAGCCAGCGAGCCAGTATAGCGGTTCCCTTCGATGCAACAGAGTAGAAATCGCTTTCCCCCGAAAGGCGGGTAATGGCGCCGAGCCCTTGACCCGGCGAACCCGCGGTACTGAATCCGTCCCTCATGCAACGATCGATATCGTCCATGCCGGGCCCCCTGTCGAGGACTAGTATCTCCAGGGCCGGCATTCCGCCGGAATCGTCTTCTCGAACATTCCGGATCAGAATCTCGCCCAGGCCCGCGTGCTTCAGCAGATTTGTCGCCGCTTCTGTGACAACTAGCGCGATGTGGTCCAACTGTGGACCAGCGAAGCCAAAATTGGCTGCCCGGCCGCGCGCCACACGACGGGCTTCGGCGATTTGACTCGCATCTTCTACTGGGATCTTCACGAAATCAGGCAATGCTCACTTCCATCTCAATATAGTGACGCTCGTGCCCTCTCCAACTTTCGAAGAAATTTCAAATTCGTGAGAGAGCCGCTTAGCCCCGCTGAGACCGAGCCCCATTCCGGATCCAGACGTGTACCCGTCGGTTAGCGCCAGATTGATGTCCGGGATTCCGGGGCCTTCGTCGGTAAATGTCAGCTTGATGCCCGAACGGCGATCGTTCTCCACGATGGCGCCTTCCACCAAGCCGCCGCCGCCGTAATCGAGCGTATTGCGAGCCAGCTCACTGGAAGCCGTAACTACCTTTGTTTGATCGACAATTCCAAACCCTATCGAAACGGCCGCTTTGCGCACCCACTGCCGAACGAGAACAATGTCCTCGGAAGAGCGGATTTTCATCGTTTCAGATTTCAGTACTCTCATCCTGCCCTTGGTCTTGTTCCAGGACGCTGGCCTGAAGTGCCGCCATTCCTTTCTCAACATCCAGAGCGGTGCGAATGCCCTTCATCGATAAGCCGAGTTCCACCAACGTGATGGCTACCGACGGCTGCATGCCGACGACAACCGTGCTGGCGTCCAGCAGGCGGGCCATGCCCGCAATGCTGCCGAGCATGCGGCCTATGAAGGAGTCGACCATATCGAGTGTGGATATATCGATCATGACGCCTCTTGCCTTGTGTTTGATGATCTGGGAAGTCAAGTCATCCTGGAGCGTGAGCGCGAGGCGGTCATGCATGTCCACTTGGATGGTCACGAGCAGAAACCTGCCCATCTTAAGAATGGGAATGCGGTCCACGGCTATCTCTGGGCCGGCTTCGGCCTATCGTCCTGAACAATCTTTTGACCGCTTCTTCGCAGCACCAGCGCGAACGCATCGGCGAGGGTTGCCTTGGTAGTCACATCAGACAGATCGACTCCGAGATGGATGATCGTCTGGGCGATTTGCGGACGGATCCCGCTGATGACACAGTCCGCACCCATCAGGCGGGCGGCGGCGACGGTCTTCAAAAGGTGCTGTGCCACAAGTGTGTCGACGACCGGCACTCCGGTGATGTCGATAATCGCAAAATCGGACCGGGTCTCCACGATCGCGTCGAGCAGATTCTGCATGACAATCTGTGTGCGGGCGCTGTCGAGCGTTCCAATCAGCGGTAGAGCGAGTACATTTTCCCACAAGCGAACCACTGGCGTAGAAAGCTCGAGCAGTTCCTGTTGCTGGCGGGAGATGATGTCTTCACGCGTTTTCTGAAAAGATTCAATTGTGAAGAGTCCCAGGTTATCGAGCAGCGTACTGGCTTCCCAGTTGGCGTCGAGAAGCGCCTTGAGATCCTTGCTAAGCTCCTCACCCAGGGCTTCAAACACGGGCTGTTTCAACGAGAAGACGAAAGAAGCTGTTTCGCTTGGCGTGTACCCTTCTTTTGCACGGGCGCTGGAGAAATCCTTCAGGAATTCTTTCGTAGCGTCCCATTCCTTGGAGGACAGGTCCGTTTGACCACTGGTTGCTGCCACGCGGATGGCGCCCAGAAAATCGCGCGAGCTCCGCGATAACTGCTGTTGCTCGGTAGCTGACATGCGCCGGCCGGACTTTTCCTGCAGCTCTAGCCATTTCGCAAGAATCTCAGGTTCGCGCCGCTGCAGTGCCTTTGAAATTTTCGACTCCAAAACTAGTCTCCTCGATTCGCAGTAGGGACATTCCAGTCCCTTTGGGCCTCCGTCCCAGATCACTTTCCCGACGACGGCGGGCTGTTCACACAAATGTAACGTATCTAACTTATCTAAGTTAAAGGACTTGTGGGGGTAAAGTCAATGGAGCACAAGCTCCAAAAGGACCAGGTGCTAGTGTTCGCTCTTGACATTTTCCAGGTAAGTATAACCGTGGAGTCCATCCTCATAAAACTTTAGCAAACGCCCGGATTCTTCATACCCAATCTTCCCTTCCCGAAGGGCGAGCTCCACATCCTTCCGGTATTGCTCCAGCAGAGAGGTCGACTTAAACTGCACGTAATCGAGAACCTCACGCACTGTGTCGCCGGGAATTACGGCGTCCAGAAGCACTTCTCCAGTTTCTCCCAGGCTGATGTGAACCGCGTTTGTGTCGCCAAAAAGATTATGCAGGTCGCCCAAAATCTCCTGATAGGCGCCCAGCAAGAATGCGCCCAGGAAATAAGGTTCGCCATTCAAGGAGTGGAGCGGCAGCGTCTTCTTCACGTCACGGCGGTCGATAAACTGGTCGACTTTGCCGTCGGAATCGCAAGAGATATCGCCGAGCACCGCGTGCCGGGTTGGCGGTTCGTTCAGACGGTGGATGGGCATGATGGGAAACAACTGCTTAATCGCCCAACTGTCCGGCATGCTCTGGAACAGGGAGAAGTTGCAGAAATAGGTGTCGGACAGCAGGCTCTCCAACCCTTCCAGTTCCTCGGGGAAAAAATCGAGATCCTTCGCGAGCTTCTGAATGCGGTGGCAGATGGCCCAGTAGAAG
>JBDUEM010000162.1:0-17044 GCA_040002435.1 Bryobacteraceae bacterium
CTGGGTAACGCGCGACCGCAAAAGCCGCGTCATTTCGTGGTCCGCGGCTGTTTTGCCGGCCTCTAAGCAGACCCCCGCCTATGTCATCGCCTCAGGCATTGATGTCACCGGCCAAAAGCGGGCCGAGGCCAGGTTTCGCGGACTCCTCGAAGCCGCTCCCGACGCGGTCGTGGTTGTGAACGGTGAAGGGAAGATAGTCCTGGTGAATGCCCAGGTGGAGAAGCTGTTCGGCTACGCGAGGCAGGAAATCCTGGGGCAGGAGATCGAAATTTTGGTGCCGGAGCGATTTCGCGGCAAACATCCGGGCCACCGCCAGGGCTTTACTCATGAACCGCGCGTTAGACCCATGGGCGCCGGTGTAGAGTTATACGGCTTACATAAAGCCGGCTACGAATTTCCGGTCGAGATCAGCCTCAGTCCACTGCAAACGGACGATGGCGTACTAGTTTCGAGTGCAATTCGCGATATTAGCGAACGCAAACGCCTCGAGAAAACAATTTTGGAGATTATCGAGACAGAAAGGCGTAGAATTGGTCAGGATTTGCACGACGGACTGGGTCAGCATCTTACCGGAATAGCGTTCATGGGAAAGGTTCTAGCGGACCGCATAACTGAAGTATCTCCCGCGTTAGCGGCGGAAGCGGCCAAGATAGTAAAATTAGTGAACGATTCCATCAGAATGACCCGCGATATGGCCCGGGGCTTGTTACCGGCCATTTCGGACGCCCATACCTTGATTGCCGCGCTGCAAAATATGGCGGTAGAGATGCGGGAATTGTTTAGTGTCGCCTGCCGTTTCGAGTGCAACGATTCGTTTTTTGTTCGTGACGAACAGGTGGCGGACCATCTCTTTCGCGTAGCGCAAGAGGCGACGACCAACGCCGTAAAGCACGGGCGGGCGCAGAGCATTACAATCATGCTGGCAGTAATCAAGGGCGGCGGAGTGCTCACCGTCCAGGATGACGGTTGTGGTTTTGAAGTGGGCTCCAGAGGCCAGACTGGTTTGGGTTTGAGGATTATGAATTACCGCGCCAAAATGATCGGTGGGTCGCTGAGTGTAAACTCCTCGCCGAATGTTGGCGGAACCCTGGTGTTGTGCCTGTTTCCCATCAACGAATACCGTCCCGAGGTGCCAGATGTCACTTGATCAACCAAGAGCAGTCGTTAAGAGGTCGATTTTATTAGTCGATGACCACGCCGTCGTCCGACAGGGACTGGCGTTGTTGATCAATCGCGAGGCCGACCTCGATGTGTGCGGCGACGCCGAGGATGCCAGTTCCGCGCTGCGCAAAATCGACGAGTTGAAACCTGACTTGGTCGTCGTGGACGTGTCCCTCAGCGGCCCGGATGGCCTGGACCTGCTGAAAGAAATTCGCACTCGTACGTTAACGTTACCTGTCTTGATTCTCTCCATGCTGGATGAGTTGGTTTATGCAGAGCGCGCTTTACGCGCCGGTGCAAACGGCTACATTATGAAGCAGGAAGCCACCGAGCGCGTGCTGGTGGCCATCCGGCGTATTCTGGGCGGCGATATCTATGTCAGTGATCGCATGGCGGACAGGATGCTGCATCGGTTCGTTGGTGGAAACCAGGTTGGACCCAGCTCGCCCATCACTCTGCTGACGGACCGCGAACTGGAGGTGTTCCGCCTCATCGGGGAGGGGCACGCGACCCGCCAGATCGCGGAAGAATTACATATTAGCGTGAAAACCGTGGAGTCGTATCAGGCGCATATTAAGGAAAAATTGTCCCTGAAAAATGCCCGCGAATTGGTGCAGCGGGCAATTCAGTGGACGGTCGCGGATCAAAAAAGCTGATTCCGCGCCTTGCGTTTCCGGATGATCGCGCAAACCCTTACGCTGCACGGCTGAAGGCTGAGACGCGGCGCGGACGCAGCAGCAGGAAGTCGCCGCCTGCAAGGTGATTGGAGCATGGCTCGACTTCTATTATTCTCAAGCCGAGCTCGAATATACTGTCGCTAATTGGCCGGCAGCGGCGCACTTCTACTTTTATTAGAAGCTCGCCCATTTTTACCATCGGTTTGCAGCCCTCTGCAATCAGTTGGCCGACGTGAATCCGAATCCCCGACTTCGACACATCCCGCACGCGGGCTTCGATAAGTTCAATGTTGCCAGCAGGTTCGAACTCCAGGTAGGCTGCTCCATCGGTTTCAAACCGATCCTCAAGTCTCCGGTTAATGCACTCCACAACGTAGTCCTCCGAGATCAAGAAAATTTGGAAATAAGTTGAGCCTACAGTCGCTGGCGCTTGGAAAAGTAGCGCTGCCTGGATATCGCTGAGGTTCACTTAATCCTGTATCACTATGACCCCACAGCAGTATGCATTCAATAGTACTTTGGCATTAATTTACCCCTCCCCGCCTTTGAGCTTAAACGGCCCTTGGCATCGGTCGATGAGATATATAAGTGTCCTTTTTTCAAGGACATATAGGTACTCAGTGGTGTATCGGGGTTACCCCGCAAGCAACCATAGGAAATCCCCGATATCGTTTTTTTGCCATCGTCCGTACACTACACCTACTGTCCCTTTTGATAAAACACAATTAAAATGTAACGGAGTTCAGTAATGTACGCTGAAAATGCAATCATTTCGCATCCCAGTCCGGACGATCTGGAAGCCTACACAATGGGGTCGTTAACAGAAGCACAAACGGGCGCATTGGATGAGCATTTGCTGGTTTGCGGTGACTGCCGTGCGCTTTGTTTGGAGATGGAACAGGAAAACGAGCGGATTCGCGAAGCATTCAGGCCGGCACCTGCCAAGTTCGCCGGGAAAATGCCGGACGCACTGGTTGCGGTGCAGCGGCAATGCCGTGTCCGTGCAACCAGGATTGCAACCAAAAATGTGCGCCGGGACTGCATTGATCCTCTCGAGGTACGCCAGGACCTCAAGACTCTTCCACAGGCGAGTTAGTGATATATGCCAGAAGCGAAAAAAGCGGAAGCGCTTATCTCTCGTTCCATCTGGAACGACATGGTAAAAATCGCAAAGTCCGAGCGGCCTCACACCCGCGAAACCTGGCAGGCACACTGTATCCTCTTCGAGCAGTGGTTGAATGCGCCGTTAAGAAAGCAGGCCGAACAACTCCGTTACTACTGGGCCTCTTATCCTCACATGGAGCGCCCAGATTATATCGAGGATTGGGAATTCCTCATCCCGGCAGGTCAAGCGCAGATGTCGGGCCACCTCTTCCTAACGGATTTGGCCTGCTTCTTGCGAGTGGTGGTACTTCAGCAACATTCGGCGTTTTCGGATTCCGCTCCGCTCGCCGAAATGCCGGAGTGGAATTACTACCGGGATTCCTCATCGAGACGCGTTGCTTTTCCATATTAGATCATAGGCGGCCAGAACCATGTTAAATGTAATGAATTCCCCTGCGGCTTCAAGCAGCTACGGCCCTTGTTTCGAACGGAGCAGGCTGGAGCGCGCCCTCGCCATGGCTCAAGTGAAGAGGACGGAGGCGGTGCTTGGGCTGTTTGGCGCGACCATTCAGCAGACGTCCGGTTTTTTGCAGACGGACGACCTGGGCAGGACCACACGGGAAGTAGAACGCGCCCGCCGCGCCATTGAAGCGCATCTGCAGTCTCATGGTTGCTGTGCGGCTGCCGCGCCAATTCCAGTGGCTGCGATCGACGATCTCTGCCCTCAGAAATCCAGCGTTCCAGCGCAAGCGCCGTTAACGGCAATTCGCTACGAATGAAACGTCGCAGTTGCGGGCATATCGCGCAAGCGGGCCGCGGTCAGAAATTCCAGCCACGTGTCCATGCCCGCGCCATTCTTTGACGAAAGCGTAAGCATCTCCATCCCTGGCCGCACTCTTTGAATGTTTGCCAAGGCAGCAGGCAGATCAAATTCAACGGCCGCTGCCAGGTCCATCTTCGTAATAATGGCGACATCGGATGTGTTGAAAATCGTAGGATACTTCAGCGGTTTGTCTTCTCCTTCAGTCACCGAAAGCAGCACCAGCCGGATGTTCTCGCCCAAATCATAAGAAGAAGGACACACCAGATTCCCCACGTTTTCGATGAACAGGAAGTCCAGTTGATCGAGCTGCCAGTCTTCGAGCGACCGCTCAATCATCGCCGCCTCCAGGTGACAGAGCGTGCCGGTGGTGATCTGCTTGACGGGGACTCGCGCGCGCGCCAGCCTGACAGCGTCATTGTCCGTCTCCAGGTCGCCCACCAGGGCTGCTACACGGTAGGTCGCGCTCAGCGTCCTAAGAGTCTTCTCAAGGAAAGCCGTCTTTCCCGAGCCGGGGCTCGAAGCCAGGCTCACCACGAATACGCCGCTGTCTTTGAAGCGCTGTCTTAATTCGCGAGCCAGCAGATCGTTCTGTTTAAGAACCTTCTGCCGGATCTCTAAAATTCGTGGTTTCGTCGTCACCGCGGCACCTCCAGTTCCTCTAGTTCCAGTGCGATCACTTCGAGCTCCCGGCCACGCAGCACATCCTCTATCGGGCCCGCGCACTCCGGGCAGACGAACCATTGCATGGATGGCAAGGTGCGCTCGACGTGGCATCGCTTGCAGAATCCGACAATCGGAACCTCTTCCACCTGCAGCCGGGCTCCCTCAAGGATAGTCCCTTCACACGCCAGACCGAACGCGGATTCAAGCGCCGCCTTCACCACGCCGGAGAGCGGCCCCAGCTTGAGATGAACCGCGGTGACCCTGGCGCCGCCTTGCCGTTCCGATTCTTCCTCGGCCATCTCGACGATGCTCAAAGCGATGGAAAGCTCATGCATAAGACCTCCGTGGTCCCAGGGCTGCGATTGCCGCCTGACCCAGGCTGATGCCGCCATCGTTCGGGGGAACCTCGCGGTTGGTCCAGATCGTCAAATGTCCCGCGGCAAGGATAGCTTTGATATCCGCGAGCAGCAGCTGGTTCTGAAACACGCCACCCGACAATACCACCGTATCCAGCGCGTAGGCTTCGCACAAGTTGGTCACGCAGTCAGAGAGGCCCTGCGCCACTCCACGCTGAAAAGCGCGCGCGCACTCGGCCACGTCCCGTCCCGAATAGCGGTCTTCCGCAAGCCGGCTCAGAAGCGGCCGAAAGTCCAATTCGTCACCGCGAGTAGGAAACGGATACGGTTCGGTCGCGGCCGCGCGCCGCGCCTGATGCTCCACCCACATCGCGGCCTGACCTTCGAAAGTAGCTTCGCGAGAAAATCCAAGCAGCGCGGCCGCCGCATCGAAAAGCCGGCCCACTGAGGTTGTCTCGAAGGCGCGCATGCTCTTGCGCACCAGTTCCAGCGACTTCCGGAAGCGCGGCGGAAACAGGAACGGGGCTGCATAGAGATCCGGCAGTCCTTCGATCTGATCGAGAAATCCGGCCGCCGCTTGGACCGGATAGCGCGCCGCAGCGTCGCCGCCGGGAAGGGAAGCCGGACGGAGGTGGGCCACGCGCTCGAAGCCGCCCGCTACGCTTCCGGCGAATAGCTCACCACCCCAGATGGTTCCATCGTCCCCATAACCGGTCCCGTCAAAGCTCACCCCCAACACCGGCTTGTCCCAGGCTCCGCGCTCCGCCAGAACGGAGGCGACGTGCGCGCGGTGATGTTGTACGGCGAATGTTTCCCTGCCGCCAAGGTCCAGCGCATGGAGGGAGGAGAGGTACTGCGGATGCGCGTCGTGGGCGATCACCAGATCGCGCGGCGACAGCCCGTACATGCCGGCCATATCCTGAATGGTCTGGCGGAAGCTCTGCAGCGACTGGTATTGCGCCAGATCGCCGATGTGCTGGCTGACGAAGGCCTGCCCGTTCACCACGAGCGTGA
Source organism: Bryobacteraceae bacterium (assembly GCA_040002435.1). Lineage (GTDB taxonomy): Bacteria > Acidobacteriota > Terriglobia > Bryobacterales > Bryobacteraceae > JANXXV01. The sequence goes on from JBDUEM010000162.1 coordinate 5,799, forward strand.
CGCTGTTTTTCAAATCGGCCCCGGCGGCCAGGATGGGCGTGAGCGCCGGCATTTCGGCCACAGCAGATGGAGCAAATCCCCGCGAGCGGCGCAGAATAACGGGACCAAAGATGCCGGTGCGCGCGATGGAGTCGTCCACTCGGCGCGCGATAGGGCGCTCGCCGATGAGGAAGGCGTCGGCTATCCCCGCGAGCCGCTGCAGCGCTTCGTCATCTTCATAGGCGATGGGCTCGCTGGAACGGTTCGCGCTGGTCATCACCAACACTTCTGGAGCCCCTGCGGCAAACAGCAGATGGTGCAAGGGTGCATAGGGAAGCATCACGCCGAGGTCATCATTGTCGGGCGATACATGCGGAAGCTGCACCTTCGCGCGCGCCAGAACGATGGGTCGCGCCGCCGAGACCAGCATCGCCTCTGCCTCACTAGAGAGATCCACAAGGCTGCGAGCCGTCTCGATATTTTTGGCCATCAGGGCAAACGGAGTATCCTTGCGAAATTTCCGCTCGCGCAGCGCCTGCACTGCAACGGCGTTGCGCGCGTCGCATGCCAGATGGAATCCGCCGAGTCCCTTGACGGCGACAATGGCGCCTTCGTTAAGAAGCTGTGCCGCCTTGCCAATGCTCGCATCATCTCCCCGGATCTCTTCCTTGCCGGTGCGCAGGTAGTAGTGAGGTCCACAACCAGGGCAGGCAACCGGTTGCGCGTGGAAACGCCGGTCCCCAGGATTCTGGAATTGTTCGCCGCAGTAAGAATCCAGCGGCCATCCTTTCATCGTCGTGTTGGCACGGTCATAGGGCAGCTCCAACACCACCGAGTATCGCGGTCCGCAATTCGTGCAGTTGATATAGGGATAGTGGTGGCGAGGGTTGCTCGGGTCGAACAACTCGGCCAGGCAAGCATCGCACACCGGAAGATCGGGGGAGATGCGCGCCGTCGGAGCGTCCAGCAGCTCGCTATGCCGGATGGTGAAGTCATCGAAGCCCGCAGCCGTGGCCGGCTGCACGTCAATGGCGGTTATCCTTGCGGCCGGCGGCCCTCCGGCAGTGAGGGATTGGACGAAAGCGTCGAGAGCAGCATTTGCGCCTTCCAGATGGATCTCCACTCCGTTCCCGTCATTGAGTACCCAGCCCGCCAGCGTGTTGGCCTTCGCCAATCGAAACACAAACGGGCGAAAGCCCACGCCCTGTACCACTCCCCGGACGCGAATGTCATAGGCGGCTGGCATATCTCCATCGGGCCGTACTCTATCCGGCAACCACGCAGCCCCGTCCCTGCCAGCCCACCTGCACCACGCCGCCATCCTTTGCCAGGACCGGCACCGTGCGCTGGCCGCCGGAGATCGCGATCATTCGCGCGCGCGCTTCGCCGTCGGCCTCCACATCGTATTCTTCATACTCGTAGCCTTTCCATTCCAGCCACTCGCGCATATCTTGGGTGTAGGGGCAACTGCTGGTTCCAAACAATTCGTAATTAGGCACGGGCCAATACCTCCAGGCTCTCGCGCAAGACGTGATAGATCGATGCCTGGACCTCCTGGATGCGGGGGATGTAGTCGGAGTGAACCACCAGGCTGAAATCCGCAAGCCCGCCGCGGAGAATATCTCCGCCGTCGTATCCCAGCAGCGCCACCGTCAACAGGCCGCGTTTGCGCGCCTCTTGGAGTGCGAGGCAGATGTTCCGCGATCCTCCGCTGGTTGACATTCCCACTGCCACATCCCCGGGCCGCGCGTGCGCGATCAACTGCCGCAGAAAGATCAGCTCCGTGCCAACATCATTGCCCACAGCGGTCAGAATGGCAGGTTCCATACTCAATGAGATCGCGGGAACCGCCCGGTATCCCGCCGGCGGAAGCACACAATCAAGCGCCAGGTCATTGGCGTCGGTGGCGGATCCTCCATTTCCAAATGTGATCAGTTTTCCGCCGCCAAGCAAGCGCTCGCGGATTGCGTGCGCGGCGGCGGTGATCTGCGCGGCCTGTTCCCGCGCCACGCGTTCCCGCAAACGGGCGTCGTCCTGCGCCTTTAACTGGATGGAAGCAGCCACTTGTTCCAGGGTATCGGCGGCCGGTTGTTTCCCGCCGCCCAGGAACGGATAGAGAAACGACGCGTCACCGGCATCGTGCTCCGATTCGCGCTGCTCGAGGAAAACGTGCACCGTCTCCCACAGCGTGTGATAGATAATCTCGACCAGTTCCTGATGAATGAAGGGATCCCAGGTAGGAGGATCCAGTGCGTAGCCGCCGTCCCGGCCCGGAAACGCAAAGGTCATCGCTCCGCGGCTGGCGGCCGCATCCAGCGCGGCGCTCACCTGAGGATCGCCCGCCGGTGGACCAAAGCCCATCGCCATGTCTTCCGGTTGGAGGATGGCGTCCAGCCACGGGCCGAACAGAGCGGAAAGATCCAGTGCCGGAAGGGCCCGCTTCCCCACAATGATCGGATGGACGAACTCGACCGAGACGTGCTGTGCGTCCGTAGCGCAGGGTCCGCGGCCGAAAGCCAGAAGACGGCCTCCGCGAAGAAAACGAGCGGACATTTCCCTGCATGCCAGGGCAATCCGGTGCGACTCCCTTTTGAAGAAGGACTCGAAAATCTGGTTCCGCTCCAGCAGCTGGCTCTGAACCTCGGTCGTCAAGTCGCAGATCTTGGCCATGACTCCCCGTCCTAGCAGATCCTGGGAAGAGGATCTCCTACGAGCATATCCACGATTCGCGTTCCGCCGTAGAGTGTAGTCACCAGGACCGAGCCCGCGGGCTGTTCGGTCACTTCTCCGATGATCGCTGCCGCCTCTCCGCCCGGAGTTGCGTGCAATACAGCGAGGGCGGCATCGGCGCTTTCCTTCGCAACGACGGCGAGGAACTGGCCTTCATTGGCGATGTGCAGAGGGTCGAGTCCTAATAGTTCGCACGCCCCTCGCACCCCGTCATTCAGGGGAATCCGCTCCTCGGCGATGCGCATGCCGAATGCGCAATCGCGCGCCAGTTCGTTGAGCGACGTGGCAACACCGCCGCGGGTCGGATCGCGCATCCAGCGCACGTCGCTGCCCACGGCCGCCGCAAGAGCTTCGACGAAAGGCAGCACGGACCTTGTGTCGGAGCGCAGGTTCGCTTCCAGATCGAGATCGCCGCGAGCCAGAAGGATGGTGATTCCATGATCGCCGATCGGACCGGAAAGCAGGATCCTGTCACCCGGCCGTACCGACGCGGCCGACGTCTGCAGCCCCGGGATGAGGCTTCCGATCCCTGCCGTCGTGATGTACATGAAATCGGCCTTTCCGTGTTCGACGACCTTGGTGTCGCCCCCGATTATGGTGACGCCGGCGCGCTGCGCCGCGGCGGCCATCGCGCGCGCCTCAGCCTCCAGCACCCCGGTGGGCAAACCAGCTTCCAGTACGAAACTCACCACCAGACTGACAGCCCGGGCGCCAGACACGGCCAGGTCGTTGACGGTGCCGTTCACCGCCAGTTCACCGATGGAGCCGCCCGGAAAAGAAAGGGGCCGCACGACGAATGCATCTGTGGTCATGGCAATCCGCGTTCCGCTGATGTTCACGTGGGCGGCATCGCCCAATGGTTCGGCTTGCGCTCCGCAGAGAATCGGCGCCAGCAGCCCCTCAATCAGGCGGCGGCTGGCCTTCCCGCCGGCTCCGTGCGCCATATCAACCTGAGGGTCACGAAAGCGAAGCTTGGGAGGTGCGCCAGTCATGGGTTTTGCGCCTTTTCTAAACGGCCGACAGATTTACCAGCTCAGAAGCTTTGCGGTGCTCGTAGCTATAGTAGGCTGCGCACGATCCTTCCGACGAAACCATCAGCGCGCCAATTGGATGTTCGGGAGTGCACTCCTTACCGAACAACTTGCACTGAATCGGCTTCAGCACACCCTTCAGCACTTCGCCGCACTGTGCGGCCTTTGGATCGGTGACGCGGATTCCCGGCACAGAGAAGCGCCGCTCGGCGTCCCATTCGGCGTAGCTCTCTCGAATTCGTAACGCGGATTGCGAAATGAATCCCAAACCCCTCCATTCAAAATAGGGCCGTATTTCGAACACTTCTCCGATCGCCTTCAGCGCCGCGCGATTTCCATCCCAGGGCACCACTCGCTTGTAGTTATTCTCAACGATCGCCTTGCCTTCATTCAATTGGCGCAGCAGCATGACAATGGACTGCAGCACATCCAGAGGCTCAAATCCGGAGACGGCAATCGGTTTGCCCTCCTCGCTCGCAATCCATCCGTACGGACGGCAGCCGATCACCGTGGACACATGGCCGGGGCCGATGAAGGCGTCGATGCGCATGTCCGGCGAATCCAGAATGGCGCGGATGGCGGGGATAATCGTCACGTGGTTGCAGAATACCGAGAAGTTGTGAATCCCCTCTGCCTTGGCACGCATTAACGTGAGGGCAGTGGAAGGCGCCGTGGTCTCAAATCCGATAGCGAAGAACATGACGTGCTTTTCGGGATTCGCGCGGGCCAGCTTCAACGCATCCGCCGGGGAATAGATGATACGGACGTCCATCCCGCGAGCCTTGTATTCGAGCGGGCTGCCCTTTGTGCCCGGAACGCGCATCATGTCGCCGAAGGCGGCGAAGATCACATTGGGGTCTTCTGCGATGGAAAGGCCGTCATCGATTCGGCCCATGGGAAGAACGCAGACCGGGCATCCAGGGCCGTGCACCAGTTCGATGTTCGGCGGCAGCAGATCCATCAAGCCGAAACGATAGATGGCGTGCGTATGACCGCCGCAGACTTCCATGAACCGGTAATGGCGCGCCGGATCTGCAAGCCTGCGGATCTCCTGGGCAGTCCGGGTTATCAATTCAGGTTCGCGAAACTCGTCGACAAAACGCATAGTTTCTCCGTTGTTCACCGATCGTGTTTACTCGCCGAATTTAAGGTCCCGCACGATCATGCGCTTCTTCGTCTTCACCCAGCCCATACCCTTCTACTTCTTCCTGCGCGGATTCCGCCTCACCGAGCTCCGTCAACATCCGGAGCTGATCCAGAGCATCCACTTCACTAATCTTGCTCATGGCGAAGCCGACATGAATCAATACCCAATCCGATAGCTTGGGGGGGTCATCCTGCAGCAGGCCGAGGTCGATGCGCCGCCGCACGCCAAGGATATCCACTACTGCGAGGTCGCGTTCTCCGGGCAGCAATTCGACAATCTTTCCTGGTATTGCGAGACACATCGTTTTATCCCTTCAATCCGGCTTGCGTGCGACGATATCGAAAGTGAATTTCAGTTCGTCTTTCACCTTTAGCGTACCGCCGGCCGCGTTCACCAGCTTGATTCCGAAATTGGTTTGCATTAGGGGAAACTCACCGCCGGCGCGAAGCATATCCCCCATCTCAGTGACCTGCGCCGGGATCACCAGCTGGCGCGTCACTCCATGCAGCGTGATTTTGCCGGTCAGGCTCACCTGATAACGGGCTTCACCTAACTTGTTAACCGTAGCGCTGATGGTCTCAAAGCTGATCGCCGGATACTTCGCGCTCTCCAGAACATCCTTGTTCATGGTGCCTTCAATCTCGCGCCGATCCTTGCTTGAGATATCGTCCATCACCTCCAGGGAGTCGGCCTCTACTGCCAGACGCAGAGAGCTTGTGCCGGCTTCCTGCGGTGCAAATTCGATCTCACCCTCAAACTTGCGGATGCCGAACGTTGGGCTGTGACCCAGCGCGGAAAGCATTCCACCCGCGAAGGCGCGTACTGTGAACTTGCTGGAGCTCTTGTCGATCAGGTAGCGCACAGTGGGGATTTCGTTCCCTTCAGGAGCCGTCACATGCCCTTGAGTTTCAAGTACCTCTGCAGGTCCGGCACCGCGGCTCCGATCAGATTGCCAATTCCTATGCCGCCCAGGGCTCGGCGAACAATCGGAGTGGACAGGATCAGTCCCGCGCCAAAAACCACCATCGCCGCGCCGCCCAATAGGAATAATGTGTCTCGGGTCTCGTTCGGATCCTGACCATTCATCGTTTCCAGTTCCATCGCCATCACCTTCTCCTTTTCCGCTCAGATGCTTCTCAATTCATGTACACCGGATCTCCACACAAGACTTTTGACACCAGCGTTTCAATCAAAGCGATTGCCTCATCGACGGCGGCGTTCACCGGCTCACTCAAGCCGAGGCGGCCGTCCTCGTCGGATTCAAGTTCCTCCGGCTCGCAGCCTACCACGAGAACCCGCCCGGGCGTTCCACCCAGGCTCTTCACCAAACGCAGAACACTCATCGGGTTCATCCCGTGGGGCTCAAGCTGCGGCAGACCGGGCTGCGACGGGTCGTCTTCCACCGGATCCGGCTCGATGAGATAAATGGTGCCCGGCTTGCCGCCGCGGGCGCAGGCGTCCACCAGAATCGTCAGGTCGTAGGGTTCCATTAAGGCGTACGCCAGATCAAACCCGCGGATTCCGAAATCCTTCACGACCACGCCAGCGGGCAGGGACCGGCAGGCCAGAGTTTGCGCCACTTCGACGCCGAAACCATCGTCGCCAAGGAATATGTTTCCCACGCAAGCGACGAGAATCCGAGGTTGATTCATATAAGCTCGATCTCCTCGCCGTGAAAGAAGAAGCGATGTCCGGGTTGACGAAGAAATCCTAAGTCGCGGCCGGGATCGTCTTCGAGTACAACGGCAAACTGAATCTGCCCTTCATAATCCTGCTCGATCGATTCCACGATCGCGATCTTGCCCGCCAGCGCGAGGTCCATCATGTCACCGCCCGGCCTTGGATGCAGCCGGACACGATCCGAGGTCTTGATATCGATGCCACGCACCTGAACCGTGTTGAGGGGCGGCTTGTCTTCCAGCAGCCCCCATTCGAACTCATTCATCGAACCTCCTCTGAGGATCCGCGAACCGTGCGCATGGCTCCGTGGAGCTTTTGAAAATGCTCCGGAGGGAGGATCTCAGTTCTTTCCAGAATCCGCCGTGCCCGCTCATCGCCGCCACGGACTTCGCGCTTCTCTTCATCGGTCAAAGTCAAAATACGTAAGGCAAGAATTTCGTCGATCTCGGTTCCGTCGAACAGGTCACCGGAGCTTTCGGGAGCGATCTGCGGATAGTCGTAGAGGATGATCGGCGCGGCCAGCATCATATCCAATTGGCCCTCTTCACCGGCCATCACCGGCCAGCAGCCGGCGTTCTGGCAGGCCGCCGCTGCTTCGCGAAACTCGGCTGGCGGATCGAGGAGGGAAACGAAGACGCCGCCGTCTACGTGCAGAATACTGTGGAGTGAGACCAGCGACTGCAGCAAGACGTCAGTCCGGCTGGCCTTTATGGCATCGGCTGGTGCGGCACTGTTCCGTATGATGAGCGTGACGCGATACAGGCCGGCGCTTAACGCCGAAGCATGCAGTTCCAATTCACCCGCGAGCCTCCCGGACCAGCATCCTCCGGGCATTGGCCCTGCTTCGAAGAGAATGTCCTGCCGGAGCGGTAGTGCGGCGAGATCGCCGGCAGTGCGGACGGGCGTGCAAACCTCGCGCTCTACCCCTTCCTGCCGGCCTCCATGTTCTACCAACTGCAGAAACCGGATTTTGATTTCGACGGCGGCGTGCGGGCCTCCGTGAACCAGGCACTCGGTTCGCATTTCCCAGGCATCGGAGCCGGGATTCTGTTCGCAATGCGCGCGGGGATAAAGCACCCCGAAGTTAAACCGGTGCTGGTTCTTTACGGCGGATGCTCTGTAGGGATACAGCAAATACCCTTCATAGAGGACAGCGTTCGCGATCTTCTCCACCCGCTCGGTATTCATACCTTAACCGAATCCTCGGCGGCAGCGAGAATTCTCTCGAGTGCCTGCTCCCAACTGGGGATGCCGTGGCGCACCTTGTATGCCTGCAACTGGTCGAACACATCGCGCCGTAAGCTGATCCAGGCGGTGTTCGGATAGTACAGGTCCATCATGTCCTGCCACACCTTGAGCGGCAGGCGGAACCTTGCTTCCTTGTCCCAGGAGATCGGCGCCACTCTCATGGATCCTTCCGCGTCTTCGTAAAAAACGGTTCCGCTGAACATCAGGCACAGTGGAATGTCGCCCTCGGAAAGTCCGCTGAAGTATTTCGTCGCCGCGACATTAAAGTCGAAAGTGCAGGCCACAGGCATGCTGATGGTAGTGCGGCCTGTGAATTGGGGTGCGACGACACTGGCGTGCGTCCACAGCAAGCTACGGAGAGTCTGCCCCCAGCGTTCCGGTTCACCGAACAGGTCTCGCAGCTTTTCCTGTTCCGGCGCGGTGTACTTTCTGCGCGCCACCTCGAGTTGAATCTGGCAGCGCAGCACAACCGTGTAGATGGTTTCGTGCGGGTCGGAATTCTGTACATCCATTTCGAAGGCGATCGAGGGCGTCGCGGCGAACTGTACTGCCTCCACCTTTGCCACCGTGATGGTGAGATCAGGCATTCGAGCTCTCAACGGCCATTACAGACGCTGCGGTCTTTGGCGATCTTGCCTTCATCTGCGTGAAGAATTCCGCTATCTGCCGCCAAACTTCGGCGCCGCCGGCCAGGCCTGACCAATGGCTGCGAATCAGTCCGACGAGCTTGTAGCATTCGTCTATAGGCACGATGTAGTGCTCAGGCTCCGCGAACCCACGCGAGTGTCCGATGCGATTCACCAGCAGGGCCTCTACATCGGTCTCCATTTCGTCCAGCACCGGATTGCTTTCGGCGATATCGGTCCAGGTGTCGAGAGTGAGCAGCGATTCTGTAGCCCCAGCCGGGCTGGGATACATAGCAATGACGCGGCCGTCATGCGTCGAACTCTTGAAGAAGAACGCCATATTGATGGGCATCAGCAGGCCGTTCCACTGACTCTCTGTGAGCTGAAAATTCGGCAAAAAGCGGATGCGCCTCGGAATGCGCTTATACTTTGTTTCACCCTGCGAATTGAACAGAATGGCGCAGGCGTCACAGGCGCAGGCAATTCTGCGAGCGACGGGCTCGAGCAAATGCTGGTGATCGGGCGCCAGAACCGCGCTGCACATTTCGCAGCGCTCCGCCGGGGGGCGGCGCCGTGCAAACTGCCGCAGGAATCCGAAAGCGGCATTCGTCTGTGCATTCTCCGTCACGGCCTGATGTTTCCCGGATTCTCCGCTGCATGGCCGTTGACGGACGGCCGCGCGGGGGGAACGCCGAGCAGCATTTCGAGCGGCACGAAACCCTGCTTGTCGTCTGCGCCTTCCATGTGCAGCGACACGATATCAGGTGCGGCCTGATAGATGGCTGCCTCGACCTGTTCCTTAAGCGCCTGGACGTTGCCCTTCGCATGGAGTCGGACCCGGACGACGCCGTCCTCTATTCCGGCCAGCTCGACAGAAGAGCCGCCCCGCATCTGCCGGTTGGCTTTCTCGATCGCCTGCTCGACGCGCTCCTCCACGCTTAATGGGTGCAGCCCATAGAGAACCAGAATGCTGGAAACCATGTCGTCGCCCCCGAGGCTATCGAGGATCGCCTGCCCCTCTCTGCTCGAGTGCACGATCTCCAGAATGCGCTCCAGTGCCGATCCATGCAGTTCCATGACAAGTTGCACCATCTCACGCGCGGCCGTACGGACATTCGGATCCGCGGCCGCTTCTATCTGCCGGATCAACTTCTCAATGGACTCCAGCCGCTGCTGAAACTCGGGTGTACCGGGCATCATTTGTCCTTACGACTGCAGGCCGAACATCGGCGAATGGCGCGTCTCGAGAATCTTACCCTTGCCGTCGTACATATGAACGCCGCACGGCAGGCAAGGATCGAAGCTGCGCACCGCGCGCATGATGTCGATGCCTTTAAACTTGTCGCGACCGTTCTCTTCGAAGATCGGGGTATTCTGCACGGCATCTTCGTAGGGGCCCGGGGTACCGAACGTATCGCGCGGGTTGGCGTTCCACGGAGTCGGAGGATAGGGATGATAGTTGGCGATCTTGCCGCCCTTAATCACCACATGATGAGACAGGACGCCGCGCACGGCTTCGTGGAATCCGCAGCCGATGGCCTCGTCCGGTACAGTGAAGTCCGTCCAGGTTTTGGTGCGGCCCGCGTGTAATTCCTTGAGCGCCTGCTCGGCGAAGTAAAGCGCTGCCGAGGCGGCGTAAACCTGGAAGTAGGTTCGCGCGCGGTCCCGTTCGATGGCGTTGCTCCACTTCGGGATCTTCCATTCGAATTCCACTTCCGGTTTGGAAGCGGTCTTGGGCAGGTACATTTTGACGCTATGCCCGGTCGATTTGATATAGCCGATATCGACCAACCCGGCTAGCGCTGTTGACCACAACCGCGCGATGGGTCCGCCGCCGGTATCCAGGGCCAGGTGATCCCCCGTTCGCTTATCCAGCCACCGGGGCGACATGACCCACGTGTATTTGTCGTCGAAATCGCGTTTTTGCGGACGTGGAATCGTGGTCTGATTCCACGGGTGCCGCTGATCCACGGGGTTTCCCAGCGGATCGTGCGTTACAAAGGTCTGGCTCTGCTGCCAGTCGTCGTAGTAGGAGCTGCCGAGCAGGATGCGGATGTTGAGATTGATGTCGACCAGGTCGGTTGTAACCAGCTCGCCGTCGACAATGACACCCGGCGTGACAAACATGCCGCGGCCCCACTTCGTCATGTTCTTGTAGGTGTAGTCGCAGACTTCTGGATTGTTGAACGAGCCCCAGCATCCCAGCAGGATGCGCCTGCGGCCGACTTCCTCGTAGCCGGGAAGGGCCTCGTAGAAGAAGTCGAACAGGTCGTCGTGGAGAGGCACCACCTTCTTCATGAACTCCACATACTTCATGAGGCGCACGATGTAATCGGTGAAGAGCTGCACGGTTGGCACTGTGCCCACGCCGCCCGGATAAAGAGTCGACGGATGAACGTGGCGGCCTTCCATGAGGCAGAACATCTCGCGGGTCATGCGGCTCATTTGCAGAGCTTCGAGGTAGAACGCGCCTGTGAACGGATTCAGCGCCTTCATAATGTCGCCGATGGTCTTGAAGCCGTGATCGTTCGAATGCGGGGCCGGTGTATTCTCCGCCTTTGTCCACACGGACGGATTCGTTTCCTTGACCATCTGTTCGCAGAAATCAACGCCCACCAGGTTGTCCTGGAAGATGTTGTGATCGAACATGTACTCCGCGGCTTCCCCGAGATTGACGATCCATTCGGCGATGGGCGGCGGTTTCACGCCGAAGGCCATGTTCTGCGCGTAGGTGGCGCAGGTGGCGTGATTGTCACCGCAGATGCCGCAGATGCGGCTGGTGATGAAGTGGGCGTCGCGCGGGTC
>JBDUEM010000163.1:0-16958 GCA_040002435.1 Bryobacteraceae bacterium
CGCGGCGATCCCGATACTTTACCTCGTTCATACTTGATTCGTAGCATACACCGAACGGGACGAAGCATGCATTCTCTCTGGACCCTATTTCTCTTGTTGGCGGCGCCTTTCTGGGAATCAAAACCGCCGCAGCAGTGGTCAAACCTGGATCTGGACCTGATGTTCCGCAATTCGCCGTGGGCACAGACGGCGTTGCTCACCACGAGGATTGGCGGGGAGCCGCAGGTTTTCGTCTACCTCGCCTCCGCCAAGCCGATGCAGGAAGCAGAGAAGGAGCGGGACTCCAGGGGGCACCCGAAGAGCGATCCTGTGGCGGAGGAGTATCGAATTTGGGCCGCTGACAACCTGTCGAAATACATCGTACTCGCCGTGCATGTGCCGGTCTCCTTCACATTTACCGATGAAGGTGAATCCAAACGTATGGAGAAGGAAACGGGAATGCGGGTGGGACGCAAACGCTATGCGCCGGTGCTTCATTTTCTACCGTCGTCCACGGACGCGCATCTTCGATTTGTATTTCCGCGCGAGGTGCCCGATTCGGCAAAGAAGCTGAACTTTGAATTTTACGTTCCGTCCATTAGCGGTCCCTACCGTGAAGCTGAGTTCCCGCTGAAAGACCTGGTGTACAAAGGCGCGCCCAGCTATTAGCTACGCCCAAGCAGTTTGTCTAGCGGCGGGCGGCTTGTTTGGCCGGTGCTTCACGTTCCACCTCGGTGGACGCAGGCGCTACTCCGAGTTCGCGCTTGGCCAGCCCTAGTTGTGTGCGGATCTCGTTGTCGATTGCGGCGCGGACATCCGGATTGTCCTTCAGGAACTGGCGGGAATTCTCGCGGCCCTGTCCGATCCGTTCGCCCTTGTAGCTGTACCAGGATCCGCTCTTCTCAATCACATTATGCGTGACGCTCAGATCGATCAGGTCGCCTTCGCGCGAGATGCCTTCGCCATAGATGATGTCGAATTCGGCTTCGCGGAACGGCGGCGCCACCTTATTCTTAACGATCTTTACCTTGGTGCGATTCCCGACTACGACGTCGCCTTCTTTGATAGCAGCGATGCGCCGGATGTCTGCGCGGACTGAGGAGTAGAACTTCAACGCGCGGCCGCCGGAGGTAGTTTCGGGACTGCCGAACATCACACCGATCTTCTCGCGGATCTGGTTGATGAAAATCAGGCAGGTATTCGATTTCGAAACGGTACCGGTGAGCTTGCGCATGGCCTGGGACATCAGGCGCGCCTGGATCCCAACGAATGTATCGCCCATTTCGCCGTCCAATTCAGCCTTAGGCACCAACGCGGCAACAGAGTCCACCACCAGAACGTCAATCGAACCGGAGTTGATCAGGACGTTGGTGATCTCCAGAGCCTGTTCGGCAAAGTCGGGCTGGGACACCAGCAGGTTGTCGACATCGACGCCGAGCTTCTTCGCGTAGACCGGATCCAGGGCGTGTTCCACGTCGATGAAGGCGGCCATACCCCCCACCTTCTGGGCCTCTGCCACTACCTGCAGCGCCACAGTGGTTTTACCGGACGATTCAGGCCCGAAGATTTCGATGATGCGTCCGCGCGGAAAGCCGCCGACGCCGAGTGCGAAATCGAGTGAGATGGAGCCGGTGGAAATCGTGGCCACCTGTACCGTGGCTTCCTTCGAACCCAACCGGACAATAGAGCCCTTACCGAACTGCTTGTCGATTTGGCCGAGTGCGGCACCAAGATTGCGCGAACGTTCTTTGTCATCCATGCGGAGATTTGTCCTTGACTGAAATCGGGGGAACTTTGATTATACCGGACACTACATCCGGGGAGCGTAGTATCCTTTGCGCGCCCTAACGATCAGGTCCTTGCGGCCCTTTACCTTGATATCGACGGTGTGATACAAACCATCGGTCTTCACCGGATCGGGCCGATACAAAACGTTGTACTGATGCCGCAGTTCGTTTGCAATGTTTTCGAACGACTGCGCGAGGTCCTGCACCTTGAAGGGGAAAAACGTAAGCCCCCCGGTCTCCAGGGAAAGATATTTCAGAACCTTGTCGCCATCGGACTGAATGCGCGTGATGTTGGTCGAGATATTGTAGATCGCGACATCCGCCTTATGCGCCATTTCCAGCGCCTGATCACGGGTATATTTGCTTTGGTTATCGTCACCGTCGCTTAGAATAACCATCGCACGCCGAAACTTGTGCTGCGGTTGGTCCTGCATCAGTTTGTCGCGACAAGCAAAGAAGATGGCGTCAAATAAAGCCGTGCCGCCACCAGGTCGCAGGCTCCGGATCGCGTTCGTGAGCTTCGCATTGTCGTTGGTCAGGTCGGCAACGAGTTCCGCGCCCGTATCGAAACTGATTACCACGGCGCGATCCTGCGGCCGCATTACACTGTTCACGAATTCGATGGCCGCCTCCTGTTGAAATTTGAAGCGGTCGCGAATGCTGTTGCTGGTATCGATCAGGATGGCAAGGCGCAGAGGGAGGTCCGCTTCAGCCGTGAATTCGATGATGTTTTGCGGGCGCTTACCTTCGATGATCTCAAAATCGGGCTTTGTCAAATCAGTGACGAACCGGCCCTTTTTGTCGGACACCGTAAATAACATACTGACGCGGTTTACATCCAGGGTGATGCGGCTGGGGTCGTCAGGCGTCTTCTGCGGGCTGGCAGACGGAGCAATCAGACAGAGAAGTAACGCGAGAGAATACAGCTTTTTCATCAGGGGAGATCCCAACTCAATTATAGTCCCGCCAGCCAGGTGGAAAGCTCAGGCGCGAGCGGGGCCTCCACGGTGAGAAGCACTCCAGTGGAAGGGCTATGGAACCGGATCCGATGCGCGTGAAGGAAGAACCGGCCCATCCCGGCTTCAGCCGCGCCATAGAGGCGGTCGCCGGCAACGGCGTGCCCGATGCTGGCGAGGTGTACTCGAATCTGGTGCGTGCGGCCAGTGCCGATGCGGACCTCAAGGAGCGTGAATTTCGCCAGCCGCCGGACGACGCGATATTCGGTGTGGGCCGTGCGGCCCTCGTCCAGGCGGGCTGTCATCCGCGTGCGGCGAACAGGGTCGCGCGTGATCCTTGTATCGATAGTCCCGCTATCCTTGGCTACCGCGCCTTGCACCAGCGCGATGTAGATTTTCTCTACGGTGCGCGCGGCGAATTGCTGCGCCAGATTTCGATGGGCGGCGTCAGTGCGAGCCACAAGCAGAATTCCGCTGGTATCGCGATCCAGACGATGAACAATGCCGGGTCGTTCATCTCCGCCCACGCTGGAAAGCGATTGAAAGTGATGCAGCAGAGCGTTGACCAGTGTTCCGGAGTGATTCCCAGCGCCGGCATGCACTACCAAGCCGGCTGGTTTGTTGACGGCAATTAAATCCTCGTCGGCGTAAAGAATTTCCAACGGGATATTCTCCGCGAACGCCTTCAACGGTTCCAGACCAGCGGGTGACACGGCGATGCTCTCGGCGCCGCGCAGTGTAACTGAGGGCTTAGTTGCGTTTCCCCCATCTACCGTAACGTTGCCGCCCTTGATCCAATCCTGCAGGCGGGAACGGCTGTATTGCGGCAGCTTCTCCTGCAGGAAGTGATCCAAACGCTTCCCTGCGTCATCCTGTGAGACATTGAATTGCAAGCTCATGACTCGTTCGACGCGGCTGACGCTCGTGCTGTTATTTCTGACTGTGGCAATGGCTCGATTCTGCCATATGCGGATCCTATGGGTGGAGGAATCATATCCTTTGGCTGCCGCGGCGCAGATATTGGACGGAAAGTTCCTGTATCGCGACATCTGGTTCGACAAACCGCCGCTGTACGCACTGTTCTACCTGCTGTGCGGAACCGGAGCAAGCCTGCGGTTACTAGGCACACTTTTCGTGGCACTGTGCTGCGCGCTCGTCTATCGGTTCGCGCGGCAGCTTTGGGGAGAGCCCGAAGCTGTGTTGGCGGCTTGCCTGCTCGGCTTCTACCTTACCTTTGGTATTCCATCGGCTGTGATGGCGCTGGCTCCCGACCTCCTGATGATTGCGCCGCACATCGCCGCGGTATATCTGGCCTGGCGCGGGAAACCGTTTTGGAGCGGCTTGCTCGCCGGCGTCGCGCTGCTGGTGAATTCGAAAGGTGTATTCGTCCTGGCAGCGTGCGCGATATGGCAATACCACGCGCTTCCGGCCCTTCTGTTTGGCTTCGCTGTGCCGAACGCGGTATTCGCGGCGGTACTGCTGGCCAATGGAGCGATGGGCGCATACTTCGCCCAGGTGTGGACCTGGGGCTTTCTTTATTCGCGCGACGGGTTGGTTTCCGCGGCAACAGGTCTGGCACGAACCGCGAACTGGATGGGGTTCCACGCCACCATTGTCATCGCAGGTGCATGGTTCCTACGCCGTGAGAAGCGATGGCTGGCGTGGCTGCTTCTGTCGCTCGTCGCGGTGGCCGCGGGCTGGCGATTCTTTCCACGCTACTACTTTCAACTCCTGCCTGTTTTCACGCTGGCGGCGGCGCGCGGATTGATGTTGATGCATACCCGATGGCGGATTGCAGTGCTGTCGCTATTGTTGATTCCCGCTCTTCGATTTGGTCCGCGATATGCGACGCTCGCCGGCGATCTGCTGCACAGCCGGCCCCACGAGTGGAGCGATCTGGCGATGAATCAGGACAGCCAAAAAGCCGCGGGCATGGTCCGTGCGATGGCTCGGCCGGGCGACACCCTCCTGGTGTGGGGATACCGCCCGGACGTGTTCGTGTACTCCGGGCTCCCTGCGGCAACGCGGTTTCTGGATTCGCAGCCGCTGACCGGAGTACTGGCCGACCGCCACCTGACCAGCACGCAGCTCACAGCCCCCGAATGGGCCGCCCGCAATCGGCAGGAGATCGCTGCGGCGCGTCCGTCGTTCATCGTAGATGGCTTGGGACTTCTGAACCCCGCGCTGTCGGTCGGGCATTTTCAATCGCTCGATGACTACGATGAAGTTGGGCGCACGCCGATGTCCGTAGTTTACCGGTTGCGGCGTACACTAGAGCGATGAAGTTCTTGCCATTCCTGCTTCTATGCACCGGTGCAGTCTACGCCGCCGATTCGCTCGACGTATTCGGGATGCACTGGACAGTGCCGTTGGCTTCCGAGTGGAAAGTGGACGAAGGCGCCTTGCACCTGGTCACCACGCGCGGCCCGGACAAAAACAAACCCCGCCGCCCGCAGCAGTTCGCCTTGTCTGACAAGGAATATGGGTCGTTCCGCCTGGAGGCTGATGTGAAAGTACTCCAGCGATCGCTGATTATCGTGTACGCCTATAAAGACGAAGCGCATTTTAACTACGCACATCTTTCCACCGATACCGGGGTGAAGCAGCCCGTTCACAACGGGATCTTTCACGTATTCGGAGGGGAGCGGGTGCGGATTAGCTCCACGGAAGGTCCCCCGTCCTTCGCGGCCCTGGACGAATGGAATCACGTCACGCTGAAGTATGATGCTCAGGCGGGAAAAATGATGGTGCTGGTGAACGGCAAACCGAACCCATCGGTCACCGCGGTGGATATGAGCCTCGGGCCGGGAAAAATTGGGCTCGGCTCATTCGACGAAACGGCAGTTTTCAAGAACGTGAAAATCATTCCGGCGAAGTGAGCGCCCGTCTTATTTAGGCCGAACCCGCATCTCGTCGGCGACGGTAGAATCCCACCGCGGATCTCCTTGCGCCCCATAGTTGCCCAGTTTGTCCCAGTCTTCGCGGGTAATCCCGTTCAGATCCCAGACCACTTTGCCGGCGCGCACGGTAAGCTCCGCAACCAACTTCTGATTGCCCCGCAACCGCGCGCCGCTCACGTCCACAAACCCGAAGTTCCCTTTTTCCAGGCGCAGCACGGCAACATCCGCGGGTGCGCCAACGGAAAGATTGCCCAGGTCTTCGCGTTTAATCTCCTTGGCGGGGTTCCAGGTGGACTTCAGGATAGTGTCGTCCAGAGACATACCCATGGTCAGAAATTTCGACATCACGTTAAGCATGTCCTTCATCGCGCCATTCATGCTGGTGATGTGAAGATCGGTGGAAATCGAGTCTGGTCCAAAACCCTGCTTCATAGCCGGCACGGCCAGGCGGAACAGGAAACTGCCGCCGCCGTGGCCAACGTCGAAAATCACACCCCGTTTCCGTGCTTCAAAAAGGTAAGGGCGAACTTTGCCCTTATCATCCAGCATCGGAACCGACACCAGGTACTGATGCGTGGAGATATCGCCCGGGCGAAGCTTCTTTGTCACCAGATCTTCGAAGGGCCGCTCGGGCCGGAAGCGCCCAAAATCAACGATCACGGGCAGGTTGGCAATCGTCCCTGCATCTAGTGCGTGCTCCACTGAAATCCATTCTGGCCCCATGTAATGCGCGCTCTTGAATCCTACAATGACTTCTTTGTGGGCCGCCGCCATCGCCGCCGCCGACTTGGCGTCCATATCGTAGATGTTCTGTTCCGGAATACCCGCCATACCCGATCCCACAATGTTCAAAAATGCCAGCACCCGCGTTTTAGCCCTATCGATGATGCGTTCCTTGAAATCGAGGAAATTCCGCCATCCAGATGACCCGCAGTCCACCATGGTGGTGACGCCGGAACGGAAAGAGTGGTCGTCCGGCCGGACGCTCGAAGGTCCTGTGTAGCCAGTCCCCGTCCCCGCATAGAGATGTGTATGAATGTCGATCAGGCCCGGAGTCACGTAGAGTGACGAAACATCAACAGTCTTCAGCGCACGGCTCGCCGCAATATTGGCTGCCACCTCCGCAATCTTCCCGTCTTTGATGCCCACGTCGCGCGTGGCGCTGATCCCATTCTTCGGATCGATGACGTGGCCGCCCTTCAGTAACAGATCAAAATCTGTTTGGCCGAAAGCGGCTGCCGTCACAAGGAAAAGCGCTGCGCGCCGTGTGTGAGTAGGAATCATTTTGATTGATCGAACTGCCATGAAGTAGCCACTATATCGCGGAGATCGACGTATTTTGGACTCCACCGTAGCGTCAGCTTCAGTCTGTCGGCATTGGCCACCAGTTCCGCCGGATCGCCGTCCCGCCTCTTACCCATCACGAACGGAACCTCCACGCCTGTCACCTCTTCTACCGCTTGAATCACTTCCCGGACAGAGCGCCCGATCCCCGTGCCTACATTGAAGCGGTTTGACGCGCCGCCCGCGAGCAGGTGATCCAGTGCAGCGATATGTGCCTCGGCGAGGTCGCTCACATGGACATAGTCTCGAATGCAGGTGCCATCCGGCGTAGGGTAATCGTCTCCAAAAATCGTCACTGGCTTTCCCGTTTTGATCGCGCGCAGGACCAGAGGAATCAGATGCGTCTCCGGTTCATGCTCCTCACCTAATCCGGTGCCCGGTTCGGCGCCGCAGGCATTGAAGTAGCGCAAGGCAATACTGCGTAAACTGCGAAATTCGTCCAACCAGCCGAGAATCTTCTCAACCATCACTTTGGATTCCCCGTACGGACTGACCGGCGCGAAAGGAAACTCCTCGGTGATGGGAACTTCCGAGGGCGTGCCGTAGACTGCGGCCGTTGACGAAAATACCAGGCGCTTGATGCCGGCGCGCTCCATCGCCGTAAACAGAGAGATGCTGCCGCTGACATTATTTGTGAAGTACAGTTCCGGGTTCTGGGTAGACTCACCCACCGCAATGTACGCTGCGAAATGTATCACCGCATCGAATTGCCCGTCCTGCAGCAACCGGGTCAGTCGGGGCGTATCCGTCAACGTGATCTGATGAAACGCCTTGCCTGCGATATTGTGGTGATGCCCACGGGACAAATCGTCCACGATCGAAACTTCATAACCGCGCTGGCCCAGCAAGTGAACCGTATGGGAACCGATATAGCCTGCTCCCCCAGTCACAAGAATGCGAATCACTACCGCCTCACCGCTTTTTCCACTGAGGACACCAGCTCTGTCGATTCTGGAGTGACGCCCGATTCAAAGCGTTGAATCACCTTGCCGTCTGGACCCACCAGAAACTTGGTGAAATTCCATTTCACTTCGCCGCCCCCGGTTCCCGTGAGGTATTCGTACAGCGGGGCCTTGTCGCCGCCGGCCACGGATATCTTCGAATACATCGGGAATGTGACATTGTACTTGCTGGAACAGAAAGTCTTGATCTCCTCGTTAGTCCCAGGCTCCTGCGCGCCGAAATTATTGGCGGGGAATCCTACCACTACGAAGCCTTGATCTTTGTACTTCTTATAGAGAGCTTCCAGTCCCGTGTACTGCGGCGTGTAGCCACATCGGCTGGCTACGTTCACTACCAGGACAACCTTGCCCTTGTAGACGGAAAGCGGTGCGGGCTTACCGTCGATGGAGTTCATATTGAACTCGTGAATGCTGGACGCGGCGAACAGCGACGAGGACATGAGCAGCGCTCCTAACAACTTAGTCATAGGCACCATTATAATTCGGGCAGGGCTTATGGATTATGAATTTGTACGGCACGAACTGGACCAGGATGCGGCGGTAATCACGCTGAACAGGCCGCA
Organism: Bryobacteraceae bacterium; assembly: GCA_040002435.1. GTDB lineage: Bacteria > Acidobacteriota > Terriglobia > Bryobacterales > Bryobacteraceae > JANXXV01. Next base: position 8,492 of record JBDUEM010000163.1, read on the forward strand.
GCGGCGGAACGCTTTGTCACTGGAGCTGATGCTGGAACTGATTTACGTCCTTGGGGAAGTAGGCCGCGATAAGAAGATCCGTTCTGTGATTTTGGCCGCAGAAGGAACGGTATTTTGTTCCGGCCACGACCTTACGGAAATGGTTGACCGCAAGGAAACAGACTACCGCCGGCTGTTTGACACGTGCTGCGCTTTAATGCAGAAGATCCAGTCCATTCCGCAGCCGGTGATTGCACAGGTGCAAGGCGTCGCCACGGCGGCGGGTTGCCAGTTGGTGGCAAGCTGCGATCTTGCCGTTGCGAGCGATACGGCGCAGTTCGCGACACCCGGCGTCCGCATCGGCTTGTTTTGCACCACTCCGATGGTGGCGCTGACCCGTGCCATCGGCCGGAAACGAGCGATGGAGATGCTGCTGACTGGAAAGATGATTAACGCGGCGACAGCGGCAGACTGGGGGTTGATCAACCGCGCGGTTCCGGAGGCCGAATTGGAATTGTCAACACGCCGGCTGGCAGCACAGATTGCCGAGGCTAGCAACTATACGGTGGCACTGGGAAAGAAGATGTTCTACGAGCAGATTGAAATTCCGCAGCGGCTCGCGTACGAGCAAGCCAAGGAGGTGATGACGCAGAATTCCATGGCTGAGGATGCCACGGAAGGGATCTCGGCGTTTCTCGGAAAGAGGGTGCCAGTTTGGAAAGGAAGGTAGCTTCTTAACGACATGCCCCTATCCTTCAATAGCCACCTTTTTGCCTTATCAAACTATCCAAAATAACCCCCTTACGGCGGATGGATGGGGCTGGACGGATCAATCGCGCACATAGGAGTGTTTTGGTTTAGCGCGAAGATGAGTCCGGTATCTGGCCGAAGAAGAGAGATTTCGTCCTGCCGGCGGGGATTTTCAAGGCATGAGGATCTATCCATCCGATGGGCAGCGTAGATGCGTGCCTTCCGTCATTCTCGTCTCGATAAGTCCGTCAGCCCTATCCCTTGGCATGGTTGCGTCGCCACAGCCCGCTTCCGTTCCGCCTGACAAGGTAGCTTACCGGCTACGCCTTCCCTTGTTCCAACTGCAAAATGGACATTAGCTTAACCGCCTGCTCGCGCTGCGTGGCTCCAGAACGCCACCACTTGTCGGCGCAGTAACTTTCCTCAGGACGTCTTCGTGGGGCCAGGATTGTGCCAGTGGCCGTCTGAAGGGATGATCGCGTCAGCCTCCTTCGGCCCCCAGGTGTGGCGCCTATAGGGGCGAACGCGTTGATGTTTTTTAAGCACTGGATCGACCACTGCCCAGGCGGCCTCGACGGCGTTCTCACGGGTAAACAAGGCTCCGTCGCCGATCATTGCGTCGCCCAAGAGCCGTTCGTAGGGTGATTCCTCTCCGAACTGTTCTTCGGATAGAAACAACTCCCGCTGCTCCCCGACGAATTCCTTCCCTACCAGCTTCACGCGGGCGGCGAGGGCGACGGCGGAGTTGGGAGAGAGGCGGAAACGAAGATAGTTGCCCCCGCCCGTTGCCGACGCCGAGTCGGCGAAGAGGCGCTGTGGGGGCGGTTTCAGCTCCACCACCACTTCGGTTGCGGTTTCGGGTAGGTATTTGCCGGAACGCAGATACCACGGCACTCCTGCCCATCGCCACGAGTCGATGAAGAGCCGCATCGCACAGAATGTTTCGACATCGGAATGCCTGGCCACGCCTGTTTCCTTACGGTAGCCCGCGTACTGGCCGCGCACCAGGTCATCGCTTTTCATGGGACGCATGGCCTCAAAGACCTTGGCTTTCTCGATATGCACGGCTCCAAAATCCCTACCGGCAGGGGGCTCCATGGCAAGAAGCGCCACAACCTGGAACAAATGATTCTCAATTACGTCGCGCAGGCAGCCGGCCGTTTCATAAAATGCCCCGCGATCCTCGACACCGAAATTCTCGGATAGTGTTATCTGAACGCTCGCTATGTAGTTGCGGTTCCAGATCGGCTCCAGAAAGGAATTGGCGAATCGAAAATAGAGAATATTCATGATCGCCTCCTTGCCAAGGAAGTGGTCAATGCGGAAGATCGAGTCTTCCGGGAACACCGTACGCGCGACCTGGTTGAGTTCCTTCGCCGAAGCCAGATCACGCCCGAAGGGCTTCTCGACAATGACACGCGCATGTTCGGCCAAGTTGGCCGCGCCGAGTCCTTTGATTACCATCTCAAAGACGGAAGGCGGAATAGCCAGATAGTGGGCCGGGCGCCGGGCCTTCCCAAGCGCCTCTTTTATCGCCGTGAATGTGCTCGGATCCTTGTAATCCCCACTCACGTACTGGAGCAGGGACAGAAACTGCTGGAAGGCTTGTTTGTTGTCGATCCCTCCCGCTCGCTTTATGCTATCTGTCGCGCGTTTACGCAGCTGCGCCAGACTCCACTTCGGGAGGGCCACGCCGATCACCGGAACCTTAAGCGTGCCTCGTTTCACCATCGCATAGAGTGCTGGGAAGATCATCTTGTGCGCGAGATCGCCCGTTACACCGAACAGCACCAGCGCGTCTGAATGCGGGGGTGTTGTCATGACTTCTTCTCGACGTGACCGCCGAACCCGAACCGCATCGCGGACAGTAACTTGTTTCCGAAGTCTTCTTCGCCTCTTGAGCTGAACCGCTGGTAGAGAGCGGCGCTCAACACCGGAGCAGGCGATCCTTCTTCAATGGCGGCGGCAATGGTCCAGCGGCCCTCGCCGGAATCCGACACCCGGCCCGAAAACTTGGAAAGGTCCCCGCTATCGAAGAGTGCACTTGCGGTCAGATCCAGCAACCATGAGGCGATGACACTGCCCCGGCGCCAGACTTCCGAGACGTCCGCCAGATCGAAGTCATATTGATAGTGTTCCGGATTGCGAAGGGGTGTTGTTTCGGCATCGACAGCGCTGTTCTGTTTGCCAACGTTGGCGTGCCGCAAAATGTTTAGGCCCTCGGCATATGCCTCCATGAGTCCATATTCGATTCCGTTGTGTACCATCTTGACGAAGTGCCCGGCGCCGGAAGGACCGCAATGCAAGTAACCTTCCTCCGCCGTGCCTGGAGACTTCTCGCGCCCCGGCGTGCGTGAGATCCCGCCACGTCCCGGTGCCAGCGTCTTGAAGATTGGATCCAGGCGCTTGACAGGTTCAGCTTCGCCTCCAATCATCAGGCAGAAACCGCGCTCAAAACCCCACACACCACCACTAGTGCCGACGTCGAGGTAGTGAACTCCACGCGGCTTGAGTTCCTTGGCGCGCCGGATGTCGTCGATGTAGTAAGAGTTGCCTCCATCGACGATGATGTCGTCCCTTTGCATTTTGGCGCCGAGGGTGTGGAGGGCATCATCGACCGCCGCCGCGGGCACCATTAGCCAAGCGGCACGTGGGGGCTTTAGTTTGGCCACGAACTCTTCCACCGAAGTGGCTCCAATTGCACCTTCCTTCACCAAATCGTTAACGCTATCCTGCTTCGTGTCAAAGACAACGCATTGATGGCCGTCGTTTTGAAGACGGCGAACCATGTTGGAGCCCATCCGCCCCAGGCCGATCATTCCAATTTGCATTTGTCGGTTCCTTCCTTATTTGAAAAGCTCAACGCTTGCTGTTGCGGTAACGCCGAATGAGCGCGTTGGTCGAACTGTCGTGCTTGAGCGGGGGCTCCCCGGCCTGGGCTGATGCGTTCTTGAGTTCCGGAATGATGCGCGCAGCCAGTACCTTGCCGAGTTCGACGCCCCACTGATCAAATGAATCGATCTGCCATATCGTGCCCTGCGTAAAGACGCTGTGTTCATACAGCGCAATCAATTTACCCAGAGTCTCCGGTGTCAGTCGATCGGCTAGGATCGTCGTCGACGGTCTATTGCCCTCGAAGGTGCGATGCGGCACCAGCCACTCCGGCGTGCCCTCCGCTTTGACTTCCTCAGCCGTCCGGCCAAACGCGAGCGCCTCGGCCTGCGCGAACACATTCGCGAGCAGCAAGTCGTGGTGCTCGCCAAGAGGATTGAGAGCCTGAGCAAAACCGATGAAGTCGCACGGGATGAGCTTCGTCCCCTGATGGATGAGCTGATAGAAAGAATGCTGGCCATTCGTACCCGGTTCGCCCCAGTAGATTGGTCCGGTCTGATAGTCAACGATCTCGCCCTCCAGTGTCACGTGCTTGCCATTGCTCTCCATAGTCAATTGCTGCAGGTACGCCGGGAAGCGCTTCAGGTATTGTTCGTAGGGCAGCACGGCGGCGGTTTGCGCGTCGAAGAAATCGTTGTACCAAACCGCAAGTAATCCCGTCAGGACTGGAAGATTTCGTTCGAAGGGCACGGTGCGGAAGTGTTCATCCATCGCGTGGAAGCCGGCAAGCATCTCGCTGAACTGGGCGGGACCGATCGCGATCATCGTCGACAGTCCGATGGCTGAGTCCATAGAATATCGCCCGCCGACCCAATCCCAGAAGCCGAACATGTTAGCGGTATCGATACCGAACTTTTCGACCCCGGCCGCATTGGTTGAGACGGCGACGAAGTGCCTCGCTACCGCCCTCTCATCCCCCAACGCCTGAAGCACCCACGCTCGAGCGGTATGGGCGTTGGTCATTGTCTCGAGTGTGGTAAAGGTCTTGGAGCAAACGACAAATAACGTCTCCTCGGCGTTTAGGTCGAGCGTCGCCTCGACGAAATCCGTGCCGTCCACATTCGACACGAATCGGAACGTCATGTCGCGCTGGCTGTAATACTTCAGGGCCTCGTATGCCATCACAGGCCCCAGGTCCGAACCGCCGATGCCGATGTTCACCACGTTGCGGATGCGCTTGCCGCTATGGCCCCGCCACGCGCCGTTGCGAACATGTTCGGCAAACGCGGCCATCTTGTCGAGCACGGCGTGGACCTCGGGGACAACATCTGCGCCGTCGATGAACATCTGCTGGTGTCTTGGTGCGCGCAGAGCGACGTGCAAAACGGCTCGCCCTTCGGTGGTGTTGATCTTTTTGCCCGCGAACATGGCGTCAATGTGTTGGCGCAGGCCGGACTCCTCCGCGAGGTCAAGAAGCAAGCGCAAGGTTTCGCTGGTGACGCGGTTCTTCGAGTAGTCGACGTAGAGACCAAGGACCTCCCGCGTGAAGCGTTCGCCGCGCTGCGGATCCTCCGCAAAGAGTTGCCGAAGGTGCAACGTGCGGACTTGGGCAAAATGTTCCTTCAGTGCATTCCATGCCGCGCGGTCGCGCAGCGGAGCCACAGCGCGGGGTGTATTTGCAAGGGTCATTTGAATCTCATTCGGCCGCTTTCAGCGTAGTGACCTTCGACTCGATGCAGTTGAGCAGATCCTTCCAGGATTCGACGAACGCGGCAGCCCCGTCGCGCTGCAGATCGGCAGCGAGTTGCTTATCGTCAATGCCCGCCTTGGCAAACGCGGCGATCACTGTCTCGGCATCGCCGCCATCGACTGGCAGAACTTCGCCCAGTGTGCCGTGGTCGGCAAATGCAAGGAGCGTTTTCTCCGGAATCGTGTTGATTGTGTCTGGCGCGGCCAGCGCTTTGATGTAAAGCACATCGGAGGCCTTTGGGTCTTTGGTGCTGGTGCTCGCCCAGAGCAGCCGCTGGATTGGAGCACCCGCTTGGTGCGTCTTTTGACCGCGTGGTGAAGCCAGCAGACCAAGATAGGCTTTGTAGGTACGCATCGCGATGGCAATACCCAACTTATTTTCAAGTTCCTTTGGCACTTTGCCCATGACGGCTTTGTCCCATCGGCTGATGAACATCGACGCCACAGAATGCACCCTCGGATCGAGACCGGCGGCAATGCGGCGCTCAATACCCCGCAGGTAGGCTTCGGCGGCGGCAATGTACTGTTCAGCTGAAAACAGCAGCGTGACGTTTACAGGCACTCCCGCGAAAATTGCTTCTTCGATGGCGACGCACCCTTCGGGCGTCCCAGGAATCTTAATAAAGAGATTGGGCCGTTGCGCCTGATCGTGCAGGTGGATCGCCGCTTTGACCGTACTCTCTGAATCGTAGGCCAGCGATGGTGAGACCTCCAAAGACACCCAGCCATCCATACCCGCGGTGCCATCGTGAATCGGCCGAAAGAGGTCAGCAGCCTGTCGCAGATCCTCGATGGCCAGTTCGAAGAAGAGCGTTTCGCCTGACTTGCCTTCCTTCTTCTTACGGCGGATGGCGTCGTCGTAGAAGCTCGAGTTCTTGATTGCCAAATCGAAGATAGAGGGATTGGAAGTGAGGCCGGTAACTGAGAGATCGTCAATGTAACGCCTGAGCGTCCCACTTGTCAGGAGCTCCCTTGTAATGTTGTCCAACCAGAGGCTCTGGCCGAGTTCATGCAGCTTTAGTGTCGGTTTCATAATTCTCTCCTTACGGAAGCAGCTGGAAGCGTGGATGATGACGTCGCCCCCTGCTGCGGTGCCGTAGATACAGCGCTGCAGCAAGTTCTCTCTTCCGCGATGAAGCAGCCCTGCGCCGCGGATTGATAGATATGGGCCGCGAGACGCCAGCTGATGTCCGCACGCTCGGACACCTCCGAGATGGAATCGTGCAACGAGGGTTCGGGCGTCTGGGTCATCGCTGCCATAGGATTTGAGACGACTCGAGCGGAACTGCAACGCCGGATCGTTGAGGTATCACTCGCGCCGTATAGTCGTTTGCGGAGCGTGCGCTCGGTGTTGACGCGTGATAGAGGCACGCCGCAGAAGCTTGAGGCGCGGGTTCTCCGCGCTTCATTTCGATACGAATGGGTTCGCCGCCATTGACACCATCCGCATAGAGCTCGACGCGCACCCCATTCGGGTCGAGGTCGTTCAGAAATACTTCGACTTCGAACGTGTGCCGATCCCCTGTGGTTTCCACCCTCAAGTTTCCGAAGCGCAATGAGCTCCAGTTCCGGTCCATTGCATGCTGCCAATCGACCACTTGCGTGCCCACGGCGCCTTTGTTCGCCGTACGCTCACGGTAGGCCGCCGCAGCTGGGAGGTAATGTTGTTCCGCATATTCGCGCACGGCACGCCCCGCGGAAAAGCGCGGAGTTAGTTGCGCCATGCTTTCCCGCATCCGCTTGACCCATGCGGTGGGAACGCTGCTCGCATCGCGGTTATAGAAGTCTGGGATCACCTGCCGCTCCAGCAGATCGTAGAGCGCGTTGGCTTCCGCGGCGTCCCAGGCCGGGTCGTCGCCGTGCTGCTGCCCATCCCCCAAGGCCCATCCGACCTCGGGCGTGTAAGCTTCCGCCCACCATCCATCCAGTTCGGACAAATTGAGCCCGCCGTTCACGAGCACCTTCATGCCGCTTGTCCCACAAGCTTCCCAGGGCCGCCGCGGCGTATTCATCCAGACATCCGCGCCTTGAACCAAGTGCTCCGTCAGAAGCATGTCGTAATCGCTGAGGAAGATCACATGGGGGCGTGACTCCGGCTGCCGGATGAAGCGAATCCATTCCTGAATCAGCGCTTGCCCCGCCTGATCCGCCGGATGCGCTTTTCCGGCGATGATGAGCTGCACAGGGCGCTGCGGATCAGTTAACAGCCGAAGCAGCCGTGGCTTGTCGTGCAGCAGTAGGTTTGGCCGCTTGTAAGTCGCGAACCGCCGCGCAAATCCGAGCGTCAGAGTGTTGGGATCAAAGAGATGCTTGGCGCCCTCGACAGCCTCCGCCGTAGCGCCCGAGGCAGCCAGTTGCCGGGAAAGTCTATCGCGCGCGTATTCGACAAGAGACATTCTACTGGCCGTGCGCAGTTGCCACATCGCAGCATCGGAGACGCGGCGGATGTCCTCGTCCAGGGCTTCTGCCGTTCCCAGCCAGCGATCCTTCCCACAACTCCCGGTCCAAAGATCGTCGGCTGGGGCAGAGTCCCAGGTGGGCATGTGGACTCCGTTGGTCACGTGGCCCACCGGAACTTCCTCCTCCGGCCAGTGCGGAAAGAGAGGCATAAAGATGTGCCGGCTCACCTTGCCATGCAGGCGGCTTACGGCATTAACCTGTCCGCTCCCGCGAATTGCCAGATACGCCATATTGAATGATTCCGACGAGTCGTGTGGGTTTTGGCGGCCAAGCGCGAGCAGGTCATGGGGCGTGATGCCGAGCTTTTTCGCGGCGTAGCCACCAAGATATCGCTCGATGAGCGCGGGGTCGAAGCGGTCAAAACCGGCCGGGACAGCGGTGTGAGTGGTAAAGAGGTTGCCAACCCGGGTCGCCGCCATTGCCACTTCGAAAGGTTGCCCAGTTTCTTCCATGAAGTTGCGGGCGCGCTCCAATACAGCGAAGGCCGCGTGCCCCTCGTTTAAGTGACACACTTCCGGTTCGACTCCGAGCGCGTGGAGCAGGCGCCATCCGCCCATCCCGAGCAGCAATTCCTGTTTCAGCCGCAGCTCGGGACCGCCGCCATAGAGCTCGCTCGTGATCGCTCGATGAGCCGGCATATTGGCCGCGTCGTTGCTGTCCAGCAGGTAGAGCTTGACTCTGCCGACCTGGACCTGCC
>JBDUEM010000164.1:0-16956 GCA_040002435.1 Bryobacteraceae bacterium
CAGAATTTCGTCTCTGCCGGTAGTGGAGTTCCGCAACCTGCACAGCCCGCCGGCGCCAACTCCGCCGCCCCTTGCATCGGGCGCCCGCATTCCGGACAAAAAGTGAGCTTCGAATTGACCATCGTTCCGCAGTGGCATTTGATTCGCTCGCCGCCTTCATGCAGCCCGAGCACGTCGTGCTTGTATTCTCCTGCCAGAATCTTTCCGTAATCTTCGCTGGCAGCGTACTCCTTGAGGGCTTTCAGCCGGACTGGAATAAAGGGATGCGTATTCTCAGCGTTCTCCAGCATGGAAATCACCAGCACCAGCTTGTTTACTTCCTTGTGTGCCTCCACCTGATTCATCGCGGAGTCAAGATCGAACTCATCTTCGTAGCCCCGCACGCTCCCCGCCAGTTTGCCCAGCGCGCGCAGTCCGGTTTCTAGATCCTGAACGCAGAGCAGCGCAGCCCGGTCGCAGGTATACTCGGCGCGCCGATACCATTCCCAGAACGCGAACATTAAAGGCATACGCAGCAGCCCGACGCCTGGGATGGGAATCATCGACGACAGCAAGTCCCAGTAACGCATGAGAATGTCACCAAGCTGGCGATAGAGCCCATGGGCGCATTTGATATGTCCCAGCTCGTGACCCACCACGAAGGAGAGCTCATCAGGGGTGAGACTCTCAATCAGTCCGCTGTGCAATACAACGCACGTCCGTCGCTGGCCCGCCGTGTAGGCATTCAGCACGGGATTGGTCGTGATGTACAACTCGGGCATTGGACACGACAAAATCTCAGCGCAGCGTTCCGTCAGCGCATAAAGCGAAGGAAAGTTGCTCTTGCTGGCTTTGATCATCTGCTCGTTGTTTTTGAGGAAGACGATCTGCTCCGTGAAATTCTCCTGCAGCCAGGTCAGCAGCGGACCGGCACCCGGCACAGACTTCAATGTGTTCAATGCCTCCTGGTCGCCAGGGTAGGTAAAGCTCTGATAGGAGATTTCAGGAAAGAGAATCTGGTTCGCGGAAAAGACGCGGGCGTCCTGATGTTTTAGCGCAGGCAAGATGATTGTCCTCGACCGAGTGTACTTTACTAAACGGCGCGGATCAACGAAGGGAGTTCTGGTCCGGAGGGGGAACCGTCCACAGGTACAGCTTCACGCTCAAACCTGAGTCGTCTTCTCCGTTCGTGTTCTCGACAGTAGCTTCTTTGTCAGGCTTCCAATTTCCCATGTCGAAGGTGTTGGAGACGATCCGCGTACCGGGTTTTAGCTCCTTTAGCAGCTTGGGGCGTAATTTCAAATTGATATGCGGCAGTAAGAACAGCGTGACAACCGTCGCTTCGTGAATATCCGCGGCGAACAGGTCATTTTCCGCGAATTGGACCAGATTCTCTATTCCAGCCTTCCGGGCATTTTCCCGCGCCTGCTTGATCCGTTCCGGATCGATGTCAATTCCGACACCGCGGGCCCCATAATTCTTCGCGGCGGAGATAACGATACGGCCGTCGCCGCAACCGAGGTCATAGACAACGTCGGATTTCTTGACTCCGGCTAGTTTCAACATCTCCCGTACCGCCTTGTCACTCGTCGGCACATACGGTACGTCAGGCAAATGTCCGGGACTGGAGTTTTGGGCTGTGCCGATCTGAAAGAAACAGAAGCACAGGACAGCGTTTCGGAGTAGCAACTCGCTAACCTCTGTCACTCGAAGCTATCACAGAATGTGGTTAGGCGATCATCTTCCGGACGACCTCGCCGCCGACATCCGTAAGCCGGAAGTCCCGTCCCAGATGCCTGTAAGTGAGGCGCTTGTGATCAAGTCCCAGGCATTGCAGGATGGTCGCTTGCAAATCATGCACCAGGACTTTATCCTCGACGACGCTCAGCCCGAGTTCGTCCGTCTTGCCAATCACCTGCCCGCCCTTGATGCCGCCGCCTGCGAGCCACAGGCTGTAACCGTCGGGATGATGGTCGCGTCCCGCATTGTCGGCCTCTTCGGGCCTGCGGATTTCAGACATCGGCGTGCGGCCGAATTCCCCGCCCCAGACCACGAGCGTGTCCTTCAAGAGCCCCCTCTGCTTCAGGTCCTTCAGCAAGGCTGCCGCCGGCTGATCGGTCGCCTGGCATTGCTTCACGATGCCCTTGTTGATCTCGGTATGGTGATCCCAACTGGCGTGCATCAGAGTGACAAAGCGAACTCCCCGCTCCACCAGCCGCCGCGCCAGCAGGCAATTCGTCGCGAACGGCCGCGTTGCCTCCTGGTTCACACCATACATGTCCAACGTCGCCTTCGACTCTTTCGAAAAGTCCAGCAGTTCCGGCCCCGCTGACTGCATGCGGTACGCGAGTTCATAAGAATGGATGCGCGATGCAATTTCGAGATCCCCCGTCTGGGTCTCGTGTACCTGATTCATTTCACTGATGGCGTCCAGTCTTGCTCTCTGACTGTCCCCACTGATTCCCGGCGGATTGGATAGATAAAGAATTGGGTCGCCACTGCTACGGAACACAGTTCCGGCATACGTGGAAGGCAGAAATCCGTTAGAAAAATTATCGGAACCGGCGCTCGTACCCGCACCTGAAGTCAGAACAACAAAGCCCGGCAGATTTCGCGATTCGCTGCCCAGTCCATACGTCACCCATGCGCCCATGGTGGGCCGGCCGCCGATCATATGCCCCGCGAACAGATATAGCTGTCCCGGATGATGATTGAACGCCTCGCTCTGCATCGAGCGGATCAGGCAGATGTCATCGGCGCAGGTGGCTGTGTGCGGCAGAATATCGGAAAGCTCCATCCCGCACTGCCCATAAGGTTTGAATTCCCGCGGACTCGCAAGGATGGAGGCGGTGGGTTTAATGAAGGCCAGCTTCAGGTCCTTCGTCATGGAAGGTGGCAGCGGTTTGCCGTGCCATTTGCGCAGTGCGGGCTTTGGATCGAAAAGATCCATCTGGCTCGGCGCTCCCTCCATAAAGAGAAAGATCACGTTTTTCGCGGTCGGCGGAAAATGCGGCTTCCTGGGTGCCAGCGGATCCGCCATCATGTTTTCCGCCCCGTACCCGTCCTGCTCCAGCAATTGCGCCAAGGCCACAGTGCCGATACCGCCCGCACAGTTGCGGAAGAACCGGCGCCGAGACTGGATAGCACGAAAATTCTGATTCGTCATTGCCATTTACTCCCGGGTAATAAATTCGTCCAGATTCAGCAGAACGCTGCTGAGTCCTGTCCAGCACGCGAGATCGAGCGTCTCGGGTTCAGTTGCCTGTGCCGCTACAACCTTGGCGGCCGCTCCTGGTTCCCGGGCGAAAATCGTCCTCTGCCGTTCCAGATACTTCTCCAGACTCTTCACTTCCGGCTCCGTCGGCTCGCGCCCGACACTGAGCTTAAAGGCATAGCTGAGACGCGCCGCGAAATTGTCCGGCGCGGAAGAAATCACGCGATACGCCAGCGCTTGCGCAGCCTCCGTGAATACCGGATCGTTCAACAGATTCAAAGCCTGCAGTGAAGTATTCGACCGGTCTCGCCGGCACACCGGTACTTTCGACATCGGTGCGTCGAAGGTGACCAGTTGCGGATAAGGAGTCGAGCGCTGGAACTGGATATAGATGCCGCGCCGGTAGCGGTCGGCACCCTTGCTCTCGTCCCACGATGCGTTTCCGAAACGCTTACCGTAGCCGATTTCCATCACGCCCGCCGGCTGGGGCGGACGAACGCTTTTTCCGCCGACCTCCAGGCTCAGCAGCCCGCTGGCAGAAAGCGCCGAGTCGCGAATCAGTTCCGCAGAAAGCCGCAGCCTCGCCTGACGCGCCAGTAAAGCGTTGGATGGATCGGTCGCATCCAATTCAGGGCGCGCCTTCGAAGATTGGCGGTAAGTCGCCGAGGTGACAATAGTGCGTATCACCTGCTTCCTGCTCCAGCCGCTGTCAACGAACTGGGTTGCAAGCCAGTCGAGCAATTCCGGATGGCTCGGCAAATCACCGCGAGTGCCAAAATCGTCAGAAGACTTCACGATTCCCTGTCCGAATAACTCCTGCCAAATCCGATTCACGGCAACGCGGCTGGTAAGAGGATTGGCGGGCGAAACCAGCCAGTGCGCCAGATCCAACCGCGTAGGCCGCGCGTTCGACACAAGCGGAGGGAGCACGGAAAGCCCGGTTGGTTTCACCTCGACACCCGGATTTTTGTAATCTCCCCGAACCCGCAGAAATGATGGGTGTGGCTGCCGCAATTCAGCCAGTGTCATCGCCTGGCTCAGTTGCGGATACGAGGACTTCAACCCGCGAAGCTTCTCGTCCAGTTCCTTGAACTTCACTTCTGCGTACTTCTTAGGACCAACCGCAAAGTGATAGTTGCGAATGAAATGGTCCGTGAGGACATCCTGCTCACGCTTGGAGCGCTCGGCGGAAGGTTTGTTCAGGATCTTAGCTCCGTCCCCGCCTTCCGTTAACTTCTGCACGCAATCCCAAGCCAGGTCCCAATCCAGCCACTTTCCAGGAGTCGCGGCCGCGCCACGCATCCGAGCTTCCCAATCAGCCTGCAGCTCGGCCACGTGATACTCGGTCAGAAGTTCCTGCCGCTTCCGCTCGTATTCGCCGTGCTTGCTCAGATAAGGACCGAGCTCGCCCGGCATCGGAGCGTCAACGTCCGCTTCCTCCACATTGTCGAAGAACGCAAACAACTGGTAGAAATCTTTCTGGCTGATCGGATCGAATTTGTGATCGTGGCACTGCGCGCAACCAACTGTAAGCCCCAGCCAGACGCTGCCTACCGTGGCCGCGCGGTCGATCGTGTCTTCGAAGCGGAACTGCGCGTTGCTGACACCGCCTTCGCGGTTGGTGAGAGTATTGCGCTGGAACCCCGTCGCTACATGCTGCTCTACACTAGCATGGGGCAGAAGGTCGCCGGCCAGCTGGTCGATCGTGAACTGATCGAACGGCATGTCCCGGTTGATCGCATTGATCACCCACTCGCGGTAGCGCCATGCCCAAGGGCGGAACCAGTCTTTCTCATACCCATCGCTGTCGGCATACCGCGCCAGATCGAGCCAGTGTCGCGCCCACTTTTCGCCATAGTGCGGGGATGCCAGCAGGCGATCCACCACGCGATCGTAGGCATCCGGGCGTTTATCGGCAAGAAATTCGTCGATCTCCTCCGGGCTGGGAGGAATTCCCGTCAAATCCAGACTCACGCGCCGCAGCAGCGTAATTTTCGAAGCTTCGGGGGACGGTGCGATCTTTTCACGCTCTAACCGCGCGAGGACGAACGCGTCAATAGGATTTCGAACCCGTTCGGCGAGTGCAACGGCGGGAACCGCAGGCCGCCGGACTGGCTGAAAGGCCCAATGCGAACTCTTCCTCGACCCGCTGGTAATGACGGGCGCGGCGTTCGAAACATCTCCCCAAGACGCCCCCTGGTCTATCCAGGCCCGCACAATCCCCACCTGCTCCGCCGTCAGTCGCGGGCCGGCAGGCGGCATAGCGGGAATGCCTTTCACCCCGGCAATGCGGTGCACCAAAGCGCTGTCCGCACTGGCTCCGGGCTTAATCACAGGCCCCGAGTATCCGCCGCGCAGCGCGGCCTCACCCTGGTCCAGGCGCAACCCGCTCATCTGCTGCTGCGCACCATGGCAGCCGTAACAGCGCGTGCTAAAGAGGGTCTGGATTTCCTTTGGGTCAATCTTCCGTGATGCGGGCGCCGGCAGGTTTGGGGCATCGGCCGCAACTCCCGCAACGGCGGACATGAGAAATACAATCGATAATCTGCGGAGTGCCATCTTCTCCCCTACTATCATTATGACGCCATGAATGAAAGCGTCGCGCTACACTGCTACCAATGATGCTGTGGAGGTTAGCGTTGGCATTCGCCGTTACCTCGTCCGGTTGGCGAGTTCAGCCTCTGCCCTTCACCTTAGTGAATGGGGAAGGACCGAAGAAACAGCTTCCCGCGACGACCCTCGGCGGCCTTGCGGTTTTCGACTTCGACGGGGATGGCCGCTTGGATATTTTCTTCGCCAACGGCGGAGCGCCGGAGGGAAAGAAAGCTCCCAACAAGCTTTTGAGGAATCTGGGCGGAATGCGGTTTGAAGACGCGACGGCACGCGCCGGCCTGGAAGGCGTCGACTACGATATTGGGGCCGCCGTAGCCGACTATGACGGGGACGGCCGTCCCGATCTTCTCGTCTGCGGGCTGCACGGCATTCACCTGTACCGCAACACCGGCGGCGCTTTTCAAGACGTGACCGCAAAAGCCGGGCTCAACAACCAGGGACGATGGGCGGTGGGAGCAGTCTGGTTCGACTACGATAATGACGGAGACGCCGACCTCTTCGTGGTCAACTACGTTAAATGGCAGGCCGCTTCGGAGCGCGATTGCGTCGCCAACGGCAAGCCTGACTTTTGCCATCCTAAGTTTTACGGCGGACAACCAAACGCGCTGTATCGGAACAACGGAGACGGCACTTTCACGGATATATCGGCGGAGTCAGGCATCGGCGCGCACACGGGAAAAGGTATGGCAGCGGTGGCTGCCGATTTTGACGGCGACGGGCTGACCGATCTGTTTGTGACGAACGATCGCGTATTCGCGACCTATTATCGAAACCTCGGCGGCGGGCGGTTTCAGGAATCGGCATTCGAGATGGGGATAGCCGCTCCCACGGACGGCAATCCGCCTTCCGGGATGGGTGTCGACGCACAGGATTATGACAATGATGGGCGGCCGGACCTGCTGTATACCGCCTTGCGCGATGAGACTTTTCCGCTGTATCACAACACAGGCAAGGCATTTGATGACGTAACAGCGGCCAGCCGGATGTCCGTGCTCAGCCGGCAAATGGCAGGCTGGGGAGTCGCTTTCGCCGATCTGGACAACGACGGATGGAAGGACATTGCCGTATCCCGCAGCGACGCGTTGTCTCCGTCGGGAGGCCGTGGGGAAAGTGCCAAGGAGCCGCCCGCGTGGTTTCGAAACCTCGGCAACGGCAAATTCGAAGCGGGGGCGGGTTGGGCCGGCTTCGAGCCCGCGATGCATCGGGGACTGGTCGCCGCCGACCTGGACGGCGATGGCTGCGTCGATCTGGTCGTCACGGCATTGAATGCGCCCGCAAAGATCCTGCACAATCCCTGCGCGTCGGGGCCTAACTGGCTCAAGGTGGACGTGTCCGGCTTGGGAGCGAAAATTCGCGTGGGCCATCAGTGGCGGTGGGTTACCTCAGCCGGCGGCTATGCCTCGTCGTACTTTGGGCCGATGCACTTCGGCTTGGGAAGCGCCACCTCCGTGGACGTGGAAGTAACCTGGCCGGACGGAAGAATCAAAAAAGTCTCGACGGCGGCGAATCGGACAATACGCGTGCAACCATGAGGTGGCTGATGTTGCTCGCTTGCGGTGTGTGTGCGGCGCAGGACACCGCACTGCTGCAGCGCGGCGCTCAGGCAATGCGCGAACAGCGATTCGCGGATGCGGAGTCAATCTACCGCAAGCTAGTGGAATCTTCGCCTGACGATTCGCGTTTGCGCCTCAACCTTGGCCTGGCTCTGTATTCCGGCGGCAAGTACGCGGCGGCCAGGGTCGAGATCGACCGCTATCTCAAAGTGAATCCGCAGCCTGGGCCGGTGTACCTGGTCAGCGGCACAACGCTGCTGAAGTTGCAAAAACCGTGCGACGCAATCGGTCCTTTGGAGAAGGCACAAACCTGGCAGGCGAGCGTCGAGGTGCTCACCGAGTTGGGTGACGCCTATAACGGGTGTAAACGATATCTCGACGCAGGCAGAACATACGAACGGGCGTCCCGCCTGAAGGACGATCGAAAACTGGGCCGTGCCGCCGCCCGCTCTTACTGGGAAGCGCGGGAATATGAGAAAGCCCGGCCATTATTCGCAAAAGTAGAAACTGCTTTCGGAAAAGACGCGGAGTTTCTCTATGAATATGGGGACACGCTGGTCCGCCTGGAAGGGCCGACTGCGGGTCTCGCGTATTTGGCACAGGCCGTGGCAGCACAGCCATCGCTGCTTTCGGCCAGAGCGGCTTATGGTAAAGCGCTGCTCGAAACAGGCCGCGCGCAGGACGCCATCCCTCATCTGGAGGCGGTGGTTTCGACCGATCCCGCTCTCTGGCTGGCGCTCAGCAAAGCCTATCAGGCAACCGGCCGCACCACCGACGCTGCCCGCGCCACAAGCGAATATCGCCGGCGAATGTCAGACCGCAACGAATAAAGCGGTGGCATTATTCGTTTTGCTTCTTGTAATGGACGAAAAACTATAATACACTCTCAAGTCGTTTGGGCACCGGACCTGGAGCTTCGCACGCCCTGGGCCACGTAGATAGTCACCGGAAGGGGAACACACCATGCGCAAGAACGTCGCAGCAGCGGCCGTCGCCATATTGTTGGGAGCCATTGCCGTATACCCGCAAGCTTTTACCGCCAACCTCACCGGGCTGGTCACCGACCCGAACCAAGCCGCGGTTGTCTCGGCGAACGTTAAGCTGTTGAATACGGCGACTGGCGAAACCCGGCAAACTACCACCAGTGTCGAAGGCCGGTATGTGTTCTCGCAGCTTCTCCCGGCCACCTACTCGCTCACCGTGGAGACACCAGGCTTTAAAACGGTTACCAATTCCGATATCACTCTGCGCGCCAATCAGGCTGGCGAAGTCAACGTGCAGCTCACGCTGGGCCAGGTGAGCGAGTCGGTGGAGGTAGCGGCAACAGTCATCCAACTCGACACCCAAAGCGCCAATCAGTCATACACGCTAGACCGCGACCAGATTTTGAATCTTCCCGCTTCCACGCGCAACCCATTCGTGGCGGTACATGCGATGGCGGGTGTGACCTCCATGAGCGTGGGCCAGTCCAACAACTCAAGCGACCAGAACCAGGCGCGCTTCGCCTTCAATGGCGGACGCGACATGAGCGGCCTGGTGCTTATCGACGGCGTTCCAGCCACTTCCGGCGACTGGGGTGCTTTGCTCGCGGCGCCTTCGGTCGAGTCCGTTCAGGAAGTAGTTGTCACCCGTAATTCCTACGATGCCGAGTTCGGAAAGTCCGGCGGCGGCGTGGTCAGCGTAGTCACCAAGGGCGGCTCTAACCAGTTTCACGGCTCGGTTTTCGAATTTTTCCGCAATGACAACCTCGACGCAAACGCCTGGGCCAATAACCGCGTCGGAAGGCCGCGCGTCGAATTCAAACGCAATCAGTTTGGCGCGAACGTCTCGGGGCCCATCTGGAAAGCCAAAAAACTTTTCTTCCTTTCCAGTTACGAAGCTCTTAAGGAAGGCTCCCCGGCCACGATCCTCACCACCGTCCCCACAGATCTGGAGCGTACAGGAAACTTCTCCAATACGCGCGACGGCAACGGAACGGTCTCGCCAATTTTCGATCCATTCTCCACACGCCCAGACGGCAACGGCGCTTTCATCCGCGATCCATTCCCCGGCAACGTTGTTCCGCGCAACCGCTGGGACGCCGTGGGAGCGAAGACCCTCGAGTTTTATCCGAAAGCGAATGCCGCACCCACCAATGCCATCACCCAAGCCAATAACTTCTTCGGAGCCGGTAGTTCCATCACAAACAACAAGCGCCTCGATGTCCGTATTGACTGGGCCCGCAGCGAAAAGCACACCATGTACGGACGTGTCACCAAAGCATGGCAAACGCGCCAGACCCCGCGCTTTTACGGTACCGGCGCTGACGGCGGGAATGAAGGCGATCAGCCGCGCCATCACATCACGTTTGGCAATACGTTCGTCCCGAATCCAAAATGGGTGATCAACGTAACAGCCGGCAGTGGGCGCTGGCGCGAAGAGCAGTTGCCTCTCCCGCTGAGGGATGGCGTGCTGGGCACGGCCATCGGACTCCCGTCCTCTCTCATTTCGCAACTGGATTCTCCGCACCTGCCCCAATTCAGTCTATTTGGGTACGCATCCCTGTCCAACGGCCGCGTGCTGAATTTCCCCCGGCAGACCGACAACCTTCAGGTGAACGCCACGCGCGAGTTGGGCAAGCATTCGCTGAAATTCGGCTTCACTGGTGAAATCGTCCGGCTCAATTCCGTCGACATCCGTTCCACGGATTTTGCGTTCGACCGCGGCATGACGTCGGGTCCCATCGCCCAGGTGTCTTCGTCTACATCGGGCAACGCGGTCGCGTCACTTTTGCTCGGCACCGGCATCCCGACAGGAGCGGCCGGCGGGGTCACCGTGGTGAATAATACCGTCACCAACACCGTGGTACCAGCCACGTCCCGCCGCTACTACGGCGCGTACGTGCAAGACGTCTGGCGATTCAATTCCAGACTGACGCTGAACATCGGCCTGCGCTATGAAGTGCAGCGGCCCTCTACGGAAAGGTTCAATCGCTACAATTATTTCGATTTCAGTGCAAAGAACCCGCTCAGCCAGCAAACCGGACTGGACCTTCGCGGCGGCCTTGTTTTTGTGGACTCGAAGAATCGCTTTCAGACCGAGCCGGACAACCTTGACCTGGCGCCTCGCATCGGCATTTCCTACAAGATCAACAGCCGTATGGTTGCGCGAATGGGCTACGGAATCTTCTACCTGATGGGCTTCGGCACCGCTACGCAAGGCGGACCCGCTGCCGGAACTGACGGTTTCTCCGTTGCAACGAACTGGGTGAACAGCCGCGGCGGCGACGGCATCACGCCGCAGGACCTGCTGGCCAATCCCTATCCCAGCGGCTTGAACAAAGCTGTCGGCAGTTCACTCGGCCTCCTCACCCAAACCGGTTCGGCCACCACTGCCTTCCAGCGGAGCCATCCGACTGGCTACGTCCAGAATTACTCCTTCGACCTGCAGTTTGAGCTCAGCCGCTCCGGAGTGCTTGAGGTTGGCTACTCCGGTAACGTCGGCCGCAAGCTTAACTTTGGCGCGACTCCCGACGCAAACCAACTGCCGTCTCAATACCTCTCACTGGGCAATGCGCTGAACGATCAGGTCCCCAATCCTTTCTTCGGCGTATTCCAAACCGGTATTCTTTCGGGCCGTACAGTACCGCGCCACCGCCTGCTACGTCCGTATCCGGAATTCGTCTCCGTGAACCTGTCAGGCGATACACCGGGGGCTTCGTCCAGCTTCAACGCACTCTACATCAAGTTCACCAAACGCTTCGCCACCGGCCTCAGCCTGATGTCCAGCTATCAGTTCTCGAAGGCTATCGACAACGCCTCGGAAAATCAGGGCTGGCTTATCACGGATACGTTCCGCGACTACACAAACCGCTCGCTCGACCGTTCCATCTCCGCGCATGACATTCCACAGAGCTTTGTGACCGCTCTGGTCTGGGAAGTCCCAGTGGGTAAGGGCCGCACGTTCGGCACCAACATGCACCCGGCTGTGAATGCCGTGGTGGGCGGATGGGAAGTCTCCAGCATTCTTCGCTTCGCCAGCGGAACGCCCCTCCGCTTAGTGGCCCCGAACAGCCTGAGCGCCTATGGATTCGGCATTGTGAACGCGCAGATTGGAAATTTGAAGGATGCCGAGGTCTCTCAGCGCCGTCCCGAAGCGTGGTTCAACACCACCGCGATTCGTGCACCGGCGCCTTTCACCCTTGGGAACGCCCCTCGCTGGGCTCCCAATCTGCGGGCCGACGGCACACATCACGCGGACATCAATATCGCCAAAAACTTCCGGATCTTCGAACACCTGCGAGCGCAGCTTCGGGGTGAGCTCTACGATTTGACCAATACCCCGCAATTCTCGCCGCCAGGCACCACGGTGGGCGCGGCCGATTTTGGCCAGGTGAACGGTACTCGCTATAACGACCGGCGCACCGTGCAGTTGGGACTGAAACTATTGTTCTGAGTCCTATTTGTCGTCGAGAACGTGAACCATGGTCAAGGAGCCGACCATTTCATGATCGGCAAAGGTCCACACGATTTTCTTGTCGCGCGTCACTTCAAACGCGTGGGCGCCTTTGCCCTCCTGCCCGCGAAGGAAATTGGCCACCACCAGATTTCCGTTGCGCAGCATTTGCAGACTGGTGATCCACGTGAGATTCAGTTCCGGAACGTCCTCGGCCTTGAGCTCCCACACCACCTTGTGCTCTGGGGTAACCTCAATGATTCTTCGCTGAATCCCGCAGCCGATCAACGTATTCCCGCTGGGTAAGCGAATCGCCTCGAAGACGTTTGTCACGTTGGGATACTCCCAGACAATCTTGCCCGCCGGCGTCACTTCCCGCACCACGGCCTCGCCCTCGTGCGCTGCCAGGATGTTGCCATTCCCCAGGCGGTGGATCATTCGGACCTGCCGGTGAAACTGCGCCTCGCTGGTGGTGAGCTTGACCGTGGACACAATTTCATTTTTGGGATTGACTTCCACCACCTGACAGCTTCCCTGTTCCGCCATTAGCGTATTGCGATTCGGTAAGCGTTCGCAGGTAAGCACCTGCGAACTCTTGCTCTCATAACGCCAGACGACTTTGTGATCGCGGTCCACTTCTTCCGCACCCGTTGGCTTACCACCGAAAGCGTAAACCACATTGCCGTTGGGTAGTGCTTGAAACATGACGCACGAGCTCGGAACCTTGTGTTCCCACGCGATCTTGCCCTCGGCTGACACCTCTAGTATCCGGTTGCCCCCTGGTCCCTGATATTGCGCGACCATGATCCGATGCTTGATTGGCATCGGTTGGGCCGCCAGGCAGATCTGCAGCGTCACGCTGAATAGACAACCCACGAAAGATCGCATCATACACGCACGGCCCCCCTATTTATGCTCGAGTGCTTTGAGTTTTTCAAACTTATCACGCTCTTGTTGTGCCTCCGTGGCTCGTCCCAGTTTCCGATAGATAAGCCAAAGCCGGTAGTGCGGTGTCGAGCTGGCAGGATCTAACTCCGCCGCTTTTTTCAGATGCAGGATTGCGGTGGCCGAGTCGCCTCGAGCGTTTGCAATCCGTTCGAGAGCCAGGTGAGCTTCCGTCAGGTCCGGAGAAAACTTGAGAGCCTGGCGAAAGTGCTTTTCAGCCTCCTCCAGTTTGTTTTCTGAAAGCAGAATATCGCCCGACTCATAATGGGATCGGGGATCATTTGGATCCAGTTTTAGCTCTTCCGTGAGTTCGGCAAGGGCCTCCTCGGTGCGCCCGCGCCGCCATTCAATATTGCCGATAGTGAAGTGCACTGTTTGCAATTCAGGCTTGATCTCAATCGCCCGTCGATATTCGACGATAGCTTCATCCATCTTGCCCGCGGCCTCCAGGGCTTCACCCCGTAACTCGTGGGAGCGATAGGAATCCGGATCCGCTTGAAGCACCCACAGGGACGATAGGAACGAAAGCGCCTGATGGGCATCGGCCAACTGATAAAGACTCTCCGCCGAAGCCGTTTTACGCTCACCGGCTTTCCGCGCTCGCAGCGCTTCATTGGTGTATTCCGCTCGAATCCTGTCCCCCTCGGGGGGTGAGTAAAAATAGCGGGTGGATCCGGCAAACTCATCCGGTGCCGGAGACACGGCGGTATCTCCAGCCTTGCGTTGCGCAAGCCACGCGAGACGCTGTTTCAGTTCCGGGTTGTCGGGCTTTAGTGCGATCGCCTTCGACAATTCCTGTGCGGCTGCTTCCCAAGTTGCCGCCGACTCAAAAAAATGGCTTCGCGCCAGCGCGGCGAAAAAAGAATCGGCGTGCTTTGTCTGCAGCTGCTCAAAATATCGTTTCGATAACTGGCCGTGCAATTTGCTCAAGTGATACCAGGCGTCCAGATTCTTCTCATCAGCCGCGATCACCCTCTCCAGCGTGGCCGCCGCCTCCTGCTGCCTGTTTTGCGCGTAGTAGGTGTAGCCAAGGTATAAGGCAGCCAAGGAGTTGGCGGGGGCCAGGCGCTCCGCCTCTTTTAAATAGGTCACGGCATGTTCAAAATCACGGCCTTTGAAGGAAAGCATTCCAAGGAAAAAATGCGGTGCGGCCAGGGACGCTTTCAGCCGGATAGCTTTCTTGAAAGAGGTTCCGGCCTGTTCCCACATGCCCTGCACGTAATAAAGGTTGCCAAGGTTTGCATAGGCTTCCGCCATGTCGGGCCGCAGTTCAACAATGCGTTTATAGTCCTGAATGGCCGCCGGGTAATTGCCCGCCGCTTCAGCCTGCTTCGCTTCAGTGTATAGTTTGACCAGGGCGTCATCCTGGCCTGAAGCCGGTGCCCCGCCGAACGCGAACATGACCGCTAGAGCCGCCGCCAGATGCCTGCTTTCCGTGTTGGTGCCCATTATTGCGGTGGTAGACTAAATCCTATTCCTGTGGACCTCGTTCGTCAAGTCTGCAAATGCGGTCTTTGGGCCTGTATTTCTTTGATTGCGCCGTCATTCGCGGCCGGCAATCAGCTAACAGATGCCATCCAGTCGATTCGCGCCGGTGACTGGAATAAGGCGGAAGCCGCGCTGGAGCAAACTCCGCCGGACGGCCTTCCAACGCTCTACTGGAAATCATACATTCGCTTTCGGACCGGACGATACCCCGATGCCATTTCCATCATCTCCCGCTACCTCGAACAGAAACCGGAAAGCGCCGGCGGACACAAAATCCTGGGACTGAGCCTCTTCATGCAGGGACGGCCTGCCGAGGCGGAAAGCGAACTCAAACGTGCAACCGAACTGGACGGTTCCGATGCGGAGGCTCTCTACTATCTCGGCCGTCTGCACTTTAATCGCAGTGACGCTCCGGAGGCCCTGCGGATCTTCGAGAAGGTGGTGCTGATAGACAAGACCAGCGTGCGCGGCTACAATCACCTCGGCCAGACCCTGGAAGCGCTCACCCGTTTCGACGAAGCGCGCGAGGCTTACCGTAAGGCGATTGAGATCGAAAGCACGCAAGGAACGAAATCAGAGTGGCCTTATTTCAATCTCGGCGTACTTTGCCTGAAGGAAGGGCGGCCGGCGGAGGCCATCGAATTGCTGCGAGAAGCTTTGACGCGAAACAGGAATTGGCCGGAGGCGAAGACACAGCTGGCCGTAGCCCTGTTCTCGACAAATCAATATGAAGAAGCGCGCACGCAGCTGGCAGAAGTCCTGGCGAGCAACCCAAAGAATGCCGATGCTCACTATCAGATGGGAAGGCTTCTGTTGAAGCTTGGCAAGCCTGACCAGGCCCGGACCCACTTTGAAGAGTTTGAATCCCTGAAGAAGCGGCCATGAGACCATTCGTGATCCTGCTCGCGGCATGGGCACTTCTGCCGGGTGAACAGGAGTCCCCGATCCGTTTCGCAAACATCGCCCCGGCGGCAGGTATTCAAGCTCAACTGCAGTGCGGGGGACCCGAAAAGCGCTGGATCCCGGAGGCAAACGGAAGTGGTTGCGCCGCTCTGGATTACGACAACGACGGCCTGCTGGACCTGTTGATCGTAAACGGCACCAGCATGGAAAGGCTGCGCGAAGTGGTCGCCGGGCGGGTTCCTTCCGCTGCAAAATCCGGCGTCTATCTATACCGGAATTTGGGAGATGGGCGATTTGAAGATGTAACCGAACGCGCTGGTCTGTTCAATCCCTACTGGGCCACCGGGGCGAACGCCGCCGACTTTAACAACGATGGATTCACCGATCTTCTAATCACCACAATCGGCGTCGATCTGTTGTTCAAGAACAATGGGAATGGAACTTTCAGTGAGATCGGCAAAGCGGCAGGCATCTCCCGGCAAGTCCGGTGGCACACCGGGAGCGCCTTTGGCGACTACGACAATGATGGTTTCCTGGACTTGTTCATCGCGGGTTACGTGGACGTTCATTCGGTCCGGTTATCCGGGGAAGCCCCGGTCTGCGATTATCGCGGTCTGAAGGCCTTCTGCGGTCCGCTCGGACTCAAAGGAGAAAAGGACGTTCTCTATCACAACAACGGCAATGGAACATTTACCGACGTAACAGAGCCTGCCGGCGTCAACGACGCGGAGGGCCGGTACGGATTCACTGCCGTTTTCGATGACTTCAACGGCGATGGGAAGATCGATCTGTTTGTGGCCAACGATTCAGGTCCAAATTACTTCTATCGCAATCTTGGCAACGGAAAATTCCGTGAATCGGCCCTCTCTGCGGGCGTCGCATTCAACGCGGATGGTAAAACGCAGGCAAATATGGGAGTCGCGGTCGGCGATTACGACAACGACGGGAAACTCGACTTTCTCACCACCACATTTTCCGAAGATTACTTTCCGCTGTTCCGGCAGCAGGCAGCCGGGATATTTGAAGACGTCTCCAATCGCGTTGGGCTGGAGTTGCCGACGATTCCACTACTCGGGTGGGCCTGCGGATTCGCCGATTTTCACAATGATGGCTATCGCGATCTATGGGTAGCCAACGGGCACGTGTATCCGAATGCGGACCGCCTCGGTGGAACCAGCTACCTGCAACCGGTCATGTTGTTTCAAAATCGGCGAGGGCGCTTTTCCCCCGTGCGCGACCTGGCTGAGGGATTACCGAAGAATAGCTATCGCGGCGGTTGTACAGGCGATTTCAACAACGATGGCAAGATCGACCTCGCCGTCGTTCCCATATCCGGTTTGCCCCTGTTGTTGGAGAATCGAACAACGGGCAACCATTCCTGGATCGGCTTTTCACTCCATGGCACTACCAGCAACCGCGACGCAATTGGTTCTCAGGTTCGCGTGGAATCCTGCGGGCAGGTACAGTTCGAAACCGTGCGCAACGGAGGCAGCTATTTGTCACACAATGACTCCCGGGTCCATTTCGGCCTGGGAGTATGTTCAAAAGTAGATAAGGTCACCGTCACCTGGCCGGATGGAAGCCAACAGACAGTGCGCGATCCTCAGGTTAACCGATACCGTGAAATTCAGCAGGCCCGAAAGTCTCCATGAAGATCCTGGCTATCGTCTTACCACTGATATTCTGCGTGTCCGCGCCGGGCGCTCCGTCCCCGGATGCCTGTCGGCCCTGTCATGCGAAGGAAGTCAGCGGCTATGAGCGGACTGGCATGGCGCGTTCCCTGTTTCGCCCTGCCGGGCAGACCTCCGGGCGTTTCACGCACGCACT
>JBDUEM010000165.1:0-16955 GCA_040002435.1 Bryobacteraceae bacterium
TACCGGATTCACGCTTCGTATCGCGGCCTGGAGATTGCAATTCCTACCGAGGTTCGTGTGTCCAATCTTCCGGAAATGACGGTCACGCGGCCTTCCCTGACAATGGCCGCGGCCCTTCCCATTACACCGTCCGTCGTGCTGAACGGTGTGATCGAGCAGCCGAAGAGCTCGCACTATTTTCGCTTCAACGCTAAGGCTGGCGAACGCTATCTGTTTCGCGCGGAATCCATGAAGTTGGGATATCCGCTGGATGCGACCATCAATCTCCTGGATAGCGAAGGCAAGTCGGTCGCCTATGAAGACGACCCCGGCATGGACGACCGCAGCGATGAGTATCAGCTCGATCCGGATTTGAGTTATTCCGTCGAGAAAAGCGGTACCTATTATGTTGCTATCCGCGATGGAATGTACCGCGGTGGGGACCAGTTGGTTTACCGGCTGACTGTGGAGCAGATCGAACCCGACTTCCTGGTGGAACTTCGCGAACCCGTAAAATCTCTCTATGGCGGTCAGGCAGGCACAATCCTGGTGCGTCTTCGACGGCGCGCGGGGTGGAATGCGCCAATCGAAGTCTGGGCCGAGGATCTGCCCTCTGGAGTAGCCGTGGAGCATCAAACGGCTGAACCCAAGGACTCGGTGGTGAAAGACACCTGCGGGGTCGACCGGGTCATCGACGGTACGCTCGTATTCCTACCGGTACGGGCAGACGCTTCCGCCGCGGGACACTTCCCTTTTCGGATCAAGGCTCGCGGGACAATGGGAGGCAAGATAGTGGAGCACGAAGCCTCGGTGCATTACTTTCATCAAGCGGCGGGATATGTTTATGGAGCGATGGAATTTCAACGGGCCGACCTGACGGTAAATCCGGCGCCGGAAGTGGTTCTCGCCTCCGCCGGTAAGGTATCGGTGAGTCCTGGGGCCGATAAAAAACTCGAGATATCGCTGCTTCGCCCCGATGCGGGGAACGCCGGACCGTTACAGATTCGGGCGGGGAGATTGCCTTCGGGAATCACGGCGGAAGCAGTCGCCGTACCCGCCGGCGCAGCCAAAGTGACGTTGACGATCAAAGCCAGTCCGGAAGCGGTAAGCGGACCCATGGCGGTGCAGGCTGTGGACGCCGCAGGCAAGCCGGCCGGCGAATCGGCTCCTTTTCTCGTAGAAGTTAAACCGGCGCCGCAAGCAAAAGAGTAAAACATGCGAAAACTTCTTTATCTCCTACCGTTGCTTCTGCAGCCATTCCCGCTGGCGGCGAAAACCGTAGCTATCAAACTTTATCCACCCGAAGTCCGCGTGCATGCCCAGGGAGAAGGCCAGACCGTTCTCTTAATCGCAGTTGATGAGGAAGGGGTGGGTCGGGAGGCAACCTCGGAAGCGGTGTGGAAGGTCAGCGATGCGTCCGTGGGAAACATTGAATCGTCGCGGCGGGTGCGGGGTCTTCGTACCGGCAATGCTCGCGTCGAGGCTTCGTTCGACGGCGTTAGCGTGGATGTGCCGTTAGAGGTATTACCGGCGCAAACGCATCACTTGAGTTTCATGAACGATATTGTCCCCATCTTCACGCGGGCCGATTGCGCTAATTCCAATTGCCACGGCTCCGTGCGGGGGAAGATGGGCTTCAAGCTCTCGCTATTCGGTAGCGACCCGGAACTCGATTACAACGCCATCACCAAACTATCCGATGGTCGGCGCGTGAATCTGAAGGACCCGGCGTCCAGCCTGATTCTTAAGAAGCCAACGTTTCAGGTTCCACATGGCGGTGGACCGCGCTTCAAAGTTGGCTCGCCCGATTACAACGCGATGCTGGAATGGCTGCAAAAGGGCGCCCCTTTCGACCAGCCCGGGCAGGCCAGATTGAACAGCATGAAGATCTATCCGCCGGACTGGAGAATGGTAGGCGTTGGCACAAAGGTCCAACTGGTGGCCTTCGGCGAATACAGCGACGGATCGGTCCGTGATCTGACGAATGTCGTCAAGTTCAGCTCTAACATAGGAGCGATCGCATCCGTTGACGCGCACGGTGTGGTGACGGCTGAGCAGGAGGGCGAGACGGCAATCATGGCCCGAACCATGGGGCGCGCCGCGGCGGTGCCGGTGATCGTGGTGAAAGACCGGCCACTCAAGGACTATCCCGTTATCGCAGAGAACAACTTCATCGACCGGTTCATTTTCGATAAGCTCCGCCGTGTGAATGTCATTCCGTCCGATCTGTCAACCGATGGCGTGTTTCTACGCCGCGTTTACCTGGACACCATCGGCACGCCGCCAACGTTCGAAGAAACCGAGGCGTTCCTGAAATCCACCGATCCGAAGAAACGAGACACAGTAATTGATCGCCTCCTGGAGCGCAGGGAGCGCGCCGATGTTTGGGCGATGCGATTTGCGGATATGTTCCGCGCCGGATACAACGAAGCCGGACAGAAGGGTGGGGGCGCCTACGCCCGCTGGTTCCGCGATCAGATTCGGAAGGACGTGCCCTACGACGAAATGGTCAAACAGCTTCTGGTTAGCCAGGGCCGGCACGACTTTGAGGGGAATTCTAACTTCTATTTTGTGAGCCGCGAGATTACACCGGAAGAGTCCGGCGTCAACGTCAGCCAGTTGCTCCTGGGGTTGCAGATTGAGTGCTCGCGCTGCCACAACCATCCCTTCGAGAATTGGAGCCAGGACGATTTCTACGGATTTGCCGCGTTTTTCGCCCGCGTCAGCCGCAAGGACATGTACCTGAATAACCATAATGGTACCTATCTGAAACAGACCGGCGAATTGCTTCACCCTAAGACCAAGAAGCCCGTTACTCCGAAGTATCTGGGCGGCGACTACGAGCCGGAGAAACCGGGCGAAGACGTTCGGGAGCGGCTCGCCGTTTGGCTGACCTCGCCGCGCAATCCTTATTTTGCGAGGGCAACGGTCAATCGAATCTGGAAGTACTTCATGGGACGGGGCCTTGTAGAAGCCGTTGACGATTTCCGGGTGACAAACCCTCCGTCGAATGAAGCCTTGCTGCAAGCTCTGGCTGATGAGTTCGTCAAGGACAAATACAGCATCAAGGAACTGGAGCGAAGCATTCTCAAGTCACGCTCTTATCAGCTATCTTCGATTCCTAATGCCACGAACGCGAAGGATCAGGTTAACTATTCCCACTTCCTCGTTCGCCGGTTGATGTCGGAGCAGATTGTAGATTCAATGACCCAGATCACGGGGATTCCCGAGAAGTTCCCCAGTATGCCGCTGGGGACGCGGGCCATGACGATTCCCGTTCTGCCGTTCTTAAAGACCGACTACATGATGAAGGTCTTCGGGCGAAATGACCTTCGCGAGGTCATTTGCGAACGCGATGCCAAGCCCAGCGTCGCGCAGGTGATGGAATTAGTGAGCGGAGACACGGTGCAGCATCAAGCGACGGCTAAGGGCGGTGTCCTCGATGCACTGTTGGCCGATGCAAAGCTGAGCAACAGGGATATTGTCGATCGCTTGTACCTCACGGCGCTAATGCGCCGGCCGCAAAACTCCGAGGTCGATCTTGCGTTGGCTCCATTGGGGGCAACGAATGCGGAACCCTCGGCCAGGCGGCGAGCATTTGAGGACTTGCTCTGGTCCTTCTTCAACTCGAAAGAATTCTTATTCCAATACTGAGGCGCATATATGGAAGACTTCGATCGCCGTTCCTTCATGAAGCTGGGTTCAATCGCTGCGTTTCGCTGGATCACGCTCGGGGGTACGCTCGAAATGGCCGCGAAGGCCGCAGCCCGAAAGGGCGACGATATCTCGGTGATCCACCTGTTCCTGACCGGTGGCATGAGCCAGATGGACACCTTCGACCCCAAGCCGAAGGCGAAGGCGGAGTGGCGCAGCAAATTTACACCAATCCAGACAAATGTTCCCGGGCTGCAATTCAGTGAACACTTGCCACGTTGCGCGAAGGCCGCGAATAAATTTACAGTCATCCGCAGCATGACGCACAAGACCCCTGTCCATGTGCCGGCATGCGGTCTCATACTCAGTGGTCACCTCCCGCTGTCGAGCATCACGCACCCGTGCCTCGGGTCGGTGACGACGAAGGAACTTGGGCCCCGTAACGAGTTGCCATCTTTCGTTTCGGTCCCGGGGTCGACGGGCTACTGGGAAGGCGCCGGCTATCTGGAGCCGCGTTTCAATCCCTTCGACGCCGGAAATCCGAATACGGAAAAGTATCAGGTACGAGACCTGGAATTACCCCTCGGCGTCGATTGGGCGCGAATGGACCATCGCCGCTCATTGCTCAAGGCCGCGGACGATCAGTTTCGCAGGTACGATTCACAGAATCTGATCGAGAACATGAATTCGTACTATCAGACCGCTTTCGGCATGATGCAATCGGCGCGTGCAAAGAAGGCATTTCTCATCAGCGAGGAATCGGAGAAGCTGCGCGACGCCTACGGCAGAACGTCACTGGGTCAAGGCGCCCTGCTGGCACGACGGCTCGTGGAGGCGGGTGTGCGTTATGTGACGGTATCCCGCGGATTCAATACATGGGACCATCATGCGAACATCTTTCCCTCTCTGAGTGGAACGTTTCTTCCTGAACTGGACAATGCCTTCTCAACGCTGGTGGAGGATCTGGATTCGCGCGGGCTATTGAAGACTACCCTGGTTATCGTGACAGGAGAGTTCGGCCGTACGCCAGAGATCAATGGACTTGCCGGACGCGACCATTGGGCGAACGCGTTTTCCCTTTGTATGGCCGGCGCAGGCGTTCCCGGCGGCCAGGTCTACGGCGAAACGGATGAAAACGGCGCCTATGTAACCAAAGACCCGGTTGAGATACCAGACTTCATGGCGACCATCTACGACAAATTGGGAATCGATTACACCAAGGAATACGTCAATCCGCTCGGCCGCCCGACGAAACTGGCTGACGACGGCGCGAAGCCTCTCAAATTTCTCTACTCATGAGAACGGCAGCACATGCGGGACTGCTCATCTTGTCGTCGGCTTGGCTGCTTTCCGCGCAGCGCCAGCCTCTGACTTTTGATGTCCGTTGGGACAATCCCCCGGCCATCGCAACGACGCTGACTTCGCATCGCCTGCTTCATAGCGCCTCGATGAAGCGTGAGGTCGGTTGGAATATCTATCTTCCTCCGCGATACGAAGCATCTCAAGTCCGCTATCCCGTTATTTACTGGCTGCACGGATCGGGCGGCAACGAATCTTCGGGATTGTCGATTGCAGCGGAGCTAGACAAGGCGATCGCGTCGGGAATGGTGCCTCCGGTCATCATGGTTTTTCCGAACGGCGGCAAGAAGACGGAATATCGCGACTGGCCCGATCAGAATATTTTGATTGAAACAATGATCGTCAAGGAGTTGATTCCGGAGGTAGACGCCAACTTCCGAACGATCCCGTCAAAAATGGGACGTGCCATCGAGGGCATGTCCATGGGCGCCAATGGCGCGTTGAAGCTCGCGCTGAAGTATCCGGAAGTATTCGGATCAGTGGTGGCCTATGCCGGCTCCTACAAGCGACTGCCGCTGGACGGCTATTTCCCGGGTATCGCGCTCGAGCAGCAGGCGTGGATCGCCAAGCTGACGCAATGGTATTCACCGGAAGATGATCCTTTTGTGCTCGCCGACAAGAATTTTGGAAGGTTAGGCGACCTTCGAATCCGATTCATTGGCGGTACCAAGGATGTGTCGCTGCCGGATGCCGAGGCTTTACACGCATGGCTCGTCCGTTGCGGCATTCCCCATGAGTACGAGATTCTGCTGGGAGTCGCACATGACGGAAAGGCGTACTATGAGCACTCCGGCTTGCGCGGCTTTCAATTTCATGCGGCGGCGTTCGCGCGAGCGCGCTAACGCCGTTTTTCCGATTCGCCGGGTTTAGTCATGCTGACGTGCAGCGCTAAACCGATTCGTTCTGAAATCTCTTTCGCCGCGGCTGTGATCGCGGGCACCATTGCGGCGCGCTGCGAGCGCATTCGATTCGTCGGGCCGGAGATGCTGATGCCGCCCAGTGGATCACCGAAATAGCCGAATACCACGGCGGCAAGGCACGAGGCTCCATCTTCCACCTCCTCGTTGTCCTCGCCATATCCCTGTTCCCGGACCAGACGCAATTGCTCCCGCAACTGTGCAGCGCCCGTGATGGTGTTGGCAGTGTACCGGGGCATGGGCTGCTTCAGGACCAAAGCCTCCAACTCATGCTCGGGCAGATTTGCGGAAATGGCTTTTCCTAATGCCGAAGCATGCAGCGGAGCTGTGGACCCCACCGTGGCAACCATGCGCAGGGTGAGGGAACTCTCGACGATATCCACATAGAAAAGCTTGTCGCCTTTTCGCAGCGCGAGGCACACCGTCTCACTGAACTGGCGTTGCAGTTCTTCCATATACGGCTTGATGATTTTTAGAATGCCCTGGCTGGAAAGAAACCTCGCCGAGAGTTCAACCAGGCGCAGGCCGGGCTGATACTTGCCGGTGGCCGCATCTTTGCTTATATAGTTCGATCGTTCGAGGGTACTTAGAATCCGAAACGCGGTGGTCTTTTGGACGCGGGTCGCTTTAAGAACGTCGCTGAGAGAGAGTTGGCTGCCGGCATCCTGAAATAACTCCAGAATCTCAAAGCACTTCTCTACCGAGGGGACCGTGTAGACCCGGCCCGTCTCAGGCCGTTCCGTTTTGGTCTCCGCAACCGTGGTCGTCACGCGGACCTCAAAAGCTCACCGTGGCTTGATTCGCTGCGTTCTCGATTAAGAACATTCGCTCTCTTGGTTTCAAGCGGAAACCGCGCGTGGATCAGTGCCTTATGATATCACGATGAAATGGCCCCAAAGCCCTGTAAAATCGGCCTTCGAAGAGAAATCTTCGCTTTACACACAAGGTAAATATGGGGCTCCAGTGGTCTACCGTGGTCCGGCCATGCGTTATAATCGAGCCTTCTGACCCTCGTTTCGGAGGACTATGCGAGATAAGGTTCCGCTGTTTGTCTTACTGACGTGCAGCGTGCTGCCAGCGGCCCCCAAGGTGGACTTCGCCCGCGACGTTCAGCCTATGCTTCACGCCCACTGTGCCGGTTGCCATTCGGGGGAGAAGCCGCAGGCAGGCCTATCCGTGCTGACGCGTGCCGGCCTGCTAACCGGCGGTGCGGGCGGCCCCGCCATCCAACCGGGCGCGGGCAGCGGCAGCCTTCTTATCCGGCGAGTAAGTGGAAAAAGTGCGCGCATGCCGCTGGGGCAAGAGCCGCTTACCGCTCTCCAGGTGAGTCTGCTGAGCAGGTGGATCGATGAAGGCGCTGAGTGGGATAGTAAGAGCCCCCTTGCGCCAGACAATTTGAATACGCGCATCAAACTTGTGCGCCCCGAGGTGCCCTCCAGTACACAGCCGAATCCGATAGACGCCTTCCTCGAGCGGGATTTTCGCCGCAATCGCATTCCGGTTCCGGGCGAGGCAGACGACGCTGTTTTCGCACGGCGCGTCTACTTCGATGCGACCGGACTACCGCCCAGCCCTCAAGAATTGGATTCCTTCGTCAAACGCAGTGAACCGGGAAAGCGGCAACTCCTGATTGACGACTTGCTGAACAAGCGACAGGCCTACGCGGAGCATTGGATGACGTATTGGAATGACATGCTGCGCAACGAGGAAGGCGTGGCGCTGCCCGGTGAAAAGCGGGAATGGATCACGCGCTGGCTGTTTGAGTCGCTGAAAGAGAACAAGCCCTACAATCGCATTGTGCAGGAGCTTCTGGCTCCGGAAGGCGCTGATGCGCCGCGCGGATTCCTGGCAGGAGTCAACTGGGGAGGCGATGTCAGCGCCAGCCAGTCGCCTGCGATGCAAGCCGCACAGAACAGCGCTCAAGTGTTCCTGGGTGCCAATTTGCGCTGCGCCTCGTGCCATGACAGCTTTGTAAGCCGCTGGAAGCTGAATCAGACTTTCGGACTGGCAGCTTTCTTTACCACTGACCGCCTGGAGATCGCCCGCTGTGACGTCAAGACGGGAGCATCCGCCACGCCGTCTTTTCTCTTTCCTGAACTAAAAGATGCTGAGCCGCCGGAGGAGCTGGCGCAGCGCCGGCGTCAGGTCGCGCAGATGTTCACCTCCCCGCAGAATGGGCGATTCGCCGCAACCCTGGTGAACCGTTATTGGAAGCTGCTTTTTGGCCGAGGACTCGTGGAACCGGTTGACGATATCGAGGCGCCGTCTTGGAATGCGGATCTTCTAAGCTGGCTGTCAGCCGATTTCGTGGCGAGCAACTATGACATTCAAGCGCTTTTGAGACGCATGATGAGCTCGCGTGCCTATCAGATGGAAAGCGTGGGCAGCAATACGGCGGCGAAGACCGGCGACACTTTTCAATTCCGCGGCCCGCTACGCCGGCGTATCTCGGCGGAACAGTTCAGCGATGCTGTGTCGGCCCTTACAGGCGAATGGAAGCCGCTGGATGACCTGACCGGCAAACCCGCTACCTACGAACGAAAGTGGCGTTTCCGGTCCGACCCCCTAACGCGGGCGTTGGGCCGGCCGGAACGGATCCAGGTGGTGACGGAACGTTCTCCGGAGGCTACGACCATGCAGGCCTTGGAACTGGTGAATGGTGAGGAACTGCGGACGCAATTGCGACGCGGGGCCGCCAGGCTCAATGGCAGCTTTCATGAAGCACCCGCGAGTGCGGCCGATTCGGGCCAAGTGCGCGCCGCGACCGTGAAGGTGCAAGCTGACATCCGCGGTGCGGACCGCGTCTGGCTGGTGGCGACAGACTTAGGCTCCTATGATCGGGACAAAGTGGTGGCGGGTTGGATGGATGCAGAATTCGAGGGGCTAAACGGCCTCGTGCGGGTAAGTGATCTACCGTTGGCGGAAGGCTTCGCCAAGGGTAGGCTTCAAGTAAAAGACGAAGCGGCTCAAGATGCCCTCTTGATAAGAGCGCCGTCATCCGTTGTGTACGATATCCGCGGAAAGGGTTTCACTACATTTCGGGCAGTGGTGGGGGTGGATGAAACATGCATGCGCCCGGACATTAGCGGTAAAATCCGGTTTTTCGTTTTTACCACCGAGCCGGGAAACGGCGAATTTGTCCGGTTGACGGGGACTACACCTGTGCCCCGCCCACTGGCGGACAGCGGCCAGTCTCTCGTCCGGAGCCTTTTCCAGCATGCGTTCGCGCGGCAGCCAAACCCATCCGAACTGGGTGTCGCTAACGATCTGATTGCTCACGGACCCGACGGCATCGAAGATCTCTTGTGGATCCTCGTGATGTCGCCGGAGTTTCAATTTATACGGTGAGGAGCAGCTATGGAATCGATCCAACGGCGCATTGAGAATTTATCCAGCCGGCGTAATTTCCTGCGCAGATCAGCGGCGCTGACACTGGCCACGTTAGCCGGCGAGAGACCCAACGCCGTGTGGGGAGCCGCAGAGAAACCCGTGGCAACCGCCGATGCTGTGATTCTGCTCTGGATGGGCGGCGGTATGGCGCAGACTGAGACCTTCGACCCAAAACGATATGTGCCGTACAGCCCAGGTGTGAAGTCCGCGGAAGTGATGAGCACGTTTCCGTCGATCAACACCGTGGTTGACGGTATAAAACTTTCACAGGGTCTGGAGACGATAGCCGGAGTTATGGACAAGGGCATGGTAATCCGGAGCATCGTGCCGCCCGACCTTGGCCGTCTTCTTCACAGCCGCCATCAATTCCACTGGCACACCGGATACGAGCCGCCACAAAGCGTGGCTGTTCCGCATATCGGCTCCATCATTGCGCGAACACTGGGATCGAAGAATCCCGACGTTCCGGCGTTCGTGGATATCGGCCAGAAGATCGAGGGGAATCCTGACAGTGAAACGTTGAAGACGTTTCATGCCGCCGGTTTCCTGGGGAATGAATGGGCTCCGTTTCTGATTCCCGATCCGGCGACCGCCGCGGCGTCTGTAGTTGCCGGAACATCGATGGATGGCCTTCGATTCCGCCGGAGGCATCAGAGTTACCGGTCGATGATGAAGAACAGTCCCGTTCTCGCGGCCGGCAGCGACTACTATCAGGAGTCGCTTTTGCGATCGGTTGAGACGGCTCACCGTCTGCTGGAGTCGCCATCAGCGAAAGCCTTCGATATTTCGCTCGAGCCGAAAGCCAGCTTCGACGCCTACAATACCGGTCGCTTCGGGCAAGGATGCCTGATGGCGCGGCGGCTGGTTGAAGCAGGTGTCCGGTTTGTGGAAGTAACTACAGAATACATTCCATTCCAGCGCTGGGATACCCATGTGAACGGCCACGAACGTTTGGTCGGCCTGAAACGGGAAATCGACGCGCCCATTGCGCAATTGGTTCTGGATCTGGCGCAACGTGGACTGCTGAAGCGCACGCTCGTCGTCGTAGCGAGCGAATTTGGCCGGGACATGATGATTGAGGGCCGTCCGGGGCGCTTCATTCAGGAAGACAGCACCATCCGCCAGCCGGAACGAATGTCCGAACCAAATCACTACGGGATGCACCGTCACTTCTCCGGCGCGCAGTCGGTAGTATTCTTCGGCGGTGGCATGAAGGCAGGCATCGCCTACGGCAGCACGGCCGAGGAGAGGCCAATGCATGTCACGGACAAGCCTGTTTCGGTTATCGATCTTCATGCCACGATCCTGCGTGCCGCGGGTATTCCGCCGGACTTTGCATACGAGGTAGACAAGCGTCCCGTGTACGTCACCAAAGACGGCAAAGGCAAACCCGTCCTGGATTTATTCGCCTGACGGCGGACGTGAGGTCCAAACAAACCAATCCCCATCATCAGGTCGCGATGTTTGAGCTGACGTGGCCGAACCCGATGCAGGTTTGTTCGAACCATTCGTCCAGAGCCTCGGTGCGCTCGATCCGGCCGTTAAACCAGTGTCTGTACAGATCTTGCAAGGCGACCCGAAGCCAGTGGCAAGGCAACCAGCGGCGTGACAATACAAACGGCTACCGGCCCTTGATTAGCGCCACCGAAACGAATCTAATGGAAGATGCTCGCTGGGCCCATAAAGTACGGGATAATCATTCCGTTTGCAGTTGAAGCCTCATTGACGCGTGGCCGCACATGAGTCAGCATGTAACAGCGGAGTGACGTTCACTGTGCTCGCCGGGGAGTGAAGTATTTTCATAATGAACAAAAGACAAGCGATGACGATGAGCGGGGCGCTTCTGCTGTTGATGGGCAGCGCCTGCACGCGGAAGCCAGCGGAGGCGCCGGCTCCCGCCAGCGCGATCATCCGGCTGGATGCGGCCCTGGATGATCTGGTCTCTACGACAACTCCGATCGAGAAAATAGCCGGCGGCCATGAAATCACCGAGGGTCCTGTCTATGTCCCCGAAGGATACCTTCTCTTCAGCGACATCCCCAAAAATACGATCTTCAAATGGACGCCAGGCGTCGGCGAATCTGTCTTTCGGAAACCAAGCGGGTACGACGGGACGGATGCTACCCCACCCGGCGCGGTTATAGGCTCGAACGGCCTGACGCTCGATCGCGAAGGCCGCCTGATTATTTGCGAGCATGGCAATCGGCGGGTGACACGCTTTGATAAGCGGGACGGTACCCTCACTGTCCTGGCGGAACGCTACGATGGCAAGCGGCTGAACAGTCCGAATGACGTGATCGTCAAGTCAGACGGGGCCATCTACTTCACCGATCCTCCGTACGGCTTCACGAAACAGGATGACGATCCAAAGAAGGAGCTCAAGTTTAACGGGTTGTACCGGCTGGTTGGGACAAAGCTGGAACTGCTGACGGCGGAGCTTTCCCGTCCGAATGGACTTACTTTTTCGCCTGACGAGAAATTTCTATATGTCGCCAATTCCGATCCGGCGCGCAAGATCTGGATGCGTTACCCGGTGAAAGACGACGGCACGCTGGGAACTGGAACAGTATTTCAGGACGTCACCAGCGACAATCGAGACGGACTTCCGGATGGCATGAAAGTAGATAAGAA
Source organism: Bryobacteraceae bacterium (assembly GCA_040002435.1). Lineage (GTDB taxonomy): Bacteria > Acidobacteriota > Terriglobia > Bryobacterales > Bryobacteraceae > JANXXV01. Next base: position 11,931 of record JBDUEM010000165.1, read on the forward strand.
GGGCAATTTATATTGTTCTTCTCCGGGTGGCATCCGTATTTTTTCACCCGATGGGAAACACATCGGCTCCATCACTCTGCCCGAGGTGCCGCACAACTGTGCGTGGGGCAAGTACGGCACCGACGCCAAGTCGGCGGTACTAGGACCGAATGAAGAAGCGGACACACTTTACATTACGGCGCGGCCCAGCGTGTATCGAATTCGGATGAAAGTGGCAGGTGTACGGCCTCTATAGCCAGGTAAGAGCCGGGCACGCTTCGCCGGTGGACTCCATCCGGGGGATCCGGCAATTCGCAGCCGGCAGATCCAAAGCAGTGGCACACCATTCAGCAAGATCTACACCTACGATCTTTCGCCAGAACCCCGTTTCGTGATTCATTTAGTCAACCTTGGCTGCGCAGGAATTTGCGCAGTTACGGCTAGTTTGGGTCATCACCGCGACGTCCGGAACATTGGCCTTCCACTATCTCCGAAATTCCAGATAAAGAGGAGAGGTTCCGTTGCCGTGGGGTATAGTCTATCTGTATGTTCCCGGTGGTCCTTCAGCCAGTCACGAAGCGTAATATACGGTCCGCCACGAGATCTGTCTGCGCCCAGGCGATCAGTATGGGCTCGTTCCCGATACGCCCCACTGGTTTCACGACGAACCACCAGTCGCGATTGCTTTCAAGTATTCCACGCGGAGCACGGATGAGACGGATGATGATGGTCGCGATCCCGGCACTGCGCAAATTCCGGTTAGCACGATGACATCTTTTCCTGCGGGGCATGTGAGTCTGGTCACCGGGTCCAGCACCGGCATCGGTGCAGCGACTGCTGTTGCTCTGGCCGCGCGAGGGTCGGCGGTGGCGGTACATTACAACAGCAGCGCAGCGGCCGCTGCGGAGGTCGTGGACGGCATCAGGGGTGGCGGTGGCGAGGCCACCGCGTTTGAAGCTGATCTGTCTGCAGTTCCGAGCGCCGCGACGCTTGTGGATCAGGTTCTGCAAAAGTTCGGCCGCATCGATCTGCTGGTGAATAATGCTGGTTCTCTAGTAGGCCGCCGATCGTTACTTGAGATCACCGATGAGTTCTGGCAGGAAGTGATGGACATAAACCTGGGCAGTGTTCTCCGGATGAGCAGAGCAGTGGCGCCGGGAATGATGGCTCGGCAATCCGGCGTCATCGTGAATGTCGCATCAGTATCCGCGCGAAACGGCGGAAGCCCCGGAGTGATGCCTTATGCCGCGGCTAAAGCCGCGGTGGTCTGCATGACCAAGTCGCTCGCGAAAGAACTCATCCCACATGGCATTCGGGTGAACGCCGTGAATCCTGGTATCATTCAAACCCCGATTCACGATAAGTTCACTCCGGCCGATCGAATGAAACTCCTTTTGCAGACCGTCCCGCAAGGACGTGCCGGGACTGCTGAAGAAGTTGCAACGCTCATTTGTTTTCTGGCCGGCGAAGAATCTTCTTATATCGTCGGTGAGTCGATCGAGATCAATGGCGGCATGTGGATGGAGTAAACGGCATTGCGCGGCGCTCATGGTGAGTGGTGGCGCCGCATCTGTTCAGCCAGTGCGCTATTTGCACGGCCCTAGTTCATTGCCCTATTCCTGCACCGCCATAGCTGGCAATCCGGCCATTCTCTGTTAGCCTTCAGCCGCCACTTTACCGAACACCCGTCTTCCTTCCTCGAAGCGCCCCAGCGCGAGCGCGCGGTCGGCATCCTTCGCGAAACGATACGTCTTGCGAATGAACTGCATCGATTGCTCAATTTCATCGACGAATGCGCCCGCCGCTTCGGCTTTGCGGTGCGGCGTTCCCGGAACGTTCACGTAAATCGGGCTGGTGTGCGCGAAGACTGTGCTGCCCGCGTGCGTCTGGCCTCCGCCGGACACGCGGGCCGCCACCCAACCGCCACGCGGTACCACGATTTCTTCTTCCAGCCTGCCCTCCCTCTGGTTGCGGGAAGAACGCTCCGCTACTACCTCTCCGTTGTAGACAATCTGGATACGCTCAAACGGCAGGCGAGAAATCACCGAGGCGGAAATGCGCAGCGGCCCGCTAGTTTCCAGAGAAGCGCCCGGTCCCTTGCCGTTGACAAGAAGCTCTAACAACGGTCCGTTCGAGACAAACGTCCGGCCCGCGCGCAGGCCCTTTATCCAAGAATCGTAAGTGAAGCCTCCCTCCACCTGCACAAAGACGCGGTTGTGATCGGTAATCCACCAGTCGGTTCCCGAAGAAGCGGGCATGCGAAACCCGCAGTCAAGCAAGCGGTAGTAACGGGCATAGTCGGCCTCCATTCCATCCGCCACGTTATATGCATTCATGTGGCCGAGCGCAGCCGCGACGGGGGCTTCCATGCCCGATCCGTTGTGGCACCAGATCGTCGTGCCGCCCATGCGGCGCGCCTCCTGGCAGAGCATGGAAAGTGTGGGGAAGTCCGGCGCTTTCCCATCCTTTGACAACAGGCCGGTCGACACCGGTTCCACAGCCCGCGGTATGTTCAGGAACAGAACGTGGCCGTACCCCCATTCCCCGTACGTTCGATTGTTGCGCGCTTCTTCACCCATATCCATGATGGTGCCGTCGCGCGAGAATTGCGGAAGCCTGCCCACCGGGTAACGATTCGTGATGTACGGCGAGTCGTTACGGATCAGGTAGCTGATGACGCTGACGTCGAGCGCCTCAGCCGGAGGCACCATGCGCAGCCGGTCGTCGGGGTCTTCATCGATCTCCAGTGCGTAGTGCGTATGCGTATTCCCGGAGTACCAGCCGGAAGTGTGCAGATCCTTAAGCACGGGAATACGAAAGTTATGCACATGCGTAATCCCCGAGCCAACCTCCGAATAATCGACGACCGCATGGTGTGAGATGCCCCGCACCACTTCAATTCGATAGCGGCCCGGCGGCACGGCAATCTCATACGAACCGCGCGCGTAGAAGTAGCGAAATGTTCCGGGCTTGGTGACCGCCGGCATGGTCTTGATAGAGCCTGCCGGCATATAAATCTGATTGTTATTCGTATCGACGACCCGAATTTTCGCCGCTACAGGCTGCCCTGTCGCGTCGTCAATCAAGGAGCCCCGAAGAATCCCCGGCTCTCTCGTATCCGGACGTTGGCCGCGCAGGATACTGACGGGTAACAGCAGGCTGCCCGATCCCAGCACAGGAATCGCGCGCAGAATTTCACGGCGTGAGAGATGCGGTGTGTGTCCCATAACGGTAGCTAATATAGTAGCTCCAACAGCACTAAACTAATTGCTGTGAGCCATCCGCGCAGACGTGAGTTTCTCCCTCTCCTTGCCAGCTTGACTGCTGCCGCAAAGGCCCAGAATATCGCTGCCGCGCCGAAGTATGACCTGTTGATCAAAGGCGGACGGGTGATCGATCCCTCGCAGTCGCTGTCCGCCGCGCGGGACCTGGCGATCGCCGGGAACAAGGTAGCGGTCATCGCGGCCGACATTCCGGAGACGGAAGCGCGAATCGTTCTGGATGCGCGCGGCAAAATCGTAACGCCCGGACTGGTAGACATCCACGTCCACGTCTACGACGGTGTAGCCCCGCTCGCCATTCCCGCCGACCCCAACTGCATCGCCAAGGGCGTTACCTCTGTTGTGGATGCCGGTTCAGCAGGGGCGCACACCTTCCCTGGATTCCGGCGCATGGTGATCAATCAGGTGGATACCCGCGTCTTCGCGCTGCTCAATATTTCCGTCGTTGGCCAGTCTACTCTTTCCGATGACAATCCATGGGGCGAACTTCTCGATCTGCGATACGCCAATCCGAAGCTCGCCATTCGCACCATCGAGCAAAACCGCGATGTAATTCTCGGCGTCAAGATTCGATTGTCCCGCAGCATGGCAGGCGAGAACGATCTCCCCGCGCTACGCCTCGCGCGAGAAGTGGCTGACGCTGTGAAACTGCCGCTCATGGCGCATATCAGCGACACCGTCTCCTCGCTTCCTGAAATTCTCAAGCTACTGAAGAGGGGCGACGTGATCACGCACGCTTTTCACGGACGCTCCGGCGGCATCCTGGACGCCCGCGGGCGCGTCCTTCGCGAGGTTCACAAATCCCTCGAAGATGGGGTCCGTCTGGATGTAGGTCACGGCCGCGGCAGCTTTTCCTGGAAAGTGATGGAAGCGGCGATGAAGGAAGACGTCTTGCCGGGTACGATTTCCAGCGACCTGCACCAGTTCAACGTCACTGGTCCCACGTTCGACTTCGTGACCACGCTGGCGAAGTTTCTCCACCTTGGCATGCCGCTGGAAAAGGTGCTGGAATGCGCGACTATCAATCCCGCGCAAACCTTCCGCTTCCCGAACCAACCCGGCACGCTGCGTGTAGGCTCGGAGGCCGATGTGGCGGTGCTTCAAATTCTCGAAGGCGATTTCGAAATGCGGGCCGCTCCGCTCGGCGATGGTCCGCCGGAGATGCGGGTGGTTCACCGGAAACTGCTGCCTGTCGCCACGGTCAAGGCGGGCCGGCTGTACGGCACGGCGTCCATCCCGGTAGTACACGCTTAGGCTACTTGAGGACGACGTCTCGCACTTTAGTCCATCGGGACTTGCCGCCCGGGCCTTCGATGTACAGGTTCACAATATACTCGCCGGCCTTTTCGTACTGATGAATCGGATGCTGGTCTTTCGACTCTTTGCCGTCGCCAAAGTCCCATCGCCACGACGTGATCTGGCCGCCGGATTCGTCCTGGAAGGCAACCAGGCGCCGTCCCATGTCGAGAACTTTGAAAGACCAATGCGCGTCGATCGGCTTTTTGAACGTTTGCTCGAGCGGCATCAGCCGGAAGGCCACCAGGTCGTCGGCGTTGCCGTACATCGTCATCTTGTGCGAAAGATTCCAGAATCCCTTGTAGTCCTTCTCTTCCGGACCGTCATAATCGAGAACCGACCACGACAGGCCGATCAGTTTGTTCTCAGTGAGCTTGGAAACCACAGCGCGCTCCGGACCGTCGTAAGGAGCGTAGTGTCGCCGCCAAATGATAATGTCCTAAGTGTGCCAAGTAGAAATGTCCTATTG
>JBDUEM010000166.1:0-16889 GCA_040002435.1 Bryobacteraceae bacterium
GATGCGGCTTCGGCACACTCCCAACGTGCCGCAACATCATCGGGCAGATATGCCGGAACAGAGGCCAGCGCTCGCGCCGAGGCGCAGACCAGTTCATCGATGAGGTGAATCTCGATCTGCAGCAGATGAGCGCAAACCTCACGCGACAAGCCGGCCAGAGCACGCAGCACAAAGCAGCGGCGAAAATCGCGGGAAAGCCGCAGGACGCGACGGAGCTCCAACGGAAGCAGGGACTCGGCATGCCGATGTTCCGCTGACTCCCGCCTTGAAACCTTCGCAGCTATGGACGCCGCCATCGTTCTTTGCATTAGCATTTCGCCCTCGTCGCCGTTCCGCTCCATCACGCGGATGCCTTCCATGACAGCAGCTTCCGCTCCCGCGGCGCTTCCAGTTAGCAGCAAAGCAGCCACAAACGTACCGCCCAAAGCCTCGTCGATCATTGGTAAGCAAGCCATCGGTCGTACCCTCCAACAGGCGATTCTGAGTTCTTAACAACACTACGGCATCCCGCTCACTGAAACATCCCAAGAAGGAACACTTTTGCGATACCACTACACTGTCGGGCGGCGATACCACGGACGGGGTATTTTAGCCCTTACGATCTGGGCCCGGCAGGGGGAATGATGATCTCACGGCGTCCGAAAAGCCTCGCATCGACCGAGAACGCTCCCGGACCCAAAATGATAATGGCCCACAAGATCACTGTGGCGAAGGCGATATCCGTTTTCGAATCGACCACGGCCCTGGAGGAAACGGGAAGCAGAACTACCGTGGCGGCGCAGCCCAACCCGGCCACCGTGGCCGCGATTGGCGTCAGGAAACCTATCAGCAGAAGGCCGCCTGTGGCGATTGCCGCCGAGCCGGCGAATCCCGAACCCGGGAGGGGATCATTATCGCTCAACCAGTTTTGCCCCTGAACCAGAAGCGTTAATGCGATAGCCGCTCGCAGCAGCAACAGGGCTGTTCCCGGCCAGCCACCGGGAAACGCGGAAAATAGGCGTCGCAGCTGATGTCTCCTTGTCTTCTTGGCGCTTGGAGAAACCGCACCTACTGTAGCGTAGGGGATATGTCGGGGTTGTGAATCCCCAAGGCTCGGAGTCTGCTGCTACCACTTTTGGGGAATGGCGCCGATCATAACTGGATGATTCCACGACGCACCGCGATGGCAATCGCCTGCGTGCGATCCTTCGCGCCAAGCTTGTCCATGATGTGTTTCATGTGAACCTTCACCGTCTCTTCCGAGATAAAGAGCAAATTCGCAATATCCCGGTTTCGATTGCCGCCGGCCACCTTCCGCAGAACTTCTGTTTCCCGGGTAGTCAGGTCCTCGTCGCCCATATGCTCGGCCAAATGTGCGGCCACCTCCGCCGGAACGCGTTTTTTCCCTGCGTGTACCTGGCGGATCACTCCGACCAACTCATTGGGCGGCATATTCTTCAGCAGGTAACCGCGCGCTCCGGCTTCCAGGGCGCGCTGAATCTCCACGTCTCCTTCAAACGTGGTCAGCATGATGATGCGCGCTTCAGGAAACTCCGCGCGGATCGCAATCATCGCGTCGATGCCGCTGAGATCGGGAAGCCTGAGGTCCATTAGTGTCACGTCGGGACGATGTTCCCGATATTGGCGGATCGCATCAGTGCCGCTCGCCGCCTGGGACACGAGCAGCATGTCCGACTCGTTGTTGATGATGGCGGCTATCCCTTCCCGAAGAAGCGGATGATCGTCGACGCTGAATACGCGAATTTGGCTTTGATCGGTCATTTGGTCACTCCAGTTCTATTCGTTGGCTCCTGGCCCGGAGTCTGCGGCTGGCGCAGTCTGACAAGCCAGGCAAGCCTGCTCTTGCGATGATCCTGAAAAGCGACGTGGCTGGGTACAGAGAGTTCTACTTCCGTGCCGCCGCCCACGCTGCTGGATACATGCAGCCTTGAGCCGATGCGGTCCGCGCGCTCGCGCATCCCGGAAAGGCCCCAATGTCCTTCCCGTCCCGCCCCCAACAGTTCCGGATCGATTCCGGAACCGTCATCGCGGATCACCATGCGCAGCCGGCGGGGCGAGTAGGCAAGCTCAATCTCAATGCTTTTGGCCCGGGCGTGGCGGAATGCGTTGATCAGCGCCTCCCGGCCGATTTTGTATACTTCATCGCGCAGCAACGGATGCAAGGGTCTGGGCTGGCCGTCCACGATGACGCGAAACTCAATCTTCTCACGGAGATGTTCATCCGGGATGAGTTCCTCCTTGATGCGGGCAAAGGCATGCTCGAGGTCGAGTGAGGCTGTACTTGATGACCGTAAGCCGCGGACAGCATTTCGTCCCTCGTCAATCACCTGCTTCATCAGATGCATAGCGCGCGTCAGAGCCGGCTTTGCCTGAGAATCCTCAGGAAGGCGGTTCGCGGCAACGTGGACTTGCATGGAGGCGCTAAGAAACCCTTGCAACAGAGTGTCGTGAAGCTCCTGCGCAATCCGCGTTCGCTCCGCAAATCGCTCCTCGAAACGTACATTGAGCTGTCTCGCCATCTGATGCAATCGAAACCGGTACAGCGCCACGCATCCAGCCACTCCCCCCATCAGCATGCACGTTCGGAACCACCAGGTTTGCCAGAATAGCGGGTCGACTTCGATCCCGATCGAAGCCTCCGTTCCGCTCCAAACGCCGTCCGGATTGCTCGCAATTACACGAAAGCGATACGCGGCTGGCGATAGATTCGTATAAACCGCTTCGCGCGTGGAAACGGGTTCGCTCCACCCATGGTCAAATCCGTCGAGCCGGTACCGAAATCGAACACGGTCAGGAACCGAGAGACTCAGGCCGGCGTACCCGAAGGTGATCCGCTGATGACCGCCGGAAATGTGGATTTTGCCGCTGATTGGCACAGGGTTGCCGTCGGCCATCACGGATTGCACGTGAGGGATGGCGGGCGCCGCGTTACTTTTCAGCCGGCCCGGATCCACCATGGAGATGCCACGATTGAGGGAAAACCACACTCTGCCGGCCGGATCTGTGACCACGGACTGAGATCGTTTGACGCCTTCCACACCCCGGAGTCCATCGGCCAAACCGTATTCGCGGATGTCTCCGTCGGTGGTGTTCCCGCGCAGCAGCCTTTCGCGATTTACCCGCAACACGTGGGTTGCAGTGGCTATCCACAGCGAGCCGAACCTGTCTTCCGCTATACCCAGGACCGATTCACGCAAGGACGGAAAGGCGCCGGCGGGGACTTGAAACCGGCGGGATTCACGAAATGCCAGACCGCCGGCGGTACCCGCCCAAAGAACACCTGTTGAGTCCGGTAGTAGACAGTTGACATCTTCGGAGGGCAGGCCGTCTTTGGCGGTGTAGGATTGCCAGGCGCCTCTCGACAAACTGCTTAATCCGGCCGGAGTGGCAAACCACATCGTTCCATCCGTGGTCTCTGTCATCGCGGTGATGGTATTTGACACAAGCCCGTCCGCCATTTTGAAAGTCGTGAACCGCCCGCCGCTCAGCTTACTTACGCCTCCGCTTAGGGTCCCGGCCCAGACGGTTCCATCAGCAGATTGGTAAACCGAGTAGACACTGTTTTGAGAGAGGCCGTCCGCTCCGGTGTAGGTCCGGGCGGTGATAGAGGCGGGCCCGGTACGCAGTTGCGTGAGTCCACCGTGCTGCCTTCCCAGCCATACTTCTCCATTTCGTCCGGCAAGCGAATAAATCACGTCCCGATTCAATTCATTGCTGAGTACGGCGCTGCGATTTCCATCTTTCATCCAGAATAGTCCGCCGCTAACCGGAGCGACCCAGATGCGGCTCCCGGAGTCCACGAAAACGGGATTGCTGCCGTCTACGGCCAAGCCTTCGGGCTGCGAATATGTGACAAATGGACTGTCCCGCAGCCGCTCCAGGCCCGCCGCGCTTCCAGTCCACAAATTCCCTTCGCGATCTTCGAACACCGCCGTCACGGCGTCACGTAGATCGCCATTCCCGTCGATTTTGGAGGCGACTCCATGCCCATTCACCCGCAGAAGCCCTTGCGAATTTGTTCCGACCCATAGATTGGAATCACGATCCACGGCCATCGCCAGAGCTTGTACACCGTCCAGTGAGCGAGGCACACCGGCCCTCGTCAATTTCGTGCCGTTCCAACGGGCGATACCCGAGTCGGTTCCCACCCACAGCTCATTGTTTCCAAAGGCAACCAAGGCGTTCACCTTCGGATCCGGCAATTCTTCGGTGACAGCGAATGTGCGGCCTCCGGCCAGGCGAAACAGCCCGGCGTCGCGCGTCCCCACCCAGATGTCGCCGTTCGAAGTTTGGGCGATCGAAAGAACAGCGGAACGCGAAAAGTCTTTTGGGGCCGCCGCCGTCTCGAACGTCGTCCCGTGCATCAAGAGGGCGCGAGGTTCTCCGGCCAACAGCCAGAAAACAAGCCCGCCATCGCGGGAGCGCGCCATGGCGGCAACTGAGCCTCGCGAAAATCCGACTTCTCCCGCAGTTTCCCGAAAAACCCCCTCACCATAGCGGAGCAGCGTATGCGTAGGATGCCGCAGACGTATCCACAAGCCGCCATCAGCGTCCGGGAGTAAACCTAATACGTGGTTTAGCGCCCGCTGTTCCGCGTTGCCGGCCTGCATTTGCTGGAAGCTGGTCCCGTCGAAGCGAAATAAACCTTTTTCAGTCCCTACCCAAAGATATCCATCCTTCGTCTGGTCGATGGAATAGACCGGACCTTTCGGAAACCCGCTCTCCGCGCCCCAATGCTGCCGGACATACTGAGACATCGTCCGGTTGGGATCGATGGCGCGGGCCGTCCGCGCGAACCCCGCGGCCATAGCGATGGAGGCAAGCAGTCGAAAAAGCCGGCAGGGCCTAACCGCGCACCTAAGGCAGATAGGCAAACTTCTCAAATACCACCTCGGTCCCGTTCTGCTGCGGGGTTCGTGATTTGCCAAATATGTACAAGTTTATGTGCACTCTTTCGCCGCCGGGAGAGGGGATGCCGGATGTAAAAACATGCCCTTCCACAAGCCGGGCCTTTTCCGCCCGCTCCCGTTCCGTATGGAACGAGACCCGTCCCGGCTCCCAGCGGAAGGAGTGCGTGATCGCCCCCGGCGGGGACACGAACCGGAACACATTTGCAGGAACATAGTACGGCTGAATGGTGAACTGAGCATTCTTGGCGGCCGGGTCTCCCCACTGGCTGATTTCGATGTCAATCTCCCGGTGATTCTGACCCGCTTCCAAAGGGTCCCACGTGAACATGCCGAGCACGGTGCCCGGTTCGAAGCGCGGATTCTGCCGCATGAGAAAGGAGTACGAACCATAGCCCAAGCTTCGTGAGAGTGCTACCTCGGCGCAAGTCCACTGGCCGCCTTGTCTGGCGATCCGCAAATGCAGCCAGCCCTTGCTGTCCGTCCATGCGTTCGAGGCGCTATTGATATGCATAACTCCTGCGCTGTCCGTCACAGTCTGGACGACATCCCAGTCATATCCGCTGAACTGGAGTTTCCTCGGGACCAGGTTCTCGGACGCCTTGGTCATACGCCCGTCAACCGTGGCAACCGCCAGCACCGAACCGCCCTTCTCAGGGAGGGCATCCGTTGTTCTCGGAGCCGAAAATTCCGACTCCACTAAAAGCGCGGCATATTCAGTACCGAGATGCGTGGAACTGCTCCAGGTTGAGTCGCGCTGGATGGCAGTATAGGGACTGCTTGAAAAAGGTTGGACCCACCAGGTTCCGGCCCTGGCAAAAAGAACAATCTTCTGAGTGGCCGACCGGGCGCCCGTCACACGGCCGGCGATCGTCACCATCTTGGTGTTTCCGCCCGTTGCGGCCTCCGGAACTTCCGTGAACTCTATGGAAGGGGGAACGCGGCTGGGCAACAACCGGCAGGCGCTAAGGAGAAAGCAAAACAGACTGAGGGCGGCTGTTCGTGGCGATGGAGAACGCACGGTCATCAACGTTGCCGCGCTCCGGCGCCTTCGCCCAGGGTCTTCATGGTCTCTACAACGGTTCATAGCAGCCTAACCGATTTAACAGCCCGCTGAATCCCCTGGTTTCGCCATATTTCCCTCCCCCGTTCGGGGTATCAACGTACGCCTGTTGCTCTGTTCACGGCCTATCCCGAAGGTTACATCGACTCCGGCGGCTCCGCAATTGGAGAGGGCCGCTTGACTGAAACCGTCACTTCACCAGAGAATTGGACAACGTGGATTCCCAGTCGAAAGAAGTTACACAGCTCCTCATAGATTGGAAGGGGGGTAACCATGCGGCCCTTGAGCAGTTGACGCCGATGGTGTACCAGGAACTGCGGCGGCTTGCGCAAAGCTATTTGCGGCGGGAGCGCAGCGACCACACGCTGCAGGCAACTGCACTGATCCACGAAGCCTACGTGCGCCTGGTAGACCAGGGGCAACCGGCGTGGGAGAGCCGGGTCCACTTCTTCGGCATCGCGGCGCAGTTGATGAGACAGATTCTGGTGGATCATGCGCGCAGCCACGGCGCGGCCAAACGCGGCGGTGGCGCGGCGAAGTTTTCGCTCGACGAAGCTCTGGTTTTCTCGCAGGAGAAATCCCGCACCCTGGTGGATCTGGATGACGCCCTTCGCGAACTGGCGAGCTTTGACGAACGCAAATCGCGCATTGTGGAACTGCGCTATTTCGGCGGACTGAGCATTGACGAGATTGCCGAGGCGATGGGAATCTCGGTGGCAACGGTGGGCCGGGAACTGCGGCTTGCCTCGGCGTGGCTGCGGCGCGCGATGACGGCCGGAGAGCCGTGACACCCGATCGCTGGCGGCAGATCGAAGAAGTTTTTCAAGCCGCCGCGGATCAACCGCCCGGCAGCCGCGCCGCCTTCCTGGATGAGGCCTGCAACGGCGACACCGGCCTGCGCCGCGAGGTGGAATCTCTCCTCGGGCCGGACGACGAACCGGAGTCCGCTATTCATTCCGCCATCAGCGGCGTATCGGAAAGCCTCGTTAACGAACAAAGCGAACCAGTGGTGGGCAGGCGCATTGGCGCTTATCGAGTGACGGGCGTAATTGGTCGCGGCGGCATGGGCTCCGTCTACCTGGCTGTCCGCGCCGACGATCATTATGAGAAGAAAGTAGCAATCAAGCTTGTAAAACGCGGGATGGATACCGACTTCATCGTCGGCCGCTTTCGCGCCGAGCGTCAGATCCTGGCGTCTCTGGAACATCCGCGTATTGCCCGCCTGCTGGACGGCGGCGCCACCGAAGACGGATTGCCATACTTCGTGATGGAGCACATCGACGGGAAACCCATCGCGCACTACTGCGACGACGCGAAGCTTTCCATTCCCGAGCGATTGAAGCTCTTCCGGCTGGTTTGTTCGGCGGTGCAATATGCGCATCAAAACCTGGTTGTTCACCGCGATCTGAAGCCGAGCAATATCCTGGTGATCAGAGAGGGTGTGCCGAAACTGCTGGACTTCGGTATCGCCAAGCTGCTGAAGTCCGATGCCAACAGCAGCCCCACGGCCCAGACAGCGAACACGCTGCGCCTGATGACGCCCGACTACGCCAGCCCGGAACAGGTACGGGGCGAGTCCGTTACTACGGCCACGGACATCTATTCGCTGGGCGCGATTCTGTATGAACTGCTGACGGGACAGAAGCCGCATCATTTCAAGAACTATTCGCCGACCGAGATAGAACGCGCCATCTGCCACGAAGATACGGAACGGCCGAGCGCGGCAATTTCACGAACCGTGGAGGCCCCGGCCAAGGTACGGAGACAACTGGCCGGCGATCTCGACAACATTGTTCTGATGGCCATGCGCAAGGAGCCGGCGCGGCGTTACAACTCAGCAGATCAGTTTTCCGAGGACATCCGCCGCCACCTGGATGGACAACCGGTAATCGCGCGTAAGGACACCATTTCGTACCGGACCGGCAAATTCGTCCAGCGTCACAAATTCAGCATCGCCGCTGCGGCACTCGTTCTGGCGAGCCTCGTCGGCGGCATTGTTACCACCGCGTATCAGGCCCGGCGCGCCGAACGTCGATTCCAGCAGGTACGCCGGCTGGCCAATTCGTTTCTATTCGATCACTACGAAAGAATCAAGAACCTGCCAGGATCGTTGGCGGCGCGGGAGGCCCTGGTGCGCACAGGGTTGGAATATCTTGACAGCCTGGCGGGTGAATCCGCCGGGGACGGCAGCCTGCAGCAGGAACTGGCGGAGGCTTACCGGCGCGTGGGCGATGTACAGGGACACGTGCTCAGCGGCAATCTGGGCAACACGACTGCGGCCCTGCAAAGCTATGGCAAGGCGCAAGCGATCCTGGAAAACCTGCTCTTTCGCGAACCGCAGAACGCGACCGCGAAGACCGTGCTGGCCGAATTGCATTCGCATGTGGGTGACGTGCTCTCCTACACAGGGAACCTGGGCCAGTCGGTGGAACACTACAATAAAGGACTCGCCCTGGTGCGCACCATCGCGCCAAATGCCGAACGGCGCAGAAAAGTCGCGCAACTGGATCACTCATTGGCAACCGTTCAAGTGCGAATGGGAGATATAGCAGCGGCGCTCGAGACAAGCAGTGAGGCGCTCAGCACCTACGAGTTGCTGGTCGCGGCCGCGCCGTCGGATCAACAGATTCTGATGGAGATCTCCTCTGCCTACTCCAACCAGGGGTCACTTCTTCTACGCTCCGGCGATCTGGCCACGGCCCTTAAGAACTATCAGAAAGCAGTGACGATTCGCGAGCGCCTGACAGCCGAAGATCCGTCGAATGTCCTCTTTGCCCGTGACCTGATGATCGGCTACGGGCACATCGGCGATGTATTGGGGAGCCCCACCAAACCAAATCTGGGCGACCCGGCAGGCGCGCTGGCGAGCTACACGAAGATGTTGACGATCGCCGAGAGTATCTCTGCAAGCAACCCGTCCGACAATCGCGCTTTGAGCGACTACGCCATCGCGCTCATGCGGGTGGGAAACCTGATTCCCGAGGACGGCGACAACGCAAAGGCGCTGGCCACATTCAGCAAATCCATTGGAATTATGGAGGAGCTTGCCTCAACGGACGCCAAGAACGCCAGGCTGCGCATGAACATGGTGTTTGTCTATCATCGTCTGGCAGACCGCCAACTGATCGCGGGAAATCGGGCTGCCGCCTTTCGGAACTACCAAAAATCCATCGCCTTGGGAGAGGCGCTGGTGAAGGCCGATCCTAAGGATATTGAAAATCGCCGGGTGCTGGAAGATACCTATCGGCGGTACAGGAAAGCGCAAGGCACTTACTGAAGAAGCATCCGGACCTTCTCCAGAGCCTCTTCCGCCAGCTTGTAATCCGGCTGAATGATCAGTGCTTTGGTGAAGCATTCGCGCGCGCGATTGTAGGATTCGAGCGCAGCGTGGGCACGGCCCAGGTTGTACCAGGGGTAGTGATACGACTCGTAGCGTTCGCTCTCGGTCGCCTGCATCAGCCAGGGAATTGCTTCTTCGTGTTTACCCTGTTCAATGAGATAGGCGCCTATGTCGTTATAAGGGTTTCCGAAGCTGGGATCCACCGCGATGGCTTTCCTGCACTCGGCGATCGCATCGTTTAGCCGGCCCTGGAAACGATACGTCCAGCCAAGGAATGTGTAGGCCTCGGCGGTGGGGCAAAGATCGATCGACTCCCGGTACAGTTCCACCGCGCGGTCGAGCTCACCCTCCATCTGCAGCATGTAGGCTTTCTGGAAGAGTTGCTCGGCCAACTGTCGATTATCGGCGGACATGACAAATAAGGTATATCAACCTGCACGTTCTGTACAATGGAGGGGATGATAGAAAAGGTGCGAAAGGCTGTGTTTCCAGCAGCGGGGCTGGGGACGCGATTTCTCCCGGCCACGAAAGCGCAACCCAAGGAAATGTTGCCTTTGGTTGACAAACCCCTGATCCAATATGGGGTGGAAGAGGTTCTCCAGTCCGGAATTCAAAATATTATTATCGTCACCGGCCGGGGAAAATCGGCGATTGAAGATCATTTTGACGTGAGTTTCGAGCTGGAGCACCTGCTGGAATCGCGCGGTAAAAAAGAACTGCTGGCGTCTGTGCGCAGCGTTTCGGACATGATCGACATTTGCTATGTGCGGCAAAAAGAGGCGCTCGGCCTGGGCCATGCCATTCTGCGCGCAAAGGAACTGGTTGGACGTGAGCCTTTCGCTGCCGTTCTGTCCGACGACGTGATTGACGCAGAGATTCCCTGTATGCGCCAACTGCTGGACGTGTACGAATATTTCGGCGCGTCCGTGGTGGCGCTGATGGAGGTGCCGAAAGACCGGATCTCGGCTTATGGCGTAGTGGATGCTGAACCGGTGACGCACAACGGGACGCAAGACCGCCTTTACCGCATCCGCAATATGGTGGAAAAGCCAAAGATGGAAGACGCCCCGTCGAACCTGGCGATCATCGGACGCTATGTGCTGACACCGGAAATTTTCTCTTCGATTGAGGCGGTTCAGCCGGGTTCCGGAGGTGAGATTCAACTTACCGACGGCTTGAAGCACCTGTTACGCAACCGTCCGGTCTATGGCTATAAGTTCGAAGGGACCCGTTACGATGCCGGAGATAAGCTCGGTTTCCTGACCGCAACGGTTGAGTTTGCCTTAAAGCGCTACGATCTCGGCGGACCGTTCCGCGAGTATTTGAGAGGGATGAAGTTTTAGGATTGCCGTGAGCAGCGTACCTATCGAGTTGCCGCTGAAACCCAGTGAAGCAGCGGCACTGGCTGACCTGATTTTCCAGCAGACCGATGGCCGGCCGCTCACGGAAGAAATTCGTAATCGCATGCACGGTCGGCTTGGATCGCTGGAGCTGACCAGCATGGTTCCATTTATCGGATCCCTGCAAAAGGACCCGGTTCACTCCTCCGCATATTATGTAGCCGTCGATGCTGACTCCGGGCCTGAGCCCGTGTCGCTGCTCTTGCGTATGGCACTGGCCTCCTCCCCCGCGAGCGCACATTTTCCGGACTCCATCCTGATTGGCCGCATGCGCCCGGGCGGTGGACGGGAGATTGTAGTGAACGCCATTCCGTTTGCAGTCACTGACCGGGAAAATATCCGGACCTTTGCCGGCCGGATCGACCGGTCGTTTTACCCCCGGCCACAAGGCGCGCAGTCCGCTATCTCCCTGGTGGTGCGGAATCCGTTGCAGGATGTTCCGGCTGCCTTTGACGCGTTTCGGATGATTTCCAGAAAATATGGAGTGAATCTGGCTTCCCTGACTGCTCCCGCGGACACCTCCGCGGAAGACGTCTATTGCACGGTATTATGGGCGGCGATTCGCGCAGGCTGGCGCGAAGGTTACAACCTGGGCCTCACTCTGCCCGCCGACACGGACGCCTCCAGGTTGGCCGTTTCACGTGCGCCTGGCTACACCCGGTATTCGATACCTGCTCCCGCGGATCAGATCTTCGACTATATCCACAGCGTGAAATCACCGCAGAGTTCCTCGAAGTATTTCGATTTCGAACTTTCCCTGACGGCCAGTCCGCAGCCGACTACCGCTGCCCAACTCGCCGCGGGTCTGGATCTGCTCAAAGCTGGCGGCCGCCCCGCGCAACTGGTTGCCCCGAAGCTGTCGGGCGTGAACGAAGTGGCGTCCCTGGCGGACGCGGCACGGCAGTTCAACACGACTCTGAGCTTCTACCCCGAGGATCCGACCGCCGAGCAGGCGCTGCAGCAGATCGGCCGTGCCACCGGGGGACGATTCAATGTGACGGTGGAACCAGGCCCGGGAACGCGCCCTGAAATTGCGGAGCGTTTGGTTTCCGTAGCCGCCGGTTTGCGGGGATAATAGGCAGATGCTCCGTCGAACGTTCCTGGCTGGATCCGGCGCGGCCGCCCTGGCGCAAACTGCCATGCCATCAACCAAAATTGGAATCGATCTTTTCAGCATCCGGTCGTCAAACTACACTCCGTTCGAGTATTTGGATTATGCCGCGCGCCAAGGAGCGAAGGTTGTCCATTTCTCCGAAATCCGGTTCATCGGGAATCTGGAAGAGCAAAACCTGAAGAAGGTTCGTGCGCATGCCGAGAGCCTTGGTATCGAAGTGGAAATCGGGATGCGCTCGATCTGTCCCTCCTCAAAGGCCTTCGATGCCTCACAGGGTACGGCGGAGCAGCAACTGGAACGAATGTTCACCGCGGCGAACACTGTGGGTTCGAAGCTTGTGCGGGCGTTCCTGGGCACGTCGGCGGATCGTACGGGCACGATTCCGATAGAAGGCCACATTGAGAACGCCGCAAAGGTTCTGCGAGCGGTCCGCGCGAAAGCGATGGACCACAACCTAAAAATCGCCATCGAAAATCACGCTGGTGACATGCAGGGCCGCGAATTGAGAATGCTGATAGACGAATCGGGTAAGGACTTTGTGGGAGCCTGCCTCGATTCGGGCAATCCGCTTTGGGCCATTGAAGATCCTCACCTGACGCTGGAAATCCTGGCGCCCTACGTACTGACCAGTCACATTCGCGACACTGCGGTGTGGCGCGTTCCGGAGGGCGCTGCCGTGCAGTGGGTACGGATGGGCGACGGCAATATCGGCATCGACGACTATGTCCGAAAGTATGCGAGGCTTTGCCCGGGGAAGGCGCTTTCGCTCGAGATCATCGTCACGCAGCCGCGAACATTCCAGTATCTCGAGCCCAGGTTTTGGGACGGATACCGGCATACACCGGCGTGGGAATTCAGCCGTTTCCTGGCACTGGTAGATAAAGGACGCCAGCGTCCGGCGGATCCGCCGACACCAAAGGAACGGGTGGCACAACAGGAGCGCGAAGACCTGGAGGCAAGCATGGTTTATACCAAGAGGCTGCTGAATCTATGAAGCTGATTATTTCCCTGCTCGCGTGCGCCGTATTTGCCTACGCGGGAATTGTGGCGGATGTTCGCGCCTCTCTCCAGAAAAACAATTTTCCCGAAGCCGAGGCCTTGATTTCCCGGTATCGCGCTGAGAAGGGCGTTACTCCTGAAATGATCGCCGCCTATTCCTGGCTGGGCCGCGCGGCGCTGGCGGCCAAGAACTTCGACCAGGCGGAGAAGTACGCCGGGACGACTAAGAAGCTGGCAGTTGAGCAACTGAAGAAAGCGAAGCTGGAGTCGAATCCTAATGCCGATCTGCCCATCGCACTGGGCGCGGCCATCGAGGTGCACGGTCAATCTCTGGCGGCGCGGGGGCAGCGCGCCGAAGCAACGGAATATCTGCAACAGGAGTTGGCGGCGTACCGCAACACCGCCATCCGGACGAGGATTCAAAAGAACCTGAACCTGGTGAGCCTGGAGGGCAAGCCCGCCCCCGCGCTCGAAATGAAGACCTTTCTTGGACCTAAGGCGCCGCCGCTTTCGGCTCTGAAGGGAAAGCCGGTGCTGCTGTTCTTCTGGGCTCACTGGTGCGGCGACTGCAAGCGTGAGGTAGAGATCGTGGCGCAGCTAAGGCGGCAGTATGCGGCCAAGGGTCTGGTGGTGATCGGGCCGACGCAGCATTATGGCTATGCCGAGGCGGGCCGTGATGTTGGGCCTGAGGAAGAGCTGGCTTACATCGAAAAGATCCGGAAACAATTCTATGGTTCTTTGTTGGACATGCCGGCGCCGGTTAGTGAGGAGAATTTTCGCAACTATGGCGCAAGCACGACGCCAACGCTGGTTTTGATCGACCGGAAAGGAATCGTCAACTTGTTTCATCCGGGAAATCTTTCGCTCGACGAACTCCAAGCGCGCATTGACCGCCTTTAGGGTAGTGGGTCAGTTCGAACTCAAAGGACCCTGAGGATGCGGCACGTGATAAGCCCAGGGCGGCTCACTGGGATTAGCGCCGCGTAGCGTAGTTCCCGAGGACTGCTCTCCCCGGAAACGTGTTCGGAACCGTCTTGCCATCCCGAACCACGCTGACTCCGTTCACCAGCACATGATCGATTCCGGCGGAGAAACTGAGCCCCCTCTCAAACGTCGCCGTGTCGGCTACTCGCGCCGGGTCGAAAACGGTGATGTCGGCGTCGGCGCCTACGCGGATCCGGCCCTTGTTCCTCATCTGCGGTGACATTGCCTCCAGGCGCTGCGCCGGCATGATGGTCATTTTCGCCAGCGCGTCCATCAACGGTAAAACTTTCTGCTCCCGCACATATACGCCAAGTACCCGCGCAAACGTTCCAGCGCCTCTGGGGTGTGCTCCCGGAGCATACGGCATGCCGTCAGAGGCCACCATCACAAAAGGAGATGCCATAGCCTGTTGAATCCACTCCGGCTTCATCAAGTGCAGGATCACGACGCCGCCCTCGGCACGGTATTTCTGGAACGTCTCCCGCGTGAGGCGCTCGCCCGTTTTCACCCACTGGACGTCGCCGTAGGAGATACTGAGGCGGTCCTGCCAGCCATCGTCGAATATCGTTGACTCGAGGTGGGTGGAGGCGGCCGTATACGGATAGGCTTCCGTGGTGATGTCCAGACCTCGTTCCCGTGCCCCGCTAATCAGGGCGAGTACCACAGGCAGCGAACCCAGGCTCATGCTGTTGACGTGTACGATGTGGAGGGAAACACCGGTGGCGGCGGCATCGGCAATCACTTCCTGCATGGCATCTACTCCCATGGAACGGACATGTGTGAAGATGGGAACCTTCCAGCGCTGCGCCATCTTGAATACCTGGAAAATTTCTTCGCGTGTGGCGCCCGGGTAGTATTGATGGGCGACGCCCAAGCCTAGACCGCCCTCACGCAAACCGCGTTCCATGGTTGCGGCCAAGAGCGTATATTCCTCGGGACCCGCGAGCGCGCGGTAGCGGCCCTTCATCGAGATCTCATCCCAGCGTGCCGAGGAATTGCGCCACTTTTCGGCATCGGCCGCAAACTCGTGCATCGACATGGAACGCATCGCGCCATGAGACGACGTCGCGCCGAAGTTGAGGATCGCCTGGTTCTCACGCGACTTCAGGAACGCTGCGACCGAAGGCACTCCCACCTCCAGCTCCAACGCCGTCGTGACACCGTCATGCGCCTGGTATTCGTTGGCCTGGTTCGACTGGCCGTGCGAATGGAGGTCAATGAATCCCGGGGCGACAACTCGGCCAGTCGCATCGAGCATCGTCTTCCCCGTCAGCGCCTGTTCGGAGACCGCGGCGATCTTCCCGTTGCGAATGCCGATATTCCGGACAGCGTCGAGCCGGCTTTCCGGATCCATCACCCGGCCACGCGCGATCACGATATCGTATTGGTCTGTTGGCTGCGCAATGAGCGCAGGAAGGAACAAGAGTATCGCCAGGATTCGTGCCATAGGCCTCCGAAAGACAGAATTAGCAATTATAGGGGATCTCATGGAAGAGGACGGTCCCAACTCTGTAAACTATGATCATCCATGCACCGGCTTCTGGTCTGCCTCCTTTTCTCGTCCGCTCTTCGCGCGGCTCCCCGCGATGCGCTGGCGTGGGTGAATCCGCTGATCGGAACGCAGAAAAGCAAGATTGGTTATGGCGGGACGATGCCGTTTGTCTCGCCGCCGTTCGCGATGACCAACTGGACGCCACAGACGCGGCAGAACAAGATCAGCACCACTTCCTACGAGTACGACGACGCGGCTATCACCGGCTTTAGCGGCACTCATCAGCCTGCCATCTGGATGGGCGACTACGGTTACATCACCCTGATGCCGCAGGTGGGCGAGCTTCGCACAACGCCGCAAGGGCGCCGGCTCACTTTCTCCCACAGCGATGAAACCGCGCACCCGGATTATTATGCCGTGTCTCTCCGCACCGCGGATGGCGGGCGCATCCGGGCAGAAATGACGGCCACGGAGCGCTGCGCCTTTCTTCGCTTCCGGTTTCCGGCTGCGGGCGCCGCGCGGGTGGTGGTGGAGATGTCCCGGCCAGGCGTGCCTGGCTTGGCCGCCGTGGATCTCAAAACGGGGGAGATCACCGGCTATAACCCGCACCGCATGGATGCGCCCCTGGGGCCGCACAAGCTGCCGAACTTCAAAGGCTATTTCGTGGTTCAGTTCCGGCAGGTTCCCCTAAACGCCGGCACCTATGGTCTTGCGAAAGAGGACGCGTCCGTGAGCAGAGGAGCCTTCGCTGAATTTCGACCCGGTGAGTTGGTGGAAGTCCGGGTCGGGACGTCGTTTTTGGGAATCGATCAGGCTCGCGCAAATCTTGCACATGAGATCCCCGACTGGAATTTCGATGCTTTGCGTGCGAGGCTGCATTCCGCCTGGATGGAAAAGCTGGGCCGTCTCGAACTGGAAGGCGCTACCGACCGTGAACGGACTCGCCTGTATACGGCTCTCTATCACGCGCTGCTTTACCCGCGAGTCTTCTCAGAATACGGCCGCTACTACAGCGCTTTCGACGATCGCGTGCACAGCGGCGAAAGCTACACCGCCTTTTCCATCTGGGATACGTTCCGCGCCGAAAACAGCCTGCTCACGTTGTTTGCGCCGGAGCGCATCGACGGGATGGTCACGGCCCTTCTGCAAAACTTCCAGGAAGGCGGATGGATGCCGAAGTGGCCGAACCCGTCCTACACGAATATCATGATCGGCACGCATGCCGATTCCGTTGTCGCGGAAGCCATCCGCAAAGGGTTTCGTGGCTTCGATCGCGAACTTGCGTGGAAGGCCGTCCTCAAAGACGCCATGGTTCCACCCGACGGCGACACTTCGCGGCGCTGGCTGGATCGCGAAGAAGGAACTCCGTACGAAGGCCGGGCTGGGCTGACCTACTACAAACAGCTTGGCTTTATTCCCACTGATAAGGTGGACGAGGCTGCGTCCCGCACCCTGGAGGACAGCTACGACGACTGGTGTGTGGCACAGATCGCGAAAGCTCTGGGGCGCGAAGACGATTACCGCTTCTTCCTGCATCGTTCGTTGAATGATCGCAATCTGTTCAATCCGGGCCTGGGGTTGATGAACGGA
>JBDUEM010000167.1:0-16877 GCA_040002435.1 Bryobacteraceae bacterium
TTGGCCTCGGCTACAACGGCGGGAGGCGGCGCCGCGGGCGCGGCAGGGGCCTGCTTCGGCGCCTCCGCAGCGGCCCGCTCCGCCGCCGCATTCGCGTTCTTGTCTACCAGTTCTGAAAGCTTTCTCTGCACCGGTTTCCCATTCCAGTCAAAAAGGATGTCTGTTCTATTGACGCCCAAAAGCTTGAAAGGGCCGATCTTGTCACCGATTCTGTAGGTGTGCTGCTGTCCGCCCGATTTCTCCGACAGCATGACGCTGGGTCCTGCGCCGAAATCCATGACTCCGTAGGCGTACGGCAGCGGCGGCATCACAGGCGGAGCTGGCGGCGGGGGCGGCGGTTCCACGAAGACGTTGGGGTTGCGATCCTTCGAGACGAGAAGCTTCTGCGCAACGTCGGCGTACACGGCGGGCGGGGCCGGGGGAACCGCCGGGATGGGCGTGATGACCGGAGCAGGCACCGGCGCCGCCCTCTGCTTCAGCACCTTCTCCTCACGCGCCTTCGCCTCGCGCCACTTCTGCCGCAACACCGAGCCGGAAGCAACCACCAGAGTCAAGAGCAGCAGATTGATGAACAGGAGTTTGTGTTTCAAAACAGCGTCACTCCTTTCTTATCGGGAATGAGCTTGCGAGGCACCACGCCGCTGACGGTAAGCCGCACCGGCATAATTTTTTCTTTCGGATGGGCGTTACCGATGCGGAGTTCAGAGGTGGCGATCAGTTCCTTCTGCGCGCTGATATCGGCCAGCAGATTGACGAGTTGTTCGACACGGCAATCGAAGGAGACGCTGACCGCCACCTCGCCATACTCTTCCCCGAGGCTCTTGATTTGTCCAATCTCGGAAGCGCGTATGCCGATGGGGGGCTGCTGTGCGTGTCCAATCTTAGTGAGAATCTGCATCAACTGCGCCTGCGCCTGTTGCGCGGTGTCGGCTCGAATCATCCCGGCCTCGCGGCTGCTGAGTTCCAACTGCACTTTCTTCAGCGCCTCTTCCCTGCCCGGGACCGCGGCGGCGGTTTGGCGAAGTTTGACCAGCCGTTTCTCGGCCATGGGCACAGAATCGGCGGCGGCGACCACGTCGGTTGATTTGTCGTCCGAGGTGCTCAGCCACCATCCCAGCGTGAGGACGCCGGAAACAGCCAGCATTGCAAGGGCGCGCCGGTCACGCGATTGGAGCGTCACTTAGTCCCACCTTCACGGGATGTTTTGATGCTGAACACTTCGCCGCCCAGAACGCGGGTCGGCGCCATGGAAAATTCCGAGCCGACGAAGAGGGGTGAATTGTCGATGATCTGGATGAGCGGGGCGGCCTGTTCCGTTTCCCCTGTGATCTGCGCGCCATTGCGCCGGATCTCGAGGCCGGTGAGGAATGTGGGCGGCGCCAGCAGCCGCGTCAATTCGTTGAGCGCGTCCAGGTCGGCTTTCGAGCGGCGCCGGAAATTATCGAGCAACTGCGTCCGGTTCCGGGTGGTGACAATGAGCTTGTCCGCCGCGGCCACGCGTTGGGCCTGTGGCTCCAGGCGCTTCATCTCAGCTTGCAGGCGGTTCAGGTACTGCGAGTTTTCGTAGCTCGAATAAGCGGCCAGCGCACTGACGAACACCAGCAGCATGGCGGCCAGGGCGATGGTAGGGATCAGCCGGATGCGCGAACTGGTCCTGCGCTGTTCGACCGGCAGCAGGTTGGCGGAGATGGATAACCAGGGGCACGCGCTGGCCACCGCGATGGCATAGGGCAGCGCGTGTTTCCCAAAAGCGGCGGATTCCGGATCGTGATTCGGCGGGAAGACAGCCGGTTTGGGCAACAGCTGTTCCAGCGGGATCGGCTCCGTGTGCGGGTCGAGTCGCAGTTCCGAAATTGCCTGCGTCACGGCCCGGTCGGATTGATCGAACGTGGTGGAGAAGATGGGACGGTTTTCACTCTCGCCATAGACTTCCAGTTGGCCATCTGCGGGATGCAGGGTAACGAAGCCCGCCGGTGGCACGGAGAGAATCCGCAGGGCCGAGTAGATTGCCGCGGCGGAGAAGGTAAACGAAGTGATCTTGATACCGGCCCCGGTGAAGAGATTGGTATAGCGCTCCATTACTTCCAGGCGCGTGAGGCCGACCAATACGGAAGACGTCTTGCCGATGCGCGCGTAGCAGGAGGCGATGTCGTCTTCGGCGAAGGGATGCAGGGAATCGATTTGCAGGTGGATGGCCGAGGCGAGGTCGTCGTCGGTAACGCCCGGCAGATTCACCTGCCGCACGATGACGTCACGGCGGGGGAGAAGGACAGCCGCGGGGATATGTCCGCAGCCCAGCGTCTTCAGAAACGCTTGCAGTTCGGCGCCCCACTCCGCGGCGGGGCGTGTGCGGAAGTCAGTGACGGTAGCCGAACCGAGGACGGCGATGCCGGAAGGACGAACACGCACGATGGAAACTTGCAGCTCTTCATTTCCAATCTCAATGCCTACGCCGGTGCCAAAGGCCAGCCACTTTCGATAATCAGTTGTCATACCACCGCAAAACTTCGATGGGGGGATTATAGCCGGGCTCGCGAAACTTCACCAGTGCCGAAACAGTGCGGCGCAGATCGGAGAAACCGCCGTTGGGAAGGCGGAGCTGAGCCGTTGCGCGCAGGGTCCAGATAGATCCACCGCCAACCATCAGGCGGCCGGCTCCGGAACCTTGCGTAAGGCCTTGCAATTCCTGCACCGTCTTGAAAGGGGTGGCACGACGCCTTTCTACTATTGCTGCGATTGCCTCGGGTGTTACTCCGACGGTAGCCAGAACGGCGGGATCGGCGGAATTAACGTCCACCGCGCCGCCCAAACCGTACACCGAGACACAATCCTTTAAGCCGCTTCGAGGGTACAGGCGGCCCTGGGGATCACGCGCAAAACTTCCGTAGAAAATTTCCGGCGTCATGCCTTTCACAAGAAGAAGTTCTTCCAACTCTTCAAAAGACGCGTGCCGGGCGCGAAAAGACGGAGTCCGGGAGAGATAATATTCGTCAAATGGCCCTGTAGTTCCAGCGGTTCTCCAATCGACGATGGCTGCTGCTATTTCCTGGGCCTGTTCGGGCCTCACTCCGAGGTTGATCATCAGCCGGACAAACTCTTCCGGGCGCGCAGCATAGAGGCTGAGTTTGGAAGATTCGGGGATGAGTTCCACCGTGCTGACACCCGACGGGAAGGCGAACAGGAAACGGGACATCCCGGGCT
This sequence comes from Bryobacteraceae bacterium, assembly GCA_040002435.1. GTDB lineage: Bacteria > Acidobacteriota > Terriglobia > Bryobacterales > Bryobacteraceae > JANXXV01. The sequence goes on from JBDUEM010000167.1 coordinate 3,202, forward strand.
CCCAGAACTTCGCTGTGCCGTCTGTATTGCGGAATTGCGGGCCCCACTGGATATAAAGCATCGCCCGGTCAATGGATCCTGTGGCCAGATAATAGGTCCGGATGCCTTCCGAGGCGGTGCCGGTGCGTTCGGTCTCGCCACGGACGGTGTTGGCGACCGAGAAAGCGATGGCCATGAGCGCGGCAGTGAGCCACAGTACCGCAAGCAGCGCTCCGCCCTTCTCATTCCCACGCATCAGTCGCCGTACCTCGTCATCACGTCCCGGGTGACCCGCACCAGCGCCGTGACGTTCGTCAATTGGAGCTTACCCGGGTCCGGTTCGAGCGGCGCCATTTCGATGCGGATGGCTACCGGGGGATTCGGCCTGATCCATTTCGTGAGCCAACGTTCCGTAGTGGTTCCGGGGACAATTTCCTTGTACATGAGGCGGCAGTACGCCAGTTGATCGGCCATCACGAATGAGGCAGCCCCTATTTGGACGGGCACGAATTGCGGGACCGGCTGCGAGGAGATGCACAGGCCGCCCGTCGAGAGCGGGCCAGTGTAGATCAACTCATTGACGATCAAACGAACGCCGCGGCCCTGTTCGCCCGGGATGACCTGGTATTCGAGGATACGCGGATAACCTCGTGAGCCTTCCTGCAGCGAGTAGCTCGACACGAAGCGCATGGTGGCCGGGTCGCCCTGAAAAAACGGGATAGTCGTGAGAGGTGTGCCCGGACAATCGGCGCGCACCGGCATCAAGCCAGCCAGTTGCTCCGCGAAAATCTTCTCCACTCCCATGACTTTTCGATTCGCCATCAGGCGGGCGTTGGCCTTCTGCATCGAGTTCATGCCGATGCGTATGGCGAAGAGCATTCCGACGGAGAGCAGGCTGAGGAGAGAGATGGAGACCAGCAGTTCCATCAACGTGACGCCGGCGTTGGTGGGGCGGCGGGTCATCTCTGAACGATGGCTCCGGCGGCGATGTCTTCCGGAGTCAAAACGGATTTCCGGAAGCCTTCGAGTGTAAATGTCTTGCGCTGCGGGCCGGCCATCCAGGAGACCTCGAGTTCGATGCGATCAAGGATGGAATAACCGGGTTGCGGGTTCGGCGGAAACTCATACGGCGTGACCCGCGCCCGCCAGCCTGGGCCTTCGAGAATGGTTTGGCGCGGCAGGCGGGGCTGCGCGATCAGTTCATCCATCTTGCTGCGGGCCATGAGGGAGGCCCGGTCGTATTCGGTGATTCGAGCCGCGTTGCGCATGGATGTGGAGAGCGACGACATCAGGCCGCTGATCGCAACGGCCATGATAACGGTGGCTACCAGCATTTCGAGAAGCGTGAATCCGCGGTTGCGCGCCGTCATTGGAGTTGAACCTCCGGGACACCGGTGATCGGGTCCACGCGCACGATGCGGTGAATACCTTTGCGGTTTGTAATCTCGACACCGAAGCGCGGAATTGTGCCGCCGGGATAGAGAATATAGCTGCGCGCGGTTTCTTCATGCGCCATAATCTCCGGGTGGATTTTGGTTATGGTGACGCCCTCCGGCATGTCCAGGCGGCGCTGAAAGCCAGGGTCGGCGGAGCGCAGGAGGATCGCGTTTTCTGATTTGGAGATGATGACTTCCACAATTTGCTGGCGGCGCTCTGCGCGATTCATGCCGCCGTTGAGGAAGCTGACGATGGAATCTGTTGCGCCGCGGAGACGTAGGGATTCCAGGCTGGCGCTGATGGACGGGAAGCTGATGGCGGCTACCAGGCCGATGATGGAAACGACAACCACCATTTCGACCAGAGTGAGTCCGGACTGGTTGCCGCGCCGCTTCACCTAGTTACTCTTCCAGCTCAGGATGTCGGCGTTGATGCCTTCACCGCCAGGTTGGCCGTCGGCGCCGTAAGACAGGATGTCCGGTTCGTCGCCGTGTTCACCCGGGTACTTGTAAACATAGGCATGGCCCCAGGGATCCAGCGGAACGTCCTGCTGGAAATACGGCCCTTGCCATTGATTCACATTGCTCGGTTTGAGGCGCAGCGCCTGCAGTCCTTGTTCTGTTGTGGGAAACGTGCTGGTATCCAGCTTATAGGCGCCCAGCGCCGTGCCAAAGTTGCTGATCTGGGTTCGGGCCGCCGTGACGCGTGCCTTGTCGGCGTGACCGAACATCTTGGGCGCTACCACTGCCGCGAACAGCGCGATGATGGTTACCACCACCAGCATCTCGATCAGCGTGATACCGGCTTGGGACCTTGTTCTTCTTCTCTTCTGATTTGTCATACCGCTACCTCATTGATGCTGGTTATCGCAAGCATCATGCTCAAAATTAACGCTCCTACTACTATTCCTAATACCAAAATGACGAGTGGTTCGAACAGGGATGTGAAACGGCGGATCGCCGAACGGGTGTCGTTCTCATAGATGTCGGCCATACGGGCGAACATCTGGTCGAGATGTCCGGTCTCCTCGCCTACGCTCAGCAGGTGCGCCGCCAGCGGCGGGAATACACCGACGCGGCGGATTGGACCGGCTACGCCTTCGCCGCGCTTAACGCCTTGCATCACGGGGCCGAGCGAGTTTGCAATCTTGCGGTTGTTCAACGTCGCCGCCGAAATGCTCAGGGATTGCACCAGGGGCACGCTGTTGGCCACCAGTGTGGACATAGCTCGGGCGAAACGGGCCACCTCTGCCTTGAGCAGCGCGTCGCCCAGAACAGGGACACGCAGGCGGAACGTATCCCACCAGAGCCGGCCTTCGGTGCTGCGGACGTACATCTGCATGCCGATGAAGGATGCCGCGGCCAGTAGCAGCACGAACGGTCCGTAGGTGGTGGCCAGATGGCTCGCCTCCAGCATCAGCATGGTGGGCAAGGGCATCTTCATGTGGGACTCTTCGAAGATGGATGCGAAGCGCGGAATCACGAACGTCAGCAGGAAGATGATGGACGCCGATCCGACGGTTGCCAGCAGCGCGGGATAAACCATGGAAGAGACGATGTAGCTGCGCAGGTCGTCCCGGGTGCGCTCGAAGTCGGCCAGCCGCTCGAAGACTCCGGCCAGTGAGCCGCCTGCCTCGCCGGCACGAACCATGTTGATGTAAAGGTCGTTGAAATATTCGGGATGCGTACCAAGGCTGTCGGCCAGTGATTTGCCGCCCTTCAGCACGCGGATGACATCCGACACTATCACGCGAAACACGGGCCGCTCCGTCAACTCGCTGGTGATGGAGAGCGCGCGGTCCAGCGGCACGCCCGCATTGAGCAGCGTGGAAAGCTCCTGCGTAAAGAACAGAACATCACGCCTCCGCCCGCCGTTAAATGAGGGCAGCTTGATATTGAACGAAGCCTTCTTCTCCTCCATCCCCACGTAGACCGGAGTGAGCCCCTGCTTGCGTAGTTCCTGCGCTACCCACTTTTCGGTGTCGGCATTGAGGGTTCCCGTACGGAGCTTCCCGTCCGGCGCGACTGCTCTGAAGTGGAATGCCGCCATTCCTAAAACTCCTGCGTGACGCGCATGATTTCCTGCGCTGTGGTGAGGCCATCGCGGACTTTCATCCACCCGTCTTCCCGCAGGCTGCGCATGCCGTTGCGAAGCGCGGCCTTGGTGATCTCGGTGGAATCTTCGTTGGCCATGATCTTCTTGCGGATCTCTTCGTTGAGCTCCATCAATTCAAAGATGCCAACGCGGCCCTTAAAGCCGGATCCGAAGCACGATTCGCAGCCTGCACCCTTGTACGTCTGGATCAGTTCGCCCTCGGGGCTCATACGCATGTCCGATTCCACACGGCAGTTCTTGCAGATCACGCGAACCAGGCGCTGCGCGAGGACCGATACCAGCGACGACGTGATGAGGTAATTCTCGACGCCCATGTCAGTCAGCCGTGTGATGGCGCTGGGAGCATCGTTGGTGTGCAGCGTGGAGTAAACGAAGTGCCCGGTCAGCGCGGCGCGAATCGCCACGTCGGCTGTCTCGCGGTCACGAATTTCACCCACCATGATGATGTCCGGATCCTGCCGGACAATGTGGCGCAGACCCGCGGCAAACGTGAGATTGATCTGCGTGTTGACGTGCAGCTGATTGATGCCGTCCATCTGATACTCGACGGGATCTTCAATCGTAATAATTTTCTTGTCGGCTTTGTTGATGCGTTTCAGCGCCGAGTAAAGCGTGGTGGACTTACCGCTGCCGGTGGGTCCCGTGACCAGAAAGATGCCGTGCGGCAGAGACGTGTAGTATTCCATGCGGCGCAGCATATGCGCGTCGAAGCCCAGTTTTTCCAGATCGTAAAAATCGCCGGCGGAGCGGTCGAGCAGGCGCATCACAACGCTTTCGCCGTAGAGCGTCGGCAGCGTGGAAACGCGGAGATCCACTTCGCGGCCCAGGGTCTTCACCTTGATGCGGCCGTCCTGCGGAAGGCGGCGTTCCGCAATATTGAGCTTGGCCATGAGCTTCACGCGGGAGATCATGGCCGCCTTCATTTCTCTAGGAGGAGGTTCTTGTGCATACAGAACACCGTCCACCCGGTAGCGGATGCGGAATTCTTTTTCAAAAGGTTCAATGTGTATATCACTGGCCCGTTTTTCCACGGCCTGGGCGATCATGGCGTTCACCATGCGGATGACCGGCGCCTCGCTGGCCATGTCGCGAAGGTGTTCCAGGTCCTCCGAGGCCTGGGCCATGTCGGTTTCGAAGTCCGGGTTCCCCTTGTCCGAACCGCCATAGTGGCGCTCGACGGCATCGAGGATTTCCTGCTCCAGCGCGAGTACCGGTTCCACCTTCAGTCCGGTGGAGCTGCGGACGGCGGAGATGGTTTCAAAATCCAGCGGGTCCGCCATGGCCAGGGTGAGGCTGGAGCCGTGAAGCGCAATCGGCAGGCAGCGGGACTGGCGGAGGAAGCGCGGCGACAGCTTTTCGGTTTCCGGCGAGACCGCCGGAGGGCCTTCAATCACCACCAGGGGCACGTTCAATTGATCGGACAGCGCGGCCATGACATCGCGCATGGCGATGAAGCCCAGGTCAACCAGAATTTTACCTATCTTCTCGCCGCGCTCTTTCTGCAGCTCAAGCGCCCGCTCTAAATCTTCTTCGGTGATCTGTTGGCGCTCAATGAGCAGCTCCCCTAAACGCATCAGTACTCTTGAACCTGGAGCCCCGTTTCGAGAATGGCGGGGTCACCCTTCATGGCCTCAATCAGAAGCTTCCTTGGGGCCAGCATGACGATCTGCCGGGGAAGCCCGGCGGCGTCTTCCCACGGGTAGTAGTGCAGGGTGATTCCCAGAACAACCTGTTCGTTGGGAGGGACGCCATCGAGCGAGGCGGCCGTGGACATCAGCATCTTACGCATCACTTGCCGCAGGATCACGATGCGCTGTTCCTTCTTGTGCCGGAGCCTGGTGAGGTCCTCTTTAGTGACCTGCGGCCGGAACGGTGAGACCAGCGTGTTGGCCACAAGGTCCATTTCCGAGGCGAAGACGACGCCGTAACCGTTGATGTACATGCCGCGGGTGCCGCCTACCATTTGGAAGGGATCGTCGATTTGCAAGCCTGTGACTTTGCTATCGATGCTGTCTTCCATGGCCCGCACGCTGACGCGGGAAACACGAGGCGTGGCGTTGCTGGCTGCGTGGATTACAGTGTAGGACGCGGCCAGGAAGGCGAGAGCGGCTACCAGTTTCATTGACCTTCTCCTCGAGTGAAGTTGGCGGCGGCCAGATCACGGGGAGCAATACTGCGCCGCAGCATGCGGTAACTGTCCTCGACTTGCAGCATCTGCGCCTTGTAGTCGGATTCCATCTTCCTTTGCTGGCCGACCACCTGCTGCAGCTTAACCGTTTGGCGGGCTTCGCTTTCAGCCACTGCCTTTTGCACCGCTGCTTCCACCCGCGTAGCTACTTCGGCTTCGGTAATAGAGGATTGCGATGGCTTCGATACCACTGCCACGGGACGGTTGAGCTCGAGTCCATGCACCAGAATAGCGGCGGCCAGGATTGCGGAAGAAGCAAAGGCCATCTTCGGGGCTGAGTTCCAGAGCGACTGATACCAGCGCGGCTCGAACACTTTGTCCGAGACGAACGCGATGCGGCTGGGCGGCTCTTCGTCGCGCACCATCAGTAGCGCATTTTGGGTGAGGTTCAGAGCATCCAGTTCCTCCTGACAATTTGGGCAGGAGGCCAGGTGAAGATCCACAGTACGGCGGTCCTGCGTTGGCAATTCGCCGAAAAAATAGTCCTTGATATTAAATGGTAAACAACTCATTCCACACCCCGCAATTGAATAGGAGCCAGCGATTCTTTGAGCAGATCGAGAGCGGTGTATAAGCGTGACTTCACCGTTGACACCGGCGTTTCCAGAATCTCGGCCATTTCCTCGAACTTGAACCCCTCGTAAATCTTGAGAACAACAGCTTCGCGCTGATCTTCGGTTAACCGCCCCAGGGCAGTTGAAACCGCCAGCCCCACCTCGATAGGCAGCATCCGCCGGCCCGGCATCGACTGTGCCCGCTCTTCCCCCATTTCCGTTTCCGGCCGGTTTTTGCGAAGCAGCGAATAGGCTTCGTTGTGAGCGATGCGGTAAAGCCATGGGGAAAACTTGGATGGGTCTTCCAGTTTGTTGAGATTCTGGTAGGCCTTCAAGAAGACATCCTGAGCGAGATCACGGGCATCTTCCCGATCTTTGACGAGCCGCAAGAGGTAGTTGAAAATTCGCCTATCCCAACGGGAAATCAGCAAGTTATAGGATTCGACATCACCCCGGCGTGCTTTGGTGATCAGGTCGCGGTCCTCAACCTCCCGGAAGATCAACTAGTTGGCTCCTTTGTTAGAGACGCGTGTGTGGATGAAAAAGTCGAGGAGGCGCTCTACCCAGCACTGTACCAAGGAAGGCCTGCTGAAATGTTTACACCAGGTGAACGTTCTTCTTGCAATCAGAGTTCACATCACGTGACCTTGTGACATGGGAGTTATTGCAAAGAGGCCGCGGTGAGACAGAGCCCGTCACGCTTCTTGGAAATATACTTTCGACATACGCAAGTCTTTTCATTCCGTCGACTTATACGAAGGATAGTCGGTGTTTAACATTGGGGACACAACGCACGCCTAATTTACGTTCTACACGTACTGACCCATGCTGAGTACGACAAAGGAGATTGGAAGAAATGAGCGCCTTGTCAACGATTGCTTTCGATGAAAAGCTCTATGCGAACCTACTGGCCAAGCATGCCCCGCGAGTTCCAGCGGATGACAGCGAAAATGAGCGGCTGACCAAGCTGCTACTGGCATTCGCGGGGAAGGATTCGCTGTCCCCTGAAGAAGAGGCTTTAGTGGAAAGCATTACTGTGATGGTGGAACACTACGAAAACATACACTTTCCAACAGGAAAACTCACGCCGGCCGAGGCAGTTCGTGCGGCAATGGACGACCGCGGGCTGAAACACAAAGACATATCTGCCATCATCGGCAGCAAGGGGCTCACGTCGGAAATCCTGAATGGCAATCGCGAAATTAGCAAAACCGTAGCCCGAAAGCTGGCACATGGCTTGGGTGTTTCGATTGAACACTTTCTATAGACGGCTCCAGGCGATGCAGGCTCGCGACGGGATGTTGAAAGTTTATCAATCCGATTGTGCTAGAATTGGGTTTTGGATTGGGATTTCCCACTTAATTCCCCACTATGACTACAACTCTCACTCTCGACAAAGCTGGGCGGATTCTGATTCCCAAGTCGCTGCGACAGGAGTTGCGCCTCGGTCCCGGCGATTATCTTCAACTGGAAAGTCATGACGAGGAAATCACATTGCGGCCGGTGCGTGCCCGGGCAATCGTCGCGAAGGAGCGCGGAGTATGGGTATATCAGGGCGACTCTTCGCATGCTTCTGTGACGGACTTGATTGACCGCGAACGCGAAAAGCGCATGCGTGAGCTTATGGGATGAAAGAGTTCTTCGACACCTCAGTCCTTGTAGCAGCGTTCTGGAGGGGCCATCGGGACCACGATGCCAGCCTGGATCTGGTGGCGGGTGCAAATAGAAAGAATTCAGCTTGTGCACTGCACACGTTGGCCGAAGTCTACTCAACAATGACCGCTTTACCGGTCAAGGACTCCATCCCGCCCGATCAGGCGGTCCTTTTCGTTCAGGAAGTGCGCGACCGCTTTCATGTGGTTCCTCTGGACGAGAGCGAGTACTTCGCCACGATCACGGAATGCGCCGAACGTGGATTCACAAGCGGCCGGATCTACGACGCGCTGCTCTTGCGCTGCGCAGCGAAGATCAAGGCCGAGGTGATCTACACGTGGAATCTGAAGCATTTCCAGGCCATCGATCCACGGCAGGCTGCCAGGATTCAATCGCCCAATGAACGCCGCCCGCGATAGTCAACCGCATCTTCCTTCGGTTAGAATACTTACCGTTGGCCGCCCGTTGATCCATAGAATCTTAAGATCGTGCACCGTGTTTGTCCTCGCCGCCGCGTTCTGTTACGCGCAGAGACTGGAAGTCCTACTGGCGACGGAACCTATGGTGAAGACCCGCCTTGACGCTGGCGTGGTGGACGCCAAGGAGCGTCAGGCCACCATCCGTCAACTATTCGCGGACGCGGGCTGCGCCGTGGAAGAGCAAGCCGTCGACAAGAAGAACGCTAATGTGATCTGCACTTTGCCCGGTGAGACAAGTTCCACTATTGTGATCGGCGGCCACTTCGATTTTGCGGACCACGGACAGGGAATCATCGACGACTGGAGCGGCACCGCGCTGCTGCCATCGCTCTATCAGGCTTTGAAAGGCCGTCCGCGCCGGCACACGTACACATTCATCGCATTCGCAAGTGAAGAGAAAGGGCTGGTCGGCTCCACGCGCTACGTTAAGAAATTGACGCCCGAACAACGGTCCCTGATTCGCGCATTCATTAATCTGGAGTGCCTGGGTCTCTCGCCGGTGAAGGTTTGGCTCACCCGGTCCACGCCGTCTTTAGTGGGCCGCTTGGACGAGGTCGCAAAGGCAATCAACATCGCGCTGGAAGGGATGAATGTCGATAAGGTGGGCGATGACGACACCCACCCGTTCCTTTCGGCAAAGATCCCCGTAATCTCGATACATTCGATTAACCAGGCGACCTATCCTCTGCTTCACAGCAATCGGGATAACGTGGCTGCCATCCAAGCGGATGAGTATTACAAAGCGTACCGGCTGGCCGCCTATTATCTGGCATACCTGGACGTCAAGACCGAATAATGCGATCGTGGCCGGACTTGCGGGCGGGATGATCGCGCGTTATATCAGTCCGTCTATTGCTTTGCTCAAACTTCCACAGCTGTTGCCAAAGAGATTCGGGCACAGAGTTTCACCCTTGTCGATGAAAAGAACCAAACTGTCGGTACGTTTAGGGTTGTGGGTTCGTGAAGTAGGACCGCCGTTCACATTCAAGGCTGCATTGCAGCGCCCCTGCTCCGCAACGTGCGCGGTTTCCGCTCTGGTGTGGGCAAAACTTATTCGGCAACTCTGATAGGCTCAGTTAGCGGGGCTCCTATGAATAACAGGTTGACTATTGCCACTGCTATTGCTGCTGGCATTGTGGGCGGAATGATCACGCGTTACATCGGCCCTCCTAGTGCTTTTGCTCAAACGCCAGCACCAGTTACTAACGAGATTCGAGCGCAGAGTTTCGCGCTTGTTGATGACATGAACCAAACTGTCGGTACGTTCAAAGTTGTGGATGGCGGCATGGCAAATCGAGATGAGGTGCGAATTGTACTCCGAGACTCTACTGGAAAAGAGATCTGGAGCGCGGGCGGCAGCCAATACCGAAAACTATCTGTGAAGTAGATTGCCAGCCAACCCCCGTAATAGTTTTCAAGGCAACATTAGGACACCACCACGCAGGGCACTACCGAATAATGGGCTATACTCAGCGGATAAGGGATGTCAGGTCTCCACAAAATCCGCGAATCGACCCGCAGCTTTGTAGCCGCCTGCCTCGCCCTCCTCTTTTCCTTCGGTTGTCTGGCTCCGATTGCGGCACAATCCCTTCCATCCTCACCGGCCGGAATGGCTTGCTGCCGGACCAAAGGGAAGTCCTGCTGTAGCAGAAGCCATCACCGTTCCGAGAGCGGCCCGGTGTTTTCGGCGCGAGGCTGCGCCAGTGATTGCGCGTCCGTTTCGATGGGTAGCGCGGCGGTTGCTGCGTTTACCTTCTTCCGGACATCTTCGTGGGAACCGGCGGCAGAAGCCTCCGCCGTTTTTGCCAGCCTGCCCCTGCTTCCACCTTCCGAATTCACTTCGTACGATCTTCAACAACGTCCTCCACCCTTGAGCTGATTCCTGGCTTCAGTTTGGCTGTTGTTGAGGGTTTGTGACCACTATTCTCCAATGGATTTGCCGGATGCTGTGCGTCCGTCTCCGTTTCGCGGTGACGGGAATGCTGGCGCTCGCCCTGCTTCAGCCCTGCCTGATTGGCTTCGTTTCGTACGGACAGCGGGCTGATTCTTCCTGCAGCATGAGTTGCTGCAAACGGATCAAGAGTGGTTGCTGCCGGCACGCTCGTTTGCCCGGCCCCGCTTGGAAGGGAATGGGTTCCTGTTCGAAAGATTGCGCGCAAGGGCCCGGGCTAAGTGGTGCGGGCGCGGCCGCTCCACCGCCGGTTGGCGTGGTATCGGCCTACGTGTCGCGGAAGCCGCTTCGCCCGAACAGGTTCGCTGTACCCTTCGATGGCCCTATTTTTGGTTTTTCCCAGTTTCAAAGACCTCCTCCGTTCCTTTCCTGACTCCAAGCGCAGCGTTTTCGATTGGTGGGAACTGGAAGGAATGATGGTCATGAAATCCATATTTTTGATTTTCTTGTTTGTAGCGATAGCGTCACCACAGGGCAGCGTGAACAATGCCAGCATTGGTGGCAGAGTCACTGATCCTTCGGGGGCTGTGGTGGAAGGCGCGCAGGTGAGCGCCAGGCAGTTGGAAACAAATCTGGCCACCAGCGTGAAGACCGATCGAGAGGGGCGATTCGCATTCTCCTACCTGCGGGTGGGTCCGTATGAACTCAAGGTTCATCAGCAGGGCTTCGCAGACGTAGTGCGGCCAGTGACGCTGACGGTCGGGTCGGCCTTTGAACTGCCCGTGTCGCTGGTGGTGCAATCGGCCGAGGCAAACATAACGGTGAGCGATGAACCCGCAGTGCTGGAGGCCGGGCGCAGCCAGATTGCGGGGACCGTGTCTCAGACCGAGGTGAGCAATCTGCCTCTCAACGGCCGTAACTTCCTGGACCTGGCGCTGCTGATTCCAGGTGTCTCGCCGACCAATACAGCCAGTAACCAGTTGTTTGCCGAAACGTCCGCGGTGCCCGGACAGGGGATCTCGGTAAGCAGCCAGCGAAACCTTTCGAACAACTTCATTGTGGATGGCCTTTCGGCGAACGACGATGCGGCCGGGCTGAGCGGCATTTTCTATGGCGTCGACGTGGTGCATGAGTTTCAGGTGGTCACCTCCGGCGGCCAGGCTGAATTAGGACGCGCGCTAGGAGGTTACATCAACATGGTGACCAAGAGTGGCACCAATAACCTGCACGGCGATCTCTACGGCTATTTTCGCAACCAGCGTTTCAACGCCGCCAACCCGCTGTCCAATGCGAAGCTTCCCTTGACCCAGACGCAATATGGAGGCAGCCTGGGCGGGCCGGTTCATCAGGACCGTACGTTCTTCTTTGCAAACTTCGAGCAGCGGTTATTGAATCAGAGTGGGCTGATCACCATCGCGCCGGCAAACGTGGCAGCCATTAACAGCAGACTCGTCGCCGCCGGTTACCCCGGCGCGCAGATTGCTACCGGCCTTTACCCGAGCCCGGTTCACAACGTGAATTTCCTGGCGAAGATGGACCACCAGTTCAGCACCCGCGACCAGTTCAGTGCGCGCTACAGCCTCTATGACGTGGTCAGCAGGAACTCGCGCGGCGCCGGGGCATTGAGTGCGTCAACGGCCTCAGCGGGGCTGAACAATACAGACCAGACCATCGCCGTCACGAACATTTTCGCGCTTTCTACGCGGACGGTGAATGAGACGCGTGGACAATTCACGCACAGCAATCTGCTGGCGCCGCCGAGCGATCCCCTTGGGCCGGCGGTCAGCATTTCCGGTATCGCAACGTTCGGCACATTGTCGGGTTCGCCCACCGGCCGGCTGAACAAACTGTATGAGCTCGTCGATACGGTTTCGCATCAGGCGGGAGCGCACGCGCTACGAGCGGGCGTGGACTTCCTCTATAACGACGTCAGCATAACGTTTCCCCGGTCCATGCGCGGCAACTACTCGTTCTCGTCGCTGGCGAACTTCCTGCAGGGAACTTACAACAACGCCGGTTTCACACAGACGTTCGGAAACACGGTGGTTCCGCAAACGAATCCAAATATCGGCTTCTTTGTGCAGGATGAGTGGAAGGTTAGTCCGCGGCTGACGTTGAATCTGGGTGTCCGCTACGATCTGCAGTATCTCCAGACGATTGCGACGGATACCAATAACGTGGCGCCGCGCGCGGGTTTCGCGTGGTCGCCATTCGCCGCAAGGAAGACCGTGATTCGCGGCAGCTACGGTTTGTTCTACGACCGCGTGCCCCTGCGGGCGCTGGCGAATGCACTGTTGTCCGGCGGCAACACCACAACCATCACGGCTAACAGCCAGTTGAGCGTCAGTCTTTCGCCCACCCAGGCTGGAGCTCCGGTATTCCCGAACATCCTGCCCAGCACAGCCCTTCCGGCGGGAGTGCTGGTGAACTTCAGCACGATGAATTCGCATTTGCAAAATGCATACTCAGAGCAGGGGAGCTTTGAGATTGAGCAGCAGGTTGGAGCCGGCAGCACATTCAGCATCGGCTACCAACATCTGCGTGGATTGCACCTGCTGATGTCGATCAATCGAAATGTACCGGGGTGTGTGGCGGCGGGAACTAACAACGGATGCCGCCCGAATACCGGCTATGCCAACAACAGCCAGTATTCCTCCCTGGGAGATTCTTACTACGACGGCCTGCATGTTTCTTTCGTGCAGCGGCCGGTCCGTTGGGGCAACTACCGGATCTCCTACACGTATTCAAAATCCCTGAACAACATGGGCGAATTCTTTTTTAGCGGCCCCAGCAACAACTTCAATATCTGGCAGGATTACGGACGGTCTGATGATGATCAGCGGCATCGTGTCGTATTCGACGGGTCGATTCATACTTCTATGGAACCGGCACGTACGCCGTGGAAGCGCATCAGCCACGGCTTCCAACTCAGCGGCATGGTGCAATATTATTCTCCTTCGCCGCTTAACATCACGTCGGGAGTTACCACAGTGCAGGGAACATCGGGAAGGCCAATGGTGAACGGAGCTTTTATCGGAAGGAATGTGGGAATTGGAAATGACTTCTTTGGCGTCAATGCGCGTGTGAGCCGCTCATTTCGCCTCACGGAACGCTGGAGGCTGGAAGGTATAGCAGAGGCGTTTAACGCCCTAAATCGAAGAAACAATCTGACGCGGAACGGCACGTTTGGCTCAGGCGCCTACCCTACTAACCCCTCCGCCAGCTTCGGCCAGATCACTGCAGTCAACGATCCGCGGAGCTTTCAGTTCGCCTTGCGATTGCGGTTTTAACAGGGATTGGGTGACCACCTAAGCGGTGGCCACCCGACCTCGATCTAGCGCCAGTGGCCTTCCTGGAAAACCCATTCGCCGCCGCGGCGC
>JBDUEM010000168.1:0-16775 GCA_040002435.1 Bryobacteraceae bacterium
TACGCCGCCGTTGCGTTCCTCACCCTCGGCTACGGATGCATGGACTGTATGCTGCCCGTCTCATGGGCCATCTGTCTCGACATCGGACGCAAGTACGCCGGATCCATCACCGGCGCGATGAACATGGCCGGGCAGCTCGGCTCTTTCCTGACGGCGGTCGTCTTCGGCAAAATGGTGATGTACTTCGGAAACTACGATACCCCGCTGGTGCCGATGGCGGGAATGCTTTTCCTCAGCGCGTTTCTTTACACGCGCATTGATCCCAGGGAACAGTTGATTCCCGAGCCCGTGCCGGAACCAGAGCCGCTGTACGCCTGAGTTACTTGCGAACAGTGGGATACTGAATCCCCAACTGTTCGAGATACGTTTTGTATTTTGCCGGATCGTAGCGGAGTTTGTTCAGTTCCGGCCGGAAGCGCTCCATTTTTTCTTTGTTCAGGTAGATGGGGGCAGGGGTATCCACGGGAATCAAAGACTGCCACTTCACGGTCCTGGTCTGCTCGGCAAAATAAGCTTTGGCCGCCACCAGCAGTTCGGGTTTGGTCAGCAGATCGATCGCCGTCATCGCGTACGCCATCGCGCCGGCCGTGGTTCCCTTGTGTGCGATGGGCGTCGCCATGGCGATCGCGCTCGACCAATGATGTCCAATGAGGTTCGGAATGTTGCCCGGATAGATCAACACAACGGTCGGCAGATTCCAGGAGACTTCAGCGATATCGTCTGACCCCGCATTCCCTCTCGTTGGATCGGGCTCTTTCAATTCCGGCACTTCGGTCCGCAGGCCTTCCACTTTGGACTTCAGTTCCGTCTGTGCCGCGCGGGCCAGCGTCTGGTCGGCTTCGGACCAGGTTGGAACGCCAACCTTTTTGATATTGGCATACAGAGCTTCCGCGATCGGCTTGTTGAAGTGTCCGGGCCAAGCGGCGCCGAGAACCTTCTCGGTCATCGTAGTGTCCGTCATCATCGCGGCAGCATTGGCGATCTTGGTGCCGATGGTATGCAGATCGTTAATCCGCTCGTACTCCCATTCGCGGAAGAAGTACCAGACAGTAGCCTCAGGAGGCACTACGTTGGGCTGGTCGCCGCCGTGGGTGATCACATAATGCGAGCGCTGTTCCGGACGAAGGTGTTCGCGGCGGAAGTTCCAGCCGATGTCCATCAGTTCCACGGCGTCGAGCGCGCTGCGTCCCAGCCACGGGCTGCTGGCCGCGTGGGCGCTGGTTCCATGAAAGCTGTATTGCGTGGAGACCAGGCCGGATCCCACTGCGCCATACCTTGTCGCGAAGATGTTGCCGATGTGGGAACTAAGCATCACGTCGAGATCGCTGAACAGGTTGGCGTTCACCATATAGGTACGACTGCCCACCAATTCTTCGGCTACGCCCGGATACAGCCGGATGGTGCCCTGCAGGTGATTCTTCTCCATCAGGTTCTTGACCACCACCGCGGCGGTGACATTCAAAGCTTGGCCCGCGTTGTGGCCTTCTCCGTGTCCCGGGCCGTTGGGGATAAGCGGATCACGATAGGCCACACCGGGCTTCTGTGACGTCTCCGGCAGCCCGTCGATGTCGGCCATGAAGCCGATGACGGGCTTTCCGGAGCCCCACGAGGCGACGAAGGCAGTGGGCATTCCGGCCATGCCGCGGGTTACCTTAAAGCCCTCCTTTTCGAGGATCTTCGTGACGTACGCCGATGTTTCGAATTCCTGGTAGCCCAGTTCGGAGAAGCTGAAGATGGAATCGATCATCTGCTGCGTGAAGACGCGGCGGGCTTCCACCATCTCCACGGCGGCTTGTTTCAGCACATCGGAGGAGGGGGCCTGCGAAAAGCCGGGAATAGACAGAAGCAGCAAGAGAAGCGCGGTTCTTGTTGGCATTCTAAACAGTGTAGGGCATGAACAGACCCTGAAGTAGTACCCTGAAACAGGAGCGCTTGCAATGACTGTCACCTTGAACCTTCCGCCCGATGTCGAGTCGGCACTTATCGCTGAGGCGCAGGCTAAAGGCATTCCGTTAGACAATCTGATTCGGGACCTGCTGTTATTGCATAAGCCCATCCTCGATTCCGAAGAAATATCTCCTGAGGAATGGGTGCGTGAGTTCAAAGATTGGGTACACAGCCATTCTCGCGATACGCCGTTACTCTCAGACGACGCGGTAAGCCGTGAATTCATTTATCGTGAACGCGGCCTATAAGTGGTTATCCTACTAGACAGCAACGTCCTGCTTCGCTCTGTTGAGCCGCATCATCCGCATTGCTCGTGGGCCGAAACCGCTGTCGCAACTCTTCGGTTGCGCAACGATACACTTTGCGTAGCGCCACAGAATCTGATTGAATTTTGGGCCGTGGCCACCCGGCCAGCGGATGACAACGGTCTTGGAATGTCGCCGTCGGCGGCGGCTGGAGAACTTGCCAGACTACTGCGACTGTTTCGCCTTCTTCCTTCCACGCCGGAAGTATTTGAACGCTGGCGGGAACTCGCATCTAGCTTTGGAGTTTCCGGAAAGCAGGCACACGACGCACATTTGGTAGCGCTTATGCTGGCCTATGCCGTCGGTAACATCCTGACTTTTAACGGGAGTGATTTCCGCCGCTATGCCGGAATAACGGCGCTCGACCCGAGACAATTCTGATCGCTCTCGCTCGTGTTATCGCCACTCGCGGTCCTCATAGTGTTCGGCCCAACGTTTGTCTTCGATCGCGGCACACGGGTCATCCTGGATGGTTTGAATTTCTTTCTGTAACCGCTCTCGTTCGCGAGGCAAATTGCGCAATCCGATGATCATTGCCTGCGCTTCCCGGCCCACCGACCACCACCCCGGAGCGACTGCTTCATCGTTGAGCATTCGCTTAAGCGCTGCAGTAGCTTCGATTCTGTAATCACTGTTCCAAGATGAAATTTGGCCCAGTGAGTAGGCGGCCCAGAAGCGAATACTTGGGGCGGGATCTTTAAGCGCCCTGATGCAGGCCTCCGCCGCGGTCCTACTCGAAAATAGGTGCAGCATCTCGGTAGCACGATCACGGACCTCCAGCGGTGCGGCAGTGTCTTCCACCAGACCGATTAGTGTGCGGCGAACTCTCGCGTTGCCCTCCGCCATTGCAATCGCATCCACTGCGTCCACTTGCTCGAATATTGTGCCTCCGCGGAGCACCTCCCGAAAAAGGCTCAGTCTGGTTGTTGTCCCCTCATGAGGCATCAGCCCGAGATACTCAAGGATCGCCTCCGCTTCATTCTTGCTCAGGAAAGCATGACGGATGGCGCGAACGATCCGCTTGGCGCCCCGTGTCCTCCAAACCACTTTCGCCAATAACTCTCGACTGTCCCAGTTCTCCGCGCTATTCGTCACGAATTCCAATAGCGCTTGCGCGAATGGCAAGCCCGCCTTTTCCCGCCGTTCGATGGCAAATCGCAGGCCCGAATAATATCGCGGATTCGCGCACCGAATTTCTTTTCGTAGCTTCCTTTCTACGCGGCGACGCAAGGCCTACTTATCCCGGCTCAAGCCAAGCGCCCGGATGCGCTTGTGCAAATTCGTGCGCTCCATGCCTAAGGCGCGCGAGGCGCTGGAGACGTTCCATGCCGCCTCGTCCAAGGCCTTCAGGATGTGGTCGCGTTCGGCGGATTCCCGGGCTTCCTGCACGCTCGATTTCGGCAGGGACTCGCGGTAGTGCCGCAGCTCGAGCGGAATAGAGTCGATGCCCAGCCGGTCGCCTGCCGTCAGAATGGCCATGCGCTCCACAATGTTCCGAAGCTCGCGGGCATTTCCCGGCCAGGTGTAGTTCTCCAGGACTTGAAAGGCCGGCGCTTCGATCACCTTCGCGTGGAAATTGTTCCGGGTGCAGAATTCGTGCAGGAAATATTGGGCCAGCGGCTGGATGTCCTGCGGGCGCTCACGCAGGCTTGGGACGCGAATAGGGACCACGCAGAGCCGGTAGTACAGATCTTCGCGGAATTTCTGCTGGGCGACCATCTCGTTCAGGTCTCGATTGGTGGCCGCAATCACGCGGACCCGGACGCGAATCGGCTGCTCGCCGCCCACGCGGTGAAATTCCCCTTCCTGCAGGACGCGCAGGAGTTTCGCCTGCGATGCCGCGTGCAGATCCCCCACTTCGTCCAGGAAGATGGTTCCCCCATCGGCCAGTTCAAATTTGCCACGGCGGGCCGTCATCGCGCCGGTGAAGGCGCCCTTGTCATGGCCGAACAACTCGCTTTCGAGCAGTTCCGTAGGGATTGCCGCGCAGTTCACCTTCACGAACGCGCCGCCACTGAACGGACTCTCCGCGTGTACGTGCGCCGCCAGTAATTCTTTTCCGGTGCCTGATTCTCCCATCAGCAGCACGCGGGCATCAGACCGCGCCGCCAGCGTCGCCTGTTCAACGACGCGCAGGAATGCCGGACTCGTGCCGATCATCCTGGCGCCGGTGCCCACCAGTTCGCGCAGCCGTTCGTTCTCCTCGCGCAGCGTGGTCTGCTCCAGGGCATTCTTGAGTGACAGCAGAACCTTGTCCCGGCTCAACGGTTTTTCCAGAAAGTCGAAGGCACCGGCGCGCGTCGCCTCCACCGCATCGGCAATGGTGCCGTGGCCGGAAATCATAATGGCCGGGGCACGATCATCGCTTTGGCGCAAGGACCGCAACAGATCGATGCCGTTGCCGTCCGGAAGCCGCACGTCGAAGAGAAAGGCGTCAGCGCGCCCGGGTTGCGCGCGGTATTCCGCCACCGAGTGGCAGGTGGAGACCGCGTATCCCTCGCGCTCCAGAATCAGGCGCAGGGAACGGCCGATGTTCTCTTCGTCATCCACAATCAGGACGCGCTTGGGAATCATCCTCATCCAGTGGGCAGCAGCACGCGGAATGCGGCTCCTCCCAACTCCCCCTCCACCAGCAAGATATCACCGCCGGAGAGCATGGCACTCTTTCGCGCGATGGAAAGCCCCAGGCCCATGCCGGATTTCTTGAACGAAATGGTTGGCTCGAAAAGTGATCCACGCGCATGCAAACTCAAGCCGGGCCCGGAATCATGAACCTCTAAACCCACATTGCCTCCATCGGAAAATGTCTTTCCCAGAACCACGCCGCCGCCCCCGGCTGCTTCTGCCGCATTCTCCAGCAGATTGGTGAGAACGCCCTTCAGCAGGTCGGCATCCGCGCGGGCTTTCAATTCTCCCTGCGCCAGACGGATGTTGTAGATCACCTCAGGGTGTGCTGTCTTGAGGAAGGCCACGCGCTCTTCCATCAGCGCGTTTAGATCTACCGGGCCGAGGTCGATGGGTGGCTCGGTAGCGAAATCAGAGAATGCGCGCACCCTTCGTTCCAGGGTGCCCACTTCATCCACGACGATTTGCGCCGCCTGTTCCAGGAAGCGCGGATCGTGCTCGTTGCTACGGGCGGCGATTTCCTCCATCGTCAGGCGGATGGGAGTCAGCGAGTTCTTCACTTCATGCGCCATCTTGCGTGCCAGCGTTTGCCAGCTGGCCAGGCGCGTCAGATGAACCAGACGGTCGCGGCCCTGCTGCAACTCCGCGGCTGAGTGATTGAAGGCTTCCATGGCGGTCCCGATCTCATCGTTTCCCCCGGCGGGGAGGCGGGCGGTGAGATTTCCGGCGGCTAGCTGGCTCAATCCGGCGGTCAGTTCCTGGATGGGCTTGCTGATGCGGTGCGCCCAGTAGACCAGCGCGGAGATGGCAATCAGCCAGGTTGCCGCAGCCAGCACAATCAGCGTGTAGAAGAAGCCCTTTCGCAGGTCTCGAGCCTCGGCTCGCGCCAGCAGTGCTTTGGTAGTGGAAAGTTGTTCCGCCAGGCGGTGCATTCCGATACCTCCAAGCGGCAGAGTATAGATGACGATCTCCGTCTCCTTCCGCACCATGTACTGCAACTCGCCGCCATCGGCGCCCGCAATTACGAATTGCTCCTGGTCTTCGGAATCGGCAAAATCCTCCAATGGATGCGGCCAGTCGCGGCGCTTGGCGAACTCGAAGTGCTCCGGTGTGATTTGTCCCGCGGCGGCTTTGGATTTGAGGGATTGACGCGTCTGTTGATAAAGGGCGCGGCCCGTGGACTCCAGCGATTGCGATGCTGCCTGCAGCTCCCTGGTGGATGCCAGACTCAGACTCTTGTCAATCAGCGCTGTCGTGATCCACAGCGTGGCCGCCAGCGGTACAAGAGTAGCGGCGAGAAAGATGAGGATCAGGCGATTGCGCAGCCGGTTCAATCCGCGCTCCTGCCGCCGGCGGTCCGCAGGTCGGCGAGTTTCAGGGGTCCTGCCTCCAGCTTCCAATATTGCGGCTGCTTAGTCTTGCTGGCTCTGCCGAATATTTCAATCAGGCTGGCAATACTGATGCCTTGCTCGCCGGGAACCGGCTGGGGTTCCTTGGGTTCCTGCGCGCGCACTTCCAGACGGACCCAAACCAACTGATCGAATGGCAGGCCCGTAGACGGAAAGGCCATGTTATCCAGACACCACGCCTCGGCATTGCTGGAGGTGAGGTGAGCAGCCGAACTCTGGGTGCTGCGCATGCGGGTAACGGAAAACCGCTCTTCCCATAAATCGTAGCTGAAGACGAACCGTTCGAAGTTTCGCCGCAGGACGGCGGTCTTCGATTCACCCAGCACGCTGAGCTGGAAGTCATAAGCTACCGTGTTTCCGTTCTGAAGCCGCTGCAACGGTTTGCCGCTGAGGAAATGCAGCTTCGGGGCGCTGATGTGAAGTTGATCGCCGCCGTTGCGCACCGACAGCTCCTGCGCCACTACGCGGACCACTACGCAGAGGACAGTGAAAGAGACAGCGCGGAAGAGATGCCTCCGAAGAAATCTCACCGGCTTCCTAGAAATTGGCGCTCATGATGAAGAGAGGCTGGACGTGCCCGTCGCGCAACGGAAAGCCGACCGTGAAGGCAAGGCCGTCGCGGAGCGACCCAAACAAGATGGAGCAGCCGACCGAGTTTCGAGCTACTGCATTCTCTTTCCGGTCCCACACGGAGCCGGTATCGTAGAAAACCTCCAGTACCCGATAGCGGTACGATGTTGATCCATAGATCATCCGGGAACCGCCGAGCGGGTCAATGTCGAATTTGTTCCAGCCGCGCAGCGTACGGGAGTTGCCGAGAACGAATCTTTCAAAGAGGGGTGCATTGCCGTTCATGGATCCCGCGCCGAAACGCGCCAGCACCTCCTGATGATGGAATTTTCTGGAGTACAGCGCGTTCACGGAATGCCGCGTATAAACATAATCGGTGTCTAAAAAACTGGTGGCCGCCCGCAAGCTATAACCTGCGTCCAACTCCTGCCCGGAGATGTCCGAATCTGCCCATTGACGGTGATATCGCAGAGTGGTGATCACCGAATGAGAGCCTTCAGTCCTGGCGGCCGGAAACTGTGTTTGAAATTCTTCGAAGCTGACGCCGGCGGTCAGCGTGAGGTTGCGCGCGAGGGCGACCCGAATAGCCGGCTCGAAATTATTCCTTGTTCGATAAATGCCCGGAATGTCGCCTCTTCCAGACGCTGTGTTGCGGGCGAGCGCATCAATCGTAGCCTGATTCCACTGTTCGTGGAAGCTCTCCACTGCGAAACGCACCTGCACGCGTTCGCCGATGGGAACGGCGACCCCCGCCGTGATTCCGGCGTAGCGCTCCAGCAACTCGTTGCCGTCGCTCTGCACGCCAAACTTGATGCGGGCTGGGCCGGCGTCGAAACCGATCTCAACTCCTCCGGTCCAACCTTGCTGCGAGTGATACGAGAATTTGGTCAGGTCCGCATCTTCTTCCATTTTCCTGGGCCGCGATTCGAAATCCACCCGGACGTGCTCCGGTGTAGTGCCGCGGCTCAACTTCGCCATGACGGTAGCCGCGCGCAGTTCCCTTCGGATGCGGCGGGCAAGAGTATCCACAATTCCCTGTTCGAACTTTTCGCCGACCAGCTTTTCCATGTCCTCTTTCAACTGCTTGCTCAACCTTTCGCGATCCTTCTCCGTTACGGAGACACTTTCCACGGTATAGCGTGAGTTGACGTTATCGGAGGGGACTGCGTTGCGGGTAGAATCGGCGAGGACTAAAGCGGGCAGCAGGAGAAGGAGCGTGAAAACTTTCATTGCACCGGATACATTGCAACTCGGATGCCAACTTTAAGTAGCTGAAAAAGGGCTAGTTGCGCGACGAATCAGTGTGCCGGTTTTTCACGCCTGTTGCGTGCCCACACCGGACGTCTTCGCCAGTTTGGGTGTTTCGAGCGTTTCCCGCAAGCGATCGAGAGAGGGAATCATGACCAGGCGATGTCCCAGTACAATCAAACCCTGACGCGAAAGAGCGTTGAGGGTAGTGGAGGTGGTCTCGCGAGTAGCGCCTACGAGGCTGGCGAGTTCGTTCTGCGAAATATGAATCATGTTGCCCGTGGATTCCGAACCGGGCGTAATTCGCGCAAGCTCGACGAGATAGTAAAGGATGCGTTCCTTGACATCACTCAGGCAGAGATGTTCAACCTTACGTTCCAGCTCATCCTTTTTGGACAGGAAGTGCTGCGTCAGCAAGCGCCAGACTTCCGGACGCCGTTCGCAGAAGCGCTGGAAGATGTCGGTTGGTATCGCATAGGCGACTCCGCTTTCCAGCACTTTGGCATTGACGGAAAATGCGCCCTCACCCAACAGGGCCTGTTCACCGAACAATTCCCCGGGAGCTACCACCCCGAGCAAAATCTCTTTGCCGGAGTCGGTCAGTTTTTCAATCTTTACCAGCCCGGAATCGAGAAAATAAACGTGATTGGCGGGAGTTCCACTCGTGAAGACGGCCGCCGAACGGCGGGAAAGGGTCAATTTTTGGACCCCGTCGCGACCGACGAGTTCTTCGTTGATGGCGGCAGCTAAGGCAGTCAGTCGCAATGCGATCTCAATGATTCACTCTTTACCGGCGACACTTGCGGGCCAGTTCCGCCGCAACCTCAAATTCTCCGCGCAAAATTGGATTTGTTAGATTTTGGCGGAAAAAAAGCAATTTGTCAATATACGTATCCATCGCCAGCGCTATTGCCTCCGAATTCGTAGCCAGGATGTCTTCCCAAATCTCGAAGGAACTTTGCGCCAGCCGGGTAGTATCGGAGAGACCGGGACCGGCGACTCGCAGCTGCTGGTCGCCTTCCAACATCCCGGCGAGTGTTGCAGCTAAAGCACTCGAGGCGAGTTGAGGCAGGTGCGACGTAAGCGCCACGGTACGATCATGCTCGTCCGGTGAAAGCACGATGGGCACAGCGCCGATCTTTTGCAACCAGGAAATCAGGTGGATCGCCGATGGGGTTTCTAAGTGATCTTTCTCAGTGGGAGTAAGTACGTATGGCCGGCCTTGAAATAGGTCGGCGTCGGCGACGGCAACACCACGGGAGGTTTTTCCGGCCATCGGATGACCTCCCAGAAACTGACACCGTGTGAGACGCGCCGCCGCGTATGTAACTATCTCGCTCTTAGTACTACCGGCATCTGTCACGAGACAATCGGGCCGGACCATATCCGCGATGGCATCGATCGTTCTCATGATCGCCAGGATGGGCTGCGCCAGATAAAAGAAATCCGCCTCGGCGCAGGCCTGCTCCAACGTGACGCCAGCGTGAATCACTCCCGCCTTCATTGCCGCTTCAATTGTGGGAGGGGAGCTAATGCCTAGAATTCTTCCCTGGAAGCCGGCCTTCTGCAGCGCCAGGGAGAATGATCCACCAATCAGTCCGACGCCGGCGATGGCAATCGTGTTCATGCCGCTACAGCGTTCGTCCTACGGCGGAGGCGATGATTCGGGACTGCTGCATCAATTCGGTGAACTGCTCGGGGCGGAGCGTTTGTGCTCCGTCGCTCAACGCATGATCGGGGTCGTGGTGTACTTCGAGCAGCAGACCATCGGCTCCAGCCGCCACGGATGCCCGGGCCAGGGGGAGGACCAGGTCGCGCCGTCCGGTCCCATGGGAAGGGTCGGCCACAATGGGCAGATGGGAGAGCTTCTTGACGACCGGGATGGCGGACACATCCATCGTGTTCCGCGTGTAGTTTTCGAACGTCCGAATGCCACGCTCGCAGAGAATGACTTCGTAATTTCCGCCGGCCATGACGTATTCGGCCGAGAGAAGCAGTTCCTCCACGGTTGCCGCGATGCCTCGCTTGAGGAGCACCGGCATTCGCAGCTTCGCGAGCATTTTTAGCAGATTGAAGTTCTGCATGTTGCGTGCGCCAATTTGCAGGATATCGGTGTAGGCGGCCATAAGGGGGATTTGCGTCTGGTCCATCACTTCGCTGATCACCAGCAGCCCATTGCGGTCGGCGGCGGCGCGCATCATCTGGAGCCCCTCTTCGCCCAGGCCCTGAAAGCTATAAGGAGAGCTGCGCGGTTTGAACGCACCGCCGCGGATGACTGTTGCTCCCGCCTCGGCCACTATATCGGCCGCGCGATTGATTTGATCCTGATTCTCCACGCTACAGGGGCCGGCCATGACGACGACATTGTTTCCGCCGATTTCAACGCCCTTCACTTTGACAATGGTGCCGCCAGGCTTGAAATGCCGGCTGGCCAGCTTATAGGGGGAAACTATGCGGTGGCATTCCTTAACACCATCGAGCACTTCAAAATCGGCGGGGTCGAAACTGTCGACGGGACCGACGCCGCCGAGGACGGTATGCAGTACACCGGTGGAGCGATGCACGGTAAAATTCAGGGAAACCAGCCGGTCGATGACGCCTTGTATCTGCGCTTCCGAGGCGCCTTCCTGCATGACGACTAGCATTCCTTCTGCATCCTCATTTTCTGTAATGTACGCATTTCGTCGATCACACGTTCGAAGACGCGCTTCACGGCATCGGCCGGCAGCGGACCCTCATTGTGTTCGAGGATATTGCGGTACACCTCGTCTTCGCGCTTCGGTTCGTAAACAGGAAGTGCCGCCTGCTGTTTGACAGCGCCGATGATCTCCACTACGCGGGTTCTTTCGTTCAGCAACTCCAGAATCCGGATGTCAATGTCGTCGATCTTTCGCCGGCATTCCGCCAATTTTGCCTGTGCGTCTTCTGTCGTCACTTGCGAGCCCTTTCCACTCCACTTCTCAAGTCGCGCGCCAGCGCCTCCAATTTCGATTCCAGGACGGAATCGTCGCCGTACTTTTCGATGATCCGGACAATAGCGCTGCCCACCACGACGGCGTCGGCGAACGCCCCTACCTGCGCCGCGTGATCCGCGGTGGCGATACCGAAGCCGACAGCCAGCGGCAAGGAACTCGCAGCGCGCATGGCAGCAACCAGCGGCCCCACCGCGTCCGATACCGATACCTGCTCGCCTGTCACACCCGTTCGCGAGACCAAGTATACGAAGCCGCTGGAATACTCCGCAACCAGTTTAAGCCGACGGTCCGTGCTGGTGGGAGCGGCAAGGAATACGGTGTCGAGATTGGCGGCACGCATCACGCCGATGTATTTTCCGGCTTCTTCGACGCTGAGGTCGGTCAGCAGGCAGCCGTCGATGCCGCTGGCCTCGGCGTCGCGGGCAAGCTTGTCGAGGCCGTAGCGGAGCAGCGGGTTCATGTAGGTGAAGAGGAGCAACGGGATTTCCGACTGCCGGCGAATCTCTTCCGCGATCTTGAGGACGCCCGGCACCGTGGTTCCGGCCTTGAGCGCGCGTTCCGAGGCGCGCTGAATCACCGGGCCGTCGGCGATGGGATCGGAGAAGGGTACGCCCAGTTCGATGAGATCGGCGCCGCCACGCTCCAGTGCGGCAACCAGCGATGCGGTACGGCCAGGCGTTGGATCTCCGGCAGTGAGATAGGCTATCAGCCCCGGGCGGCCTTCCTGTTTGAGCCGGTCAAAGAGCCGGCTAATGCGAGTCAATGTCGAGTTCCTTAATGTTTTCCCGGTAGATGTCTGTGTCTTTGTCGCCGCGTCCGGACAGGTTGACGATGAAGACTTCGCCCTTCGCCTCCGGGGCGCGGTCCAGCGCTTCGGCTACGGCGTGTGCCGATTCGAGAGCCGGGATGAGGCCCTCGTTTCGCGCGAGGAACTGTGCCGCTTCGAGGGCGCACTTGTCGTTTACCGACAAATATTCGGCGCGTTTGTTGTCGTGCAGCATGGCGTGTTCCGGGCCCACGGAGGCGTAGTCGAGGCCGGCCGAGATGGAGTGCGTGAGCGCCACCTGACCGTCGGCATCCTGCAGCAGGTAACTGAAAGTGCCTTGCAAAACTCCGGGTGTTCCACCGGAGAAGCGTGCCGCATGTTCGCCCAACGCGCTGCTTCTTCCTCCGGCTTCCACCCCGATGAGGCGCACCGAGGAGTCCGCCAGAAAGGGATGGAAAATGCCAATGGCGTTGCTGCCGCCGCCGACGCAGGCAAAGATACGATCGGGCAGGCGGCCTTCCTGTTCCAGAATCTGGCGGCGCGCTTCAATGCCTATGACGCGATGGAAATCGCGGACCATCATCGGATAGGGATGCGAGCCCAGGGCAGAACCGAGCAGATAGTAGGTGGTGTCCACGTTCGTGACCCAATCGCGCATGGCTTCGCTGATGGCATCCTTCAGCGTTCGGCTGCCGTTGGTGACGCTGACCACTTCCGCGCCAAGCAGCCTCATGCGAAAGACATTGAGGCGCTGCCGCCGCATGTCCTCCTCACCCATGTAGACGACGCAGTCCAGGCCAAAAAGCGCGCAGGCAGTTGCCGTCGCAACGCCATGCTGTCCGGCGCCGGTCTCGGCGATGATTCGCTTCTTGCCCATGTTCCGGGCGAGCAGCGCCTGACCCAGCGCGTTATTGATCTTGTGCGCCCCGGTGTGGAGCAGGTCTTCGCGCTTGAAGTAGATCTGCGCGCCGCCGAGCGTTTCGCTCAGACGTTTGGCGAAGTAAAGGGGCGTGGGCCGTCCGGCGTAGTTGTGCAGCAAGTCCGCCAGCTCGGCTTGAAAGCCGGGATCGTCCCGCGCTTGCAGATAGGCGTTCTCCAGCTCTTCGAGGGGCGCCATCAGGACTTCCGGCACGAAGCGTCCGCCGTAGGGTCCGAAGTGCCCTGTTGAGTCAGGTTGAGTAGCAGTCATATGGATTCCGTCAATGCGGCTTCGATGAAGCGGCGCATCTTATCGTGATCTTTTCTTCCGGGAGAAATTTCCAGGCGGGAGCAGGAGTCGACGCCCCATGGCAATACGGCTTGAATCGCCGCGCCTACGTTGGTGGCGTCAAGCCCGCCCGCGAGGATGATGTTGCGCTGGATTCCATTGGCGCGCTTCCAGTCGAAGGCAGTTCCAGATCCACCGTAGCTGCCGTTTGAAGGGGCGTCCAGCAGGAAAGCCTCAGCAGTATAGGAATCGAGTATGCCGGCTGTCCACGATTCGGTCACGCGGAACGCCTTCCAGACCCGGCCCGTATGCTGATTGGCCGCCTGCGGCGATTCGTCGCCGTGAAGTTGGATAACGTCCAGCCCGGCCAACTGAACAATCCGTTCGATCTCCGCGGGGGACTCATTGACGAAGACGCCGACCTTCGTCAGATTCACCGCGGCGGAAATTTCGGCGGCTTGCCGGGGCTGGATGTAGCGGGAGCTGCCGCGGTAGAAGTTGAATCCGATTGCGGTGGCTCCGGCGTCAGCGGCTGCCTGGGCGTCCTCGCGGTTTGTAATGCCGCAGATCTTCACCATCATGCTGTGAGTGCCAGGAGGGCCTCGCGCGGGCTTGGTGCTTTCATGAAGTGCTCGCCGATGAGGAATGCCTGGTAGCCGGCCGCCCGTAACGTGTCGATCTGCGCGCGGGAGTCAAAGCCGCTCTCGCTGATCTTTAGCGCTGAGGAGGGGATCTTGTCTGCCAGGCGCAACGAGGTCTCGAGAGTCACTTCGAACGTGTGGAGATTGCGATTATTCACGCCGATGATTTCCGCCCCGGATGCGATGGCGCTCTGGAGCTCTTCGCCGTCGTGAACCTCCACCAGCGCGGCCATTCGATACTGTCCGGCGAGTTCGCGAAGGTTGCGCATTTCCAAGTCCGACAGCACGGCGGCAATGAGCAGAATCGCGTCGGCGCCGTGGGCCGCGGCTTCTATTACGTGATACTCACTGATGGTGAAATCCTTGCGCAAGGCCGGCAGATGCACTGCCCCCCGGGCTGATTCCAGATCGGCAAGGCTGCCTTGAAAGAATTTACGGTCCGTCAGTACCGAGAGAGCCGCCGCGCCGCCGGCCTCATACTCCCGGGCGATCTCGGCGGGGCGAAAATCCTCACAGAGAAGACCTTTGCTGGGTGATGCTTTCTTGATCTCCGCGATTACGGCGACGTTCTTTGCGCGGAGCGCGCCTTGGAAATCCCGGCGTTGGTTCACGAGACCGGCAGCCCGATTTTCGAGCGCGGCGCGGGTATGAGTTGCCTGCTGCAACTCCACCGACTTTTCTTCGACAATGCGGGCCAGGATTCCAGGTACTGAGGTGGTCATTCTGAAGAACCTTCATCCTATCATTCCACTATACTGAAGTCTTCAGGAGCGCTATGAAACAACTGTTTGCATGCGTTGCGTTACTTGGCTTTCTCTCTTCAGCGCCGGCGGCTTCGCTGCGAAACTCGTCACGAAAGACGGAGCAGAACGGGTGGATCTATGTGCACCTGGAGGGCTCCCCAGCGGAGATCGGTTTCCAGAACGGCTTCCACCTGGCGCAGGAGATCAAGGAACTGCAGAAAATCCTGGAGCTGGAACTGACGCATGATTCGGGCAAGGACTACGCGTTCTTCCGCGCCGCGGCCGAGAAGCGGTTGTGGCCGAAGATTGAGCCGGAGTATCGCGCCGAATTGCAGGGGATTGTAGACGGACTGGCGGCGAAATACGTGCGGTTGGATCTGTGGGACATCGTGGTGATGAACGCTTCCCTGGAACTGAACGGCTACTACACGGACTGGTGGGACAGCCAGAACCGGACGACGCACGCTAAGAATCGCGGAGTGGGAGAGCATTGCAGCGCTTTCGTGGCGACCGGTTCCTATACTCGCGACGGGAACATTGTGATTGGCCACAACAACTGGACCAACTATATGGACGGATCGCGCTGGCGGATCATTTTTGACATTGTGCCGGCGAAAGGGAACCGCATCCTCATGGACGGCATGCCGGGATGGATCCACAGCGGGGATGATTTCGGCGTGAACTCGGCCGGGATCGTGATCACCGAGACGACCATCAGCCGGTTCAGCGGGTTTGATCCGAACGGCATTCCGGAGTTTGTACGCGCGCGGAAGGCGATGCAGTATTCGTCGTCGATCGATGATTTTGCCCGCATCATGAAGGACGGGAACAACGGCGGCTATGCCAACAACTGGCTGGTTGCGGATCGGAAAACCGGCGAGATTGCGGACCTGGAACTGGGTCTGAAGAATGTGAATTTGACCCGCACGAAGAATGGATATTTCGTCGGCAGCAACTTCCCGGTGAGCGAGAAACTGGCCAAAGAAGAGACGGAGTTTGACCTCAGCAATAAGGCGCTCAGTCCCAATGCGCGACGTATTCGCGCGGAGGATTTAATCCGGACGAATAAGGGAAAAATCGACGTGGCTTTTGGCAAGAAATATCTGTCCGATCACTGGGATTCCTTCGCGAAGAAGAACGAGCCGAACGAGCGGACGCTTTGCGGGCACATTGACCTTTCTCCACGCGGAGATAAGCCCTGGCAGCCGGAGTTTGGCACTGCGGGAACCGTCCAAAATAAGGTGACCGACGCGGCCATGGCTGGGAAGATGACGTTTGAAGCTGCCATGGGCCATGCGTGCGGGGTGCGGTTCAGCGCGGCGGATCACTTGAAGCGGCACCCGGAGTTTGCCTGGG
This sequence comes from Bryobacteraceae bacterium, assembly GCA_040002435.1. GTDB lineage: Bacteria > Acidobacteriota > Terriglobia > Bryobacterales > Bryobacteraceae > JANXXV01. Next base: position 15,793 of record JBDUEM010000168.1, read on the forward strand.
AGAATTCGTTCCTGCGCGACCTGGTACCGTATCCTTGGACATCGTTTAGCTCTTCCAGCTTTTGAGCCGTTCGAGGAACTCCCACGAGGCAACTGCGGTTGGTATGATGACCGCACCAAGGAGGTTGACGCCATGATGCGTTCACTGGTCGTGGTTTGGTTCGTGTCCCTCGCTGCAACAGCTGTTGCCAGCCCGATAGCCGTAACGTTGTCAGGAAATTTTGGAGCACCCGATTTCGGGACTTCGATCTTCGACAATCAGAATTACTCGATCAACTTCCTCATTCTGGACCCGGCGTCGCCGTCATCTGCTATCTGCTGCGCGGGCCAAATCGAGGCGGACTATAGCGTGCTTGCCCACTTTGAAGTGCCTGGGATCGGCTTTTCACTCAATACACCCGTGCAGGCCTCCTACGTCAACCAACTTCCTCTCGGGAAGTGGTTGAACATCTTCAGCTTTACGGGTCTGCCCGTCGGGGACGTGATGGTCTTGACGCCGCTTCAGATCAACAGCGGCGAACTATGGAATGGTCTCGCCGGCCCGCTCGGGACGCCCGTCATCAATCCTCTCAACAGCGCTCCCGGTACAGCGCGCTTCTTCCTGGAGCAGTCTACCAACCAAGGTTTGATTCCCATCGCTGTTTATTCCGATGGCCCCGTCAGCGTCACAGCTCTGGAGATTCCGCCGCCGCCGATTCCGGAACCGGCAACTTGGAGTCTTGCCACCGCTGCCTTGCTCGCCCTGGGCCTTTGGCGGCGTATTAACAGAAGCGGAGCGCTTAACGGAACCGTCCGACCCATCGCGCTGCGGGATGTTGTTCGCCTTTCCAATGGCGATTCCACGTTATAGATAATCCCCCGGCGCGAAAGTTGCGATCGTTCTTTCGTAGCTTGATTTCAGTGGCTCTGTTTGTGCAAATTCGAGCTCGCCTAACCCAACCTTCGCAGCTAAGGCGCATTTTCGTCCGAATCCGGGTCCCCCGC
>JBDUEM010000169.1:0-16566 GCA_040002435.1 Bryobacteraceae bacterium
TCGTCAGGATGGTGGGAAGTTTGGCGCCCCTTGCAAACCAGGCCCCTCACGTACTTCACTTTTTGGGCGAACTACCAATTGTCCGGGCAAAACGCATTTAGCTATCACGCCGTCAATCTTTCCATTCATCTCGGCTGCGTATGGCTGCTGTTCGATGTGCTGAAGAAGTTGATGCCCGCGAACGCCGCCTTCCTCGCGACGGCTGTTTTCGCCGTCCACCCCATCCAAACCGAAGCCGTCGCGTATATCTTCGCGAGGGGAACGCTGCTCGCCACTCTATTCTGTCTGCTCGCTCTGCGCGAATGGACCGCAGGCCGGCATTGGCGCGCTGTCCCCTGGTTTGGCGTCGCCCTCCTGGCGAAGGAAGAATGCGTGGCGTTTCCGCTGTTCCTGTTTCTTCTCTATCTTTCCATCTCGCGAAATACGAAAGAGCTGAAACCCATTGGCGTCATGTTGCTGCTCTCAATTGCCGCCGGCCTGCGCTTAATGCTTGCGACCGCGATCACGCCCGGGTCCGGCGCGGGATTGCAAGCCGACTTCACACCGGTGCAATATCTCGCCACGCAGGGCGGCGTGATTCTGCGCTATTTCCGATTGCTGATTCTACCGTGGGGCTTCACTGTGGATCCGGACATTTCGGCGAAAGCGATGTGGTGGGCATGGCTGATTGTACTGGCGCTCGCTGCCGCCGCGATGTGGCAATTCCCGCGCGCGCAGAAGGGCTTCTGGTTCCTGGCCGGCCTCATTCTGCTTCTGCCAAGCTCCTCGTTCCTTCCGGCGGCGGACCTCGCCGCCGATCGACGAATGTACCTGCCCATGATCGCCTTCGCGGGGCTGGCCACCTGGGACCGGTTGAAGTTTGCCCTGCCTGTGCTCATAGCTCTGAGTGTGATGCAGACACAGGTTTGGACAAGCGGTGAGAAACTATGGACCCAAGCGGCCGGGCAAGCGCCAAACAAGCTGCGGCCCAAGATTCAGCTTGCCCGCGCCGTCGAACCCGCGCGCGCTATCCCAATTCTGGAACAAGCGAAAAATCTTGCGCCAGACGACCCCGCGGTGGCATCCGAACTAGGTAGGGTATACGCGATGAGTGGTTTTCCGGACAAAGCTTTGTCGCAGTTTGGGCGCGCGCTGGCGCTGCAGCCGAACAGCGCCCAGGCTTTGACTAATCGCGGCGTAGCGCTTCAGATGCTGCAACAGACGGACGCCGCGCGGCAGGACTTCGAACGTGCCCTGACCATCGATCCCTGTCTGCCGGAAGCCCGCAGTAACGCCGCTCGACTGGGCGCGAAAGTACCGCCATGCACATCCAAACGCTAGAACGCGAAATGACGTCGCCGGTGGCCGTACGGGAGGCTTTCGCCGTCTTTGAGAATCCGTACAACCTGGCCAGGATCACTCCGCCCTGGTTAAACTTCAAGATCCTTACAACGGATTTGCGGATGGGTTTGAACGCCGAAATCGACTACGAATTTCGCTGGCTGGGGATTCCGCTTCGTTGGAAGACCAGGATCACGGAGTACGAACCACCGTTCCATTTCGTAGATGAAGCCTTGAAGAGTCCGTATCTTCTGTGGCGCCACCATCACTCGTTCCGACCCTCTCCGGAGGGCACAGTGATTTCCGACCGCGTGGATTATCGGCTCCGGTTTGGAGTTTTCGGCCGCGCCGCCCACTGGTTGATCGTGCGCCGCCAGCTGAACCAGATCTTCGACTACCGGCAGAAAGCAATCGCCGAAATGCTACGATCCGCCGCTCCGCGCTGACCAATCCCCACTCCTGTCTGTTCAGTGGTAAAATCAACCCCTTGGTATTAGTTCTGTAACTGTTTTGCCGTACAAGAGAAGCGGTAGTTTGACTTACGACGATTAAATGACTGATAAACAAGAGTGCATTAACGCTACGCGGGTTCTGGCGTCGTCTTCCGGCGACCTTTTCAACGGCTTCTTCCAGCCCGGCAAAAAGTGGAATTTCCAAAAGAACAACCTGATCGACGCACGCGGACGGCGCCTTTTTGAGATGACCGCCACCGCATGCGCCGCGGGCGTTTACCCGTATCAGGCTCCGTTGCAGGGCCGGTCCGGCCCCTGGGTACAGACCGAGGGTCATCAGATGTTGATGCTCTCGTCCTACGATTACCTGGCGCTCATTGGTGACCCGCGTGTGGACGAAGCCGCCATCGAAGCCATTCGCAAGTACGGAACCGGCACGGGCGGTGTGCGCCTGCTCACCGGCACCATTGACTTGCATCACCAGATGGAGAAGGATCTGGCGGAATTCAAGGGAACGGACGCCGCCGTTACATTCGGTTCCGGGTACCTTGCCAATCTCGCGGTTGTGTCGGCTTTGCTTGCGCCGCAGGACCGGGTGATTCTCGACTCGCTCTCTCACCGCAGCCTGGTGGACGCCTGCCGCCTTTCCGGCGTTCAGGTGCAGCGGTTTCAACATAACAGCGCGGAGTCGCTGCGCCACGAACTGCAGTCCGGATCGCCCGCGCAGCGTACCCTCATTATTTCAGATGGCGTCTTTTCCATGGACGGCGACATTTGCTGCCTTCCGGAACTGATTGCGCTGAAGAAAGAGTTTGACTGCTATCTGATGATCGACGAGTCCCATGCTTCCGGGGTTCTCGGAACCAGCGGGCGAGGGACTGACGAACATTTCGGCGTTTCCGCTACAGAGGTGGATATTTGGACCGGGTCACTCGCCAAGGCGATACCGTCCAATGGGGGCTTCGCCGCAGTCTCTCAGGAACTGGCCATCTTTCTTTCCGCTGCTCTGTGCCCGTCGGCGGTCGCCGCCGTCAGTGCGTCACTGGCTATCCTGAAACAGGAACCGGGCAGGGTGGCGCGTCTGAAGGAAAATGCGAACTTCCTGCGCGAAGGCCTTCAGAATCTGGGTTACGACACGGGAACGTCGGAGACGCCGATTGTGCCCGTAATCCTGCGGGACGAGACCTCGACGGCGATGCTCGCCAGGGGACTGCGCGACCTCGGCATTTTGGTCACGCCCGTGATGTTCCCCGCCGTACCCCAGGGTTCGGCGCGCCTCCGCCTTTGTGTCACGGCCGCTCACAGCAGGCGGGATTTAGATTTTGCTCTCGACGCCTTCAAACAACTTCGGCGCTAGCCGTCGCTGCCCGGCTGCTGCGCCAATGCGGCGCAAGTACGGCCAATGCAAGTAACGGAAAATACTGCCGGTACAGGTGATAGGTGAGATAGAAAACGTTCGGGAATCCGGTGCCCGTCGCGAATTTCTCATCCCAGGTTCCGTCAGCCAATTGTGTGTCCAGCAGATACCGAACGCCTCGCGCCAATGAATGGGAGTGCGTATCACCTGCCGCCGCCAGTCCCAGCAGCGCCCACGCTGTTTGTGATGCCGTGCTGGGGCCTTGCACATAGCGGTGCAAGTCGTAGCTGGCGCAACTCTCGCCCCACCCGCCATCCGGGTTTTGGATGGAACGAAGCCAGACGGCCGCCTTCTCTGTCGCCGGGCCGACCCCGGAATGCCCGCTGGCGCGCAACCCGCGCAGAGCCAGGAAGGTCCCGTAAATGTAGTTGACGCCCCACCGGCCATACCAGCTTCCGTCCGGCTTCTGGTTATTAAAGAGGTATTGGACAGCTCTTTCGATGGCGGGGTCCTGGTGAGTGAATCCCCGGCTGCAAAGCGCCTCCAGTACGCGTCCCGTTATGTCGGGGCACGTTGGATCGAGCATGGCGTTGTGATCGGCAAAGGGAACCTTGTTCAACATCTGCCAATTGTTGTCAACATCGAAAGCCGCCCAGCCGCCGTCGCTCGATTGCATCCCGAGCAGCCAGTTCATGGCGCGGCGCTCGGCCCGGCCCTGCTTATCGGGATCGGATGCCTTGGCATGCTGGAAGGCCAGCAGCACCATCGCCGTGTCGTCGATATCCGGATAGTATTCGTTGGTGAATTCAAACGCCCAACCACCAGGCCGCAAGTCAGGGCGCTTCACAGACCAATCACCCTTCCGGCGCACCTCTTTAGTCAGCAGCCAGTCGGCCGCGCGCGTCATCGACGATGGTTCGGCTTGGCCCATTTCTCCCAGCGCGAACATCGCAATGGCGGTATCCCAGACAGGCGATACGCACGGCTGAAACTGCAAGCGGTCGGGCGTCTCCAGAATGAGGCTGTGAAATTGACGCACGGCTTCCAGCAGATCCGGATGATCCCTCTCGTACCCCAGAGCATCCATTGCCATAATGCTGTACATGATGCCCGGATAGATGGCTCCTAATCCGTCGGAGAGCCGCATGCGGTCCAGCATCCAGTGCTCGGCATCGCGGATGGCACTCTTGCGAATGTCCTTGATGCCGCGCCGCTCCCATACCTTAATAAGACGATCTGCCTGGTTGAAAAAGATAGAGACAGCCTCCCGCTTTTGCCGGGATTTGGGTTTATCCGGCGCGTAGAGCTCTTCCAGAACTAACCCTTTCGGGACGGGACGCGTGCCACCCAACGCCTGAACGATGGATAAGGGGACTACAATGGCCCGGGTCCAGGAAGACATCTCGTACAAAAGATTTCCGGGGAGCGATACCAGCTCCGGAGGAATACTCGGTACATATTGCTTCGGATAAAGCCCAAAGAGGCTTAAATTAATTTTGGTGTAGCTGTTGCAACCCTGCAGACCGCCCAGGGCGAGGACACGCTGCCTTGCACGGGACAGAATGATGTCGGAAATGGGAACTCCGGCAATCTTCATTGCCGCATAGGCACGGGCCGTGGCGTTGATTTCCGAGGGTCCACCCTCATAGATATTCCAGCCGCCATCGGGCAACTGCCTTGCGCGAATGCACGCGACGGCTTTGTCAATTCTCAGCCGCGAAGGCGGATTCCACTGCTCTCCGTCAGGAGGATGGAGCCACAACTCCAGCAGCACATAATCGGACTCCAGCGTCGCATCGGCCGTCAGCTTGCCTGACCAGTACCCGTCCGCGTGCTGCATCTTTGCCAGCACTTTGGATGCGGACCGTGAGACTTGGTCGAATCGCAGAGCCAGACGCGAAGCGGCGCGGCGGCTGGTGCGCTGCACCGTTTGCAGATTTTGCCGCCTCGCCGGTATTACGTAACCCGAGTTATCGCTCATCGACGCAACTTAAGTTACAACTAAGGCTCCGAGATAATCGTAAAATCAGCCTTCACAAACTGCCAGTCTGGCAGTTCGTAACCTTTCAGCGAAGTCTGAATCGGAGTGCTGAATTCCTTCGACTCATACGGCCCGATAGAAGAAATGGTAAACGGGATTTCAAATAGTTCTTTCCCGGCCGCTTTTATCGATATTTGAAGTTTCAGTTCAGGAAGATCAGCTGCTGAGTGATTCACCACAATGAACTGCATCTTGGCTTTCTGCTTGGCGTCTTCCACCCACCGGATTCCAACAATCTCCAGGAATTTGGCCAACGGATGTGGCTTCTTCGCACCGGCACCCGCCACGGCCGGAGCCGTTTCCGCCGTGGGCGACGTCGCGGCCTGGCTGGATTTCTTCGGCAAGACATAAGTGAAGAGCACGTAGAGAATTCCGGCCAACGCTACGGCGAATCCAACGCCGATTGCCCAACCGGGAAGACCCGCCTGGCTTCGGGCCGGCGGCGCGCTGCTAAACGGGACGCGCAAGGTTGGATCGGGAGCCCCGGAGGGGGCAGCCGGTGGAGGAGCGGGAGGAGGCGGTGCTACTGCAACCGGAGGCGAAGGCGGAGGTGGCGGCGGCGCTACCGCCACCGGTGGTGGAGGCGCTGGCGCAGCGGGTGGAGGAACAGGAGCGGCCGTAATCCCGGAAGCCGTGGCACTGGCGGGTTCTTCTGCAACGGCTTTTGGGAGGCGCGGATGGCAGTCAGGACAATCGCTATACGACGGGGGAACTTCTCTTCCGCATTTAGGACAAATCCAGGTGAACATATAGAGTGTAACCTCCAGTGTAGTGCTTTGACAGTAGCTAACGCTGACTGACGCACGTCAAAAGGATTGGGTTCCCGTTCAACATCACCGAAGCCGCCCCAAAGTCTGATATCTTCAGGGACGATGGCTGCCAAAATTTACGATGTTGTAGTGGTCGGCTCAGGCGCCGGCGGAGGGACTTTATCGGCGCACCTGGCGCGAGCCGGTGTGGACGTCGCCGTGGTGGAAGGTGGTCCGAAGGTTAATACGCGGACGGACTTCAACACTCACGCCATGCCGTACGAATTTTCGGACCGGCATATTCCCACGATGAAAGCGGGCAAGCCGGGCTACGACTCGGAACGCACCCGCGGCGTCGGCGGCAAAACAATGCTTTGGAACGCCGTGGCCTGGCGTCAAAGCGAGCGCGACTTCAAGGGGAAGACATTTGAAGGCGCGGGCGAAGATTGGCCCGTCGGCTACAAGGACATGGCGCCCTACTACGAACGCATCGAGCGCGAAGTCGGCGTCTGCGGCAATCTCGACCATCTGGAAGATCTGCCCGACGGCATTTTCCTGCCGCCTGTGCCGCTGAAGTGCAGCGATGTTCTGGTGCAGCGTGGTGCGGCGAAACTCGGCCTCAAGATCATCCATGTACGGAAGTCGACGCTCAGCCGTGCCAGCCGCACGCGGCCCGCATGCCACTTCTGTGGAAACTGCATGGCCGGGTGCGATGTAGCCGCCAAGTACAACTCGTTCGATGTACACATGTCTCCGGCGCTCAAAACAGGCCACCTCGAGATTTTCTCCAATTCCATCGTTCGTGAGGTTGTCGTCTCGAATGAGAACCGGGTCACCGGAGTACGCTTCCTGGATCGAACCACCATGAAAGAAGGCGAGGTCCGTGGACGCAGTGTGGTGGTGGCCTGTGCCTGCGTGCAAAGCGTCGCGCTGTTGATGATGTCGAAATCACGTCTATATCCCGAAGGACTAGGAAATTCCAGCGGCCAGTTGGGTAAACACTTTATCCCGCACATGACCGGAGGCGTAGAAGCGTTCCTGAAGCCGATGATCGGCAAGCACTTGACCGCCGACGAAGGATTTCTGGACCACGCGTATCTTCCGTCGTTCATGCACACAAGAAAGCGGGATTACGCGCGCAGCTTCGGGGCGCAATTCGGCTATCAGAACCGCCGTTCCGTGGGCTGGGCGCGCCAATTGCCCGGGTTCGGGAAAGACTACAAGCAATCCGTAAAAGACCGTTTCCCGTCTTACCTGGTCTTCAGCCCGTACGGGGAAAAGATTCCGGATGCGAAGAACTTCGTGGATCTCGATTACACGCAGAGAGATTCGTTCGGCCTGCCGCTCGCCCGCCGGCACGTTTTCTGGACGGATAACGATATGAAGATTTTTAACGATATGCAGAACTGGTCGAAGGAGATTCTTTTGCAGGCCGGCGCCGAAATTCTATCCGTTAGCGACGAGCCGAAGACCAACCACGAGCTGGGCGGCTGCCGCATGGGCGAAGATCCAAAAACGTCCGTCTTAAATGCATACTGCCAGAGCCATGACGTGAAAAATTTGTTCGTCGTGGACGGCAGCGTGTTCCCATCCGCATCAGAGAAGAATCCAACGCACACCATCATGGCGCTGGCCACACGGACTGCCGAACATATCGCCGGCAGGTTGAAAAAGGGGGAAATGTAATGGCGGACCGTAGAGAAGCACTGCGAATTATTGGGGCCATCGGCGCTACTTGCGCGTTCCCGTTCTCGAGCGGCGAATTGTACGGCCAGCATGCGCACCCGCCGGAAGGCAAACAAGCGGATTTCGGAAAGCCGCAATTCTTCCAACAGGACGAATTTGCCGTCGTCTCGCGCGTCGCCGATCTGATCATCCCGGCAACCGAGACCCCGGGCGCGGTTGGAGCCGGCGTGCCCGCCTACATCGATATGGTCGTGCGCACCAACCAGCAGCACCAGGCGGTCTTCCGTGCCGGGCTTGCGTATCTGTCCGATCAGGCAGGCGGGGACTTCCTGGCGCTCCCAGAGGCACGCCAGATCGCCCTGCTCACGCCGTTAAGCAACGCAGTGGATCATGGCGATCTGAAAGGTCCGGGTGAGATATTCTTCCGGGCCATCAAGAGCATGACTGCGGACGGCTACTACACATCCAAAGCCGGAATGTCGGTTGAACTCGGCTACCACGGCGGTACAGTGTTATCGGAATACCCCAGCTGCGAGGTGCCTGAACACTAGTCGAACGATTTCACGCGTATATCTTTGTACTCGATCCAGCGGTTTGCCTGATGCGCCTGGATCATGATCGGCCCCTTTGTGGTCCGCTCCATGTCGTGATAGTCCACGACGTTTTCCCCGTTGACCCGTACCAGGCAATCCTTGCCGCGGGCGATTAACTGGAACAGATACCAGTGCTCCGGCTGAATTTTTGGATACACGGCGCGCTTATATCCGTACAGCGATCCCGTAGGATACACGGCCCCCTCCACGTCATGCAATTGGATCTCGTAATGAGAGTCCGACTTAGCACTTTCCGCCCGAAAAATGATACCGCCGTTATGGTGATAACTGCCCCGTATGTAGCACTGAAATTCAAAGTCCCGGTAAGTGGCTTTGGTCGCGAGATAGCCGATGTCGTCAGCCCGCAGCACTTCGCCAATAGCCTCCCACTTCGCCTTTCCTTCCGCCACGGTCCACTTGTCCATATCGGCAGGCGATGCGTAGAGCATCTCCCACTTCTCTTTGGCCGGCAATTCCTTGACACGCAGGTTCCGGAATCGCAGCGGATACGAAAGAGACTCGATCCCGAGATAGCCGCTGCGCAGGCGATGGCTCAGTTCGGGAACCGATTCCACGTTGAGATTCTGCACCTGCTCTCCGTTAATCCATACCTGCAAGGACGGCCAGTCCATGGCGATCCGCATGGTGTTCCACTCGCCCTGATTCTTGACGTTGACCCGCAAGGGAGGCACTACTGGAAACACAGCGCCAATCGATTCCGGAAGCATTTGATGGTCCTGCTTTTGGAACAAATTGATCTTCATGCCACACTCGGTGTTGCGGCCATGTTCCGGCGCATGCAGGTAGATGCCGGAATTGGCCCACCCCTTGATGAAGAACTCGCAGCGGAAGTCGAAATTCTCGTACTTTTTAGCCGATCGGAGCCAGGTGGGAAATCCTGAACCCTCGTGAATCACGATCGCACCGTCGTTTACGTAAAAGGCGGTCTCCGGACCCTGCTGCACGTTCCAGCCGGTCAGGGTCTTGCCGTCAAACAGGGAAGTAAAACCGTCATCAGCACCCAGCAACAGCGGCGCCACGGGTAGGGCAGAAAGCAAAGTTCGACGAGTCATGGTTATCCGCAAGTTTAACCCCTGTGGCGGCCACACCCAAACGCAGTTGGTTTTCGTATAAGGGATTTAGGAGAGACGACACAATGGCAGTAACTATCACCGCATCGGTTGGCCTAAACGGCACCAACCGGCCCGCCGATGTAATGGCGATTCAGAAAGCATTGAATGACATTCAGCCAAGTGCCGGAGGAGCAAGCCCAAAGCTCGTTCCCGATGGCCAATCGGGGCCAAAAACAAGAGGGGCAATTTTACACTTCCAACAGGTCCATCTCGGGTTGACGCAGGACTCGAAAGTAGACCCAGGTGGATCCACGCTGCGCGAAATCAACGCGATTCTCGACCCCAGCGTTATGGCCGCCGATCCCAAGGTGCTTGCCCTGACCGATATGGTTGTGTCCAATCTCTAGGCTCAGTTCGCGCTCACTGCCGTAAACGGACTCCTCGTGGGCAATACCGCCGCCGCTCTGGAGACGCATTTCCATCTGAGCCGCGGAAAGCTGCCGCAATCCGTCTATCTCCAGATCATCAAACAAAATTACACGCGCGTGATCTCGGTGTTTGGCAGGGCGGCTCAAGTGTTCCGTGGCCGAAGCGACGCGCAGGCAGCATCCGACCGCGGCGTGGACGACGACGGGGTGCCGTTTCCTGCCTACACGTTTTTTCAGGGCAGTGTGAACTTCACTACGTCTTTCAAGCCCTTTAACGGGACATCGGGTTTCGGACCCATGTGCCGCGCGGCCATGGTGCTGCATGAACCCGTTCACTTCGTGGATCAGCTAGCAAATAACGCGAACGATTTTTACGAGCACGGCTCCCAATACCCGAACATTTCCGCCGAGCAAGCCGTGCATAATCCGTCCAGCTATGTTTGTTTCGCTGAACAAATCGTGTTCGGATCCGACGTCAGGTTCGGTGCGGGGAAGCCCGCGGTCTAAACCTTAACGGGCACAATGAAGGGCGACCGGTAATTCCTGGTGAACATCTTGTTCGCTTCCGGATCGCCCGTCACTTCCATCTTCGCCGAATCGAAATTGAGCGTTCGCCCCAGCCTGTACGAGATATTCGCCAGGTGCATCAGCGTGGCCGAGTCCGCGCCTTCCTGAATTTCGTGATTCAGGTCGGAGCGTTTGCCGCTGCGGACGGCGCCGATGAAGTTCTCCCAGTTGTTGCCGGGTGCGCTGTTGGCAGGTCCTGGCTCCTGATCTCTGCCCAGCCATGTTTTGTAAGTATTGTAGCCGTCTATTGCCATATAGCCCTTCGACCCGTAGAACAAATTACCAATCGAATTACTATCTTTTTTCTTTCCATTTTCGCCGATGCCGGCTTCGTGGTTCGTCATCCAATGGCGCACTTCAAACACCATCATGCGCTTGCGGCCGCCCTCGTTGAATTCATAGGTAGCGGTCATGGTGTTCGGCGTTTCCTGGTCGTCATCGAACATGAAATGGCCGCCAATCGCGCTGATCTTCGACGGATACCTGACGCCCAGCCCCCAGCGGCAGATGTCTACCTCGTGGATACCCTGGTTTCCGAAATCGCCGTTGCCGTAGTCCCAGAACCAGTGCCAATTGTAGTGAAAACGATTCTTCGTAAATTCATGTTTCGGCGCCGGACCCAACCAAAGGTCGTAGTGCACGCCCGCGGGCACTGCTTCTACAGGAGCGCGCCCAATGGTGTCGCGCCACTTGTAACAGAGACCGCGCGCCATGTATACGTCGCCGATCACGCCTTCGTTCAGCTTCTGAACCGCCTCTCTCACTCCTACCGACGACCGCGCATTCACGCCGTTCTGTACCAGCCGGTCATATTTACGGGCCGCGGCAACAATTTGTTTCGATTCGAATATGTTGTGCGAAGCGGGCTTCTCCACATAAACATGCTTACCCGCCTGGCAGGCCCAGATGGTTTGCAGCGCGTGTTGATGGTTTGGAGTGGCGATAGATACGGCGTCAATAGACTTGTCTTCCAGCAGCTTTCGAAGATCGGTGTATCCCGCCGGCCGCTTGCCGCTGTTCTTCTCAATCTCGCCCAACCGCGCATTGAGAATGCTTTCATCGATGTCGCAGACCGCCGCGATCTCCACATTGTCCATTTTCGAGTAGGCCCCGATGTGGGACTTCCCTTGGCCGCGCACTCCAACGCAGGCGACACGGACCCGATCATTCGGGCCTGCGACCGCTTTAGGTGCCAACGCGCTCCCGGCTGCCAACGCCGAACTCATCACAAAGTGTCTTCTATTCATCACGCACCTCCAACTCTGGCTTGAGGATTCAGCAAGCTAAGCTGCCTAATACTATATTAAAATTCAAAGTTTTTCGCTGTCATACCCACGCTCCAGTACTGTGTATTTCTAAGTACTATTTCTTCTTGACAGCACCTTCGACTCGTGATACTTTTCTTCAGATCAGAAAGTAAGTTAACGTACTCGTCTAATCCGGACGAGTTCTGAACGCCAACGGGAAGGATGCGCCCGGCTGCCGTTTTTCGGCGGTACGCTCTCATTACCTTGCCCGCGACCCATCACACGTTTGGCCTTCCGCTACACGTGTGCCCAAATATTGAAAAAAAAGGAGTAAGAGAATATGCAGGTATTCGTGCGTCTATCCGCCGTAGAATCTCGTACAGCCGCTGCGCGCCTCGTCTTAACCGTACTTGCTACCGGCGCTTTGCTTATCGCTCAGACGGATGTTAGTCGAAGCAGCGCCCCGTCCGATCCTGGGCCTCGCGGAGGTGCACCAGGAGCAGGTGGTCCGATTTCAGGACTCGTCGGTAATGAACCAGGAGTCTTTCGGGCGGGGTTGGATGCCTTTCAGCAAGTAAATTCGGTGACGGGTACGCTCACCGGAGAGGGCGGGCTCGGCCCCATGTTCAACCTTGATAGCTGTGGGGGATGTCATTCTCAACCGGCTTTCGGCGGCTCCGCGCCCCAGGTGAACCCACAGGTCGCTGTTGCGAACAAGGCAGGCGCTCTCAATAGAATTCCGTCCTTCATCACGTCGGACGGACCGGTCCGCGAGGCACGCCTCATTCGCAACCCCAATGGAACTCCTGATGGCGGCGTCGCAGCCCTGTTCACGATCAAGGGCCGGACCGATGCCCCTGGTTGCAACCTGGATCAGCCGGACTTCGCCACAGCTGTGAAAACAAACAACGTCAGCTTTCGCATTCCAACACCGTTGTTTGGATCCGGCCTAATCGAAGCAATCGACGATTCGACAGTCGTTGCAAACATGAAATCCTCATCGGCACTCAAAGCCCAAAAGGGCATTTCCGGACACGCAAATCGCTCCGGAAATGACGGAAGTATGACCAGATTCGGCTGGAAGGCGCAGAACAAGTCTCTGATGATCTTTGCCGCCGAGGCATACAACGTGGAGCAGGGAGTCACTACGGATCTGTTCATGCAGGAACGTGACAGCACGCCCGGGTGTCACTTCGAAAACACTCCGGAAGATCACATGGACGTGAACGCGGGTAACATTCAGGACGCAATCGGCGACGTGATTAAATTCACCTTTTTCATGAGGATGCTTGCGCCACCCGCCCGTGGTCCCTTGAACGCCTCGATCAATAACGGCGCAAATCTGTTCAACACGACAGGCTGCTCGCTATGCCACACCGCCACCCTGCAGACCAGCCCGAACAGCACACCTGCCTTCAGCAGTAAACCCGTCAACCTGTATTCGGATCTGCTGGTACACAACATGGGCTCAGGTCTTGCCGATGGAGTTACGCAAGGTGCGGCTGGGCCGGGTGATTTCCGGACTGCGCCTCTGTGGGGACTCGGTCAACGCCTCTTCTTCCTGCACGACGGCAGGACGTCGAACTTAGTCGAAGCAATAAAGGCGCATTCCAGTTTGGGTTCCGAAGCGAACGCCGTGATCACCGACTACAATGCGCTGTCGACGTCGCAGAAGCAGGACATTCTGAACTTCCTCCGGTCGCTCTAGAAGTCCCTGGCGGATAGCGCATAATTGGGGTTTGTCAGTCGCAAACCCCAATGTTCACCGGAATCATTGAAGAGCTAGGAACGATTGAATCACTGGACCGCCATGGCGAGGCAGCCCGCATTCGCGTCGCCTGCACAACCGTTCTGTCAGACGCCACCGAAGGATGCAGTATCTCCGTAGATGGGGTCTGTCTGACCGCCGTTGAAATTGCCCCGTCGTCGTTCGCCGCCGACCTTGCGCCGGAGACGCTGCGGCGCACAAATCTAGGCGAACTCAAACCCGGCGCCGTTGTAAATCTCGAACGCCCTCTGCTGGCCACTGGCCGGTTGAGCGGCCACGTTGTCCAAGGTCACATTGACGGTACAGGCGAGTTTCTCTCGTTCGACCAACTCGACGACAATAACTGGTGGTTGAAGATCCGTATTCCCGAAAGGCTCGACCGCTATGTTGTCTTTAAAGGATCGCTCGCCATAGACGGCATCAGCCTGACTGTCGCCGCCATCGAAGATTACGTAGTGTCGGTCACCATTATTCCGCATACCTACCAGCACACGGCGCTTCGTACGCACAAGCCGGGCGACCGCGTGAATCTGGAGTGCGATGTGTTCGCGAAGTATCTCGAGAAGATGTCAGGCGCTACAGAATAGTCCCGGAATCGCCAGGCAGCATGATCTGCCGGATGACTTTGATCGGCACACCTCCCTGCTTGACGAAGTCGTTATGGAAACCTTCCAGGGAGAACGCGCTCCCCTTCGCCTTCTTGTAATCCTCACGAAGCTTCAGGATCTCCAGCTTTCCCAACGTGTAGTAAAGATACGTGGGATTAAAGGCTCCCCGGCGAGCTTCGCCATAGGCGACCTTCGGCTCCTGAAATCCCTTCGTCACGAACATGTCCTGCCCTTGTTCCACAGTCATGCCCTGCGTGTGCAGCTTGATACCGACCACGTAGCGGACATCCCGCAGAAGCGCCTCAGATAACTGCGCCAGGCGGATCTTGGGATCGCCCCCGCCAAAACCCTGCTCCAGCATCATCTGTTCTGAATAGTGTGCCCAGCCTTCCACGTTGCTGCTGCAATACAAAAGTTTCCTCGTCTTGGTGGGGAACTTTGCTGCATATAGAAACTGGACGAAATGACCGGGGTAGGCCTCGTGAATGGTGATGATATCCATTACCGGCTTGTTGAAGAGCCGCAGGTGTTCTTCTATTTCCTTCGCGCTCCAGTTCTTTTCCGGCGGCGTGATGTAGTAGAAAGCCTCCTTCGCCTTTTTCTCATAGGCTCCGGGCGTATCCATGGATGCAAACGATCCGGACCGCGCATACGGCGGAGTCTCCATGATGGTGGGCCGAACCTCCGAAGGAATCGTAATAATCTTCTTGTCCACAATGTACTGCCGGATGCTCTCGATGGTGTTCTTGGCCGAGTCGATCAAAGTTGCCGCTGTTGGATGATCTTTGGAAATCAGCTTCATCACCTGCGCCGGAGTCTTGTTCGGATCGATCTTGCGGGCCGTCTCGACAAAATCTTGATGATCCTTCTCAAGATTCGCTTCCCCGATCGCCAGTACCCGGTCGATCGGCAAGTCCACCATCTCTTCCCAAAGAAGCTTGTCGGTAAAGTTCTTCGCGCCGATCGCGTAGGTGCCCTTGGACTTTGGGAGAAGGTCCGTCTTCAAATACGTCACAGCGCCCTGGTAGGCCTTTACCGCGCCTTGGTTGGCGGTCTCGAATTCCTTCAGCAGCCCCGTATCGCTTCCCGCGGCGTCCTTCGCCCACGCCGCAAGCGTATCCCGGAAAAAGCCAATTGATCCAGAGCCCTCTTCAATTGCGATCTGCGTGAACTCCCTTGGCGGAACCGTCATGTTGACGCGCAATTCCTCCATGACCTTCGGTACCTGCTGCAGGCGTGAAATCACGGACCGCAGCCGCTCGGGGCCAGGGGCAAAGTCGCGTTTGATCAACAGGTCTATCGCGCCCGCAGGTAATTCAATGTAAGCTTTCGGGCTGCGGCGCCAGCTCTCGATTACCTGGATGTCCTGCAGTTCAGTTTTGATCTGCCCATCCAGGATCGAGGCGTCGATTACCTCATCGGCCGTAAGTTTCTCGCGCCTCAGCCCATCCAGGCGGGTGCCCAGGCTGCGCAGCGTCGCCACCCTCGACTGGAAAGCCCCGGCGGAATAATCCTCCAGACGGGCATCGTATTCATGGAAGCCGTTCGCCGTCGCCGTGGTCGGACTAAACTCGAATAACGCTTTGAAGTAGTCGTCTACAAAGGTGCGGAATGCCTCAGAGGCAATGGGTTCAGCGGCAGGCACGGCTTTTTCTCCGGAACAGGAAACCAGAAAGACAGAAAACAAAATCGCCAGCACTCCGGCGGTCCATTGGCGCATCACAGCCTCCAGTCTGATCTTAACCTTTGAGTTCGCGCGTGATTTCCGCCGCCGCCGCACGAGCCCGTTCCACCTGGCCAACCTCGAAGCTGATGGCGCCCACCTTGGCGTGTCCGCCGCCGCCGTAGCGCTCGCAAATGGTCGCCAGGTTGTGATTCAGCGGCTTGGTCACCCAGGGATTAGAGCCTACCGAGACCTTTGTTCGAAACGTGGATGTACTCACCGAAACAGTGTAGGTGGAATCGGGGAAAAGATAATAAGGGATGAACTTGTTGTACCCTTCCATCTTGTCGGCGATCAAATCGAAGAACACAACACCGTCCGAACTGATGGCGTTCCTCCGGATCACATCAATGGACTTGACGTGCCGTTCGTACATCGGAACGTACAGCTCCTGAATTTCCGGCTGGGCGATGATCTGCTCCAGCGGTAGGTGCCGCATCCATCGAATGATCTTCTGAACCGTCTCAGAGCCCTTTGACCCCTCTATCACCAGAGTCAATTGCATTGCCGGCGCACGCAATTCTACGGCCTCCTGCGAACTCGCATACTGAGCGCCGTCGATAATGTCAGCCCACTTGACCAGTTCGTCCAGGTCTTTTGCCTGATATCCAAACTTCTCGCTGGCAACGGTTCGGATGAAGTTGGTGCACGACCGGAAATTCGGGTCGTACAGTTTCTTCCCGCTGCGGTCTTGCCGGAAGTGTTCGGCATCCTCTGCAGAGAGAAACGCACTCTGATGATGATCAAACCACCACGTCAGCTTCGGATTGGGACTGTACTTGAAATCGACGATCGCATTTTCGTCGCCGTCGAATAAGCTGTCCTCGAATATCTGCGATGCTTTGTGCGCCATACCGGTGAAAAGAAACTCGGAATCCGGATGAAACTTGTCTTCCAGGAACCGGCTGAAGAAGGCCGCCGAGGCCGCTCCGTCGACGCAGTGATCGTGATAGA